>CAKZKQ010000564.1 GCA_937123825.1 uncultured Pseudomonadota bacterium
CGATCTGTCCGTTCTGACCTCGCCACTGCCAGCACTGACCTGTCTTCTCTCACCCCTGCCATCCGTTATTGCTCGCCTCAAAGTAAGCCTTTCGTCTGCATTTTGGTATCAGGGAGCGGGCGAACGCGCCGAAGGTGCCTTTTGGAGCGTTTGATAAGCCACTTCTGCCGTGACCTGGATGATGTCCACCGCGAAACGATGGTCAAGCCCCTTCATATCATCCACCTGGAACATGCAGTGATAGCGCCCCGTACGAAGCTCGCCCGTATCGCTGAGCAAGACCGCCGGGTAGCCCTGGTTCCAGAAGCTGGCGTGGTCAGAGCGGCCAAGCTGTGACCCCAGGTCTGTTTTGAGCGCCAGCGAAGGGACCACCAGCGGCATCATGGGCAGCCCGCGCGCCTTGGCACGGGCGATCAGGGCGGTTACGACGGCCGACGAGCCGGTGTCTGCCAGCGCAGCCACAAAGTCCGCGCGCCGCTCGTTGGCCTTAAAGGCACGCATCTGGGCCCCAAAGAGCGGCGTAAAGCGCTCCACACCCGGTGGGAGGCGCTGCGAGCCCGGGGTGTTGTCCCTATAGCCGATCATGTCAAAGACCAGCGCGGCCTTGATCTGGGCGCCCTCGGCGCGGGCCTGCGCCGTCCATGCCGAAGAACCCACCAGCCCCTTCTCTTCTTCATCCCAGAAGGCCAGCGTCACGCTGTGGTGGTGTGGACCCGAGGCCGCCAGCAGCCGCCCGATCTCCAGCACCCCGGCCACCCCCGTGGCGTTGTCGTCGGCCCCGGGACAACCGGGCACCGAGTCCATGTGGGCCGAGATGTGCACGAGTTCGGGAGAGTCCCCCGGCAGCGTGGCGATGATGTTGGTGCCGGTGCCGTAGTCGTGGCGCGGGAGCTGGTAACCGAGCGGTTCCAGCACCTTGTGAATGTGGTCGCGCACGTCTTTGAGGTGTGGGTGGTCGGCGGTGCGCTGCGCGCTGGCGATGAAGGTCAGGTCTTTGAGGTAGCGCTCGTGGCTGGCCTCTTGGCTCAGCGCCTTGAGCGGCGCAGGCGTCGCAGGTTTGGGAGGCGGTGTGGGTTTGGGGGCCGGGGTCTGGCATGCCATCAAAGAGGCCAGCCCCAGCGCAGTCCCCAAGAGGCCAAGGAGGAGGCGCCCGGTGGTACCCGTCATGGACGGCCAACCGGGACGGTCGGGGGGAGTGGGACGTTGGGGGCACGGTCGAGGAGTTCGGAGATGACGGCCTCGTGTGCGACGGCCGGGACGCTGCAGTGGTCGACCTGGCTGCCCGTCTGTGAGCCGCCCCCAAAGAGCGGGTAGCTGGTGGAGCCGCCCAGCGAGTAGTCATAATCCATGCAATCGACCCCGGAGGGGCACCTGGGGGCCAGCCCGACGTAGGGTCCCAGGACCTCCTGGGCCGAGCAGTCGTTGGCGGGCGGGCTAGAGCGCCTGTAGGAGCGGACCTTGCCGACCTGCGAGGGCAAGTCCATGTCCCCAAAGGGCTGGTAGGCCTCCAGGAGGATGATGCGGTCTACAAAGGCGCGGTCGCCTGACACGCGGCTGTCGCTGACAAAGTCGTTGGCCAACTCGATGACGTTGACGCCGCCCCATGAGTACCCCAGGAGGTTGAGTTCGCAGCGCTGGTCCGAGGCGTTGATCTGTCGATCGCCGTTGGTGTCCAGCGCGTCAAAGAGCGCCTCATAGATGTCGTCGTTGTCGACCAGGAAATTGTTGAAAGTGCTCAGGCACGGCGGGTCGTCGCAGTCCGGGATGAGTCCCTGGATCTCGTTGCGCTCGCAGATCTGCGCAAACGCAAAGTTGGATGGGGTGTTCTGGTCGATGGCGCCGGTCAAGCACATGGTCATGGTGCAATCGGACGGCCCCGGATCAGGGTTGGGGTCCGGGCCTGGATCGGGATCAGGGTCCGGGTTTGGATCGGGATTTGGGTCGACCTGATTGTTGGGGTCTTTGAGATCGCTGTCGGCGCAGTCTTTGTCGTCGGCGAAGGGGGTCGTGATCAGCCCGGCGCAGGCGTCCAAGTCACAAAACCCGTTGTCGCTCCAGCCGCATGGGTCATCCGAGCTGCACGTGCATAGGGTGTATTGGAAGGCGCCGCACTCACCGCCGCACATCTGTGGATCGGGTGTGCCTGGCATGTCTGTGTTGCCTCCAGGGGGAGGGGCGCCTTGCTCAGGCGTCTCTTCTGCGGGCGCGCTGACCCCGGTGACGCACGCGCCAAAGAGCGCAGGCACCGTGAGGAGGGCGCAGAGCAGGGAACACAAACGCAACGAACGGTTCATCGTCATGGTTGGGGCGGCTGTCATGGTCGACACTGCAAATTTGCCAGCGGATTTCAGTGTAGAGCCCTTCAATGACTTGATGCAAACCTTTGCCGGGGTGCTGTCATCAAGAGGGGGGCTGCCCCAATGGCACATACAGGCTGCAAGCGCGTTTGGTTGGAGCCGGTTTGGACACAAAGAGGGCCGATTGGAGCCCTCCAATCCGCGTTGCGCGTGGTGTGTTTGGCGGCTTGTGCGAAACTTTTTGAAAAAATGCTGCAAATGCCCGCATTGGGTGTCGTCCGATGCGGATGTAAAGGCCAAGAGCCGCCCTGCAAACGCTCCAAATAATGGGCTTTTGCCCAATTGTCTTTTCATTGACATTGAATTGGTGTAAGCAGAGCGGAACGTCGGGTGGCTCCCGGCGATATGCAATCAACATAGACAATGTCTGCCTGGGATTTGTCCTTGCAGGCTGTCTGCAAACACGCTCGGGTCTGCCGCATGGTGTGGTCCACAGCTCGTTTTAATGCGCGGTTGTGCCCGCAGGCGCGGTGTCGTGGTGTTCAAGTGGCCGCATCGTGATGGTGCGGCAAGACATGGAAAAGGAGATTTCATGAAAGCGGCAAAGTTCATGATTGGAGGGTGCGTGGCGTCGGTTTTGGCCGTCGGCATGTTGACCGGTTGTGCCAACAAAGCGGACATTGTTCGGCCTGACCAGGCCAAAGCGGGCAGTGCTCTGGGCGAGAAGCTTGAGTGCACCGAAGAGATGCTCTCGGACAGCAACGGCACCGAGCGCTTTGTGGTCGAGTGGGGCGACGGTGATCGTGCCACGTTGGAGTCCGAGATGGCCCGTGGGATTGCGCTGGTGAAGTTCACCTGTGACGGCATCAAGGTGCTTCGCAACTGCGCCGTGCCGGGTGAATACGCCTACCAGGGAATCTCCAAGAAGACCAAGTCGCTGCAGGTGGCCGACGCAGCCTCGGCCAGCGCCAACTTCTCCAGCCCTGCGTTGACCGGCAGCGTCAAGACGGCCCTGGAGCAAGGCCGGGCGCTGGATCTGGCTTACGTGATGGTCGGCGTGCAATCGACGACCGTGGCTGATGTCAGCCGCGATCAGATCAAGCGCGACGCCTGCAAAGACGCCACCCACTTTGTCTTCCAAACCAAGGTCGGCGCGTTTGCCATGGCCTCGGGCGAGAAGGGCAAGGCGACGGCGGCCGGCGAGCTGCTGGGTTATGGCAACGCCAGCGGCGAGGTGTCCAGCTCCCGCAATGTGGCTGCCACCGATGGCGACGCCAAGGCCTGCGATGAGGCCAAGAGCAAGGACGAGATCCCCACCGAGAACTGCCAGGCCGTCATGCGCGTCAGCATCCTGCCGCTGGCCACCGGCAAGCTCGCCGCTGTGGACGCTGGCAAAGACGCCAAGGCGCCGCCCAAGAAGGTCGATACCCGCAACTGCCCTGAGGGTTTTGTCTACCAGGACGACCACTGTGTTGAGCCCAAGACCGTGGAGAACTTCCTGTGCAAGGAAGGCGACATGGCCCAGTGCAAGGAGCAGTGCAACAAGGGCAACGCCGCCAGCTGCGGCCGTTTCTCCGATGCGCTCGCTGCCAGTCTGAAAATCAACTATTGGAGCGTGAGCGCTGATTTTGGCGGCGCCGACAAGTTGGAGAAGCTGCGCTCCTACCAGGGCGACATGCAGGCCAAGCTCCAGGCCGCGTGCACCGACGAGTTTGAGGCGTCCGCCTGCGCTGGGGCCTTCCTGGTCATGGGCAGCACCGGTGAGAACACCCGTCCGACCGACGCCGCCGAGGCCAAGGTGATGATGGAGTTGGCGACCGTGGGCTGCGAGTGGGGCAACTCGATGATGTGCGAGTTCATCGTTGGAGCTTACGGCGAAGAGTTCCTTAGCGAGTTTGGCATTGGCGCCGACGCCAAGAAGCTCGAAGAGATTGTGGGTGAGGGGTGCGACTTTGGTTCGGCGGCGGCCTGCCAGAGCCTGGGTGACTTCTTCTACCAGGGCACGATGATCGCCCTCGAAGGCGAAGGTGTCTCGGCCGACTACAGCAAGTCGGCCAAGTACCTGGCCAAGGCCTGCTACGGTGGCATCAGTGACTCCTGCTTCTGGTCCTCGCTCATGTACGCCACCAGCAACCCTGATGAGTGCGCCACGCTCCTGACCAGCAACCTCACCAAAGAGGCCAAAGAGGACTACCTCTCCCTGACCTGGCCCGCTTTTGATGACGAAAAGCAGATTGCCGGCTTCTGCAAGAACACTTCAAAGCTCTCCGACAAAGAGAAGGCCTACGGCCTGGCCGACAAGGCCTGCTACATCGACGGCGGCGACCTCTCGGTTGAGGCCTGCGGGGTGTCGATTGACTTGATGGAGTAATCCTCCCGTGCCCAACCCCTGGCTCGCCGTTGCGGGTCAAGGGTTGGGCACACACCGAAGCGCGCTGGTGCTTCGGTGGGACCGTTTTCCGGTCTCGCTTCTTGCCGCTGGCGAGTCAGTTCAGGGTCACCGACAACATCTGTCGGTGGCCCTGAGTTGGTTTTTAGGGTTACTGATGTTATGGTCAGTGGTTGTTTGTGCAGATGACCATCGCTTTTAAAGGACATTGGCCATGACCCAATCCCCCGACCCAAACGATCCGTTGGCGCTGACCCCACTCTTTGAGGGCGGCGCCGAATCCTGGCTGCCGGTGTTAAAGCCCATCCTTGAAAAGCGCCGAAGCGCTGAGACCTTCATCGGCCCAGGGCGCTCGCCGGGTGTCGTGCCGGTGCGCGAGTTGACCTTTCAGGCGCTCAAGCCCAACCCCCCCGAGGGCTGGAAGGTGGTGGTCTTTGGTCAAAACCCGTACCCCAGGGTCGAGTCTGCCACGGGGATTGCGATGTTCGACAACGCCTTTCAGGCCTGGAAAGAGGGCCGTTTTGGGCGCACCGTCTCCATGCGGTGCATCATCAAGGCCGCCAGCGTCTGGAAGTACGGCATCGACCGCAAGACTCGCGTGGGGGATCTGCGCAAACTCCTGGCCGAAAAGGACGTCGTGGCGCCGCCGCAGTGGTTTCAGGCGATCCTGGCCCAGGGAGTGCTCCTGCTCAACGCCTCGCTGACCGCCAGCAGCGACGGTTATATGGACATTTCGCAGCACACCACGTTCTGGAAGCCAACCGTCAAGGCCATCGTCGAGGAGATCCTCAAGGCCAAATCCAAGCAGCACCCCGACCAGCGCCAGGGCGTGGTCTTTTTGTGGTGGGGCAACCACGCCAAGCAGCTTCGCCCGATGGTTGAAGGCATCCATCGCCAGTACCACAAGGTGCCCGTCAAGCACATCGAGCACTGCAACCCGGCGGCCCAGGGCGACATCTTCTGCCGTGGCAACCACTTTGGAGACGTCAACAACACGCTCCAGCGCCTGGGTATGGAACCGGTAGACTGGTTGCCTTCGGTGGGCTGGGACAAAGAGGCCCGCGTTGAGGCCGAGGTTGCCCAGCGCATGGGGGACTTTGTCGACAAGACCCGCGAGCTGCACCAGTTCTACCTGGAGCGCTTGCAGAGCGTGAAGGATGAGGGCCGGGTGTTGCCCGCCATCACTGGGTTGATGGAGACACCGCTGGTGAGCTTTGACGAGGCCATGGGCAGCGTCAAGGGGCTGATGAACATCGGCTATGCGTCTTCGGCGGCCAAAAATCTGGGCAACCGCATGGCATCGCAGCGCGGCGTGGGCAAGCTGACGCGCCATGAGATCGCGGCGCTGAACCTCTACACCGCTGGTTCGGTCTTCTACGGCACCCTCAATGCCACGCTGCGCGACCCGGACCGGAGCCGCCTCACACCCTACTTTGGGTACTTGAGGCTGCTCTTCTCAGCGCTGCACAAGTTGACCCCCACCCACCAGACGCTCTGGCGCGGGGTGCGCCTGGATTTGTCCAGCCAGTATCCCGAGGGCGAGGTTGTGACGTGGTGGGGGGTGTCCTCGTGCACGTCGCGCAGGGCAGTTGCGGAAGGCTTTATGGGCAGCAGCGGCCCGCGCTCGCTCTTCAAAGTCTCGCCGCGCACAGCGGTGGGCATTCGGCCCTTTTCGTCGTTTAAAGGCGAAGAAGAGTACGTGTTGGCACCAGGGACGCGCTTGCGGGTGGACCGGATTGAGACGCAGGCCAGAGGGCTGCGCTTGATCGAGGTCAGCGAGGTGGCTTCAGAGGGGCTGGAGAGCGCGGTGTCTTGATGTGGATTTTGGGGGGGCGATGGGAGCCCCCTCATGTGTGGGGGGCAGGGTAGGCGGCGAATGCTCGCCTCTCTGCCGGCCGTCGTCACTCGGCGGGAATGGTGACACGTTTGAGGATTTGCGCGGCGCCGCCCTGGTCAACGGTCGCCATAAAGGTGCGATCCCGCAGCGCCATGGCATCACCGATGGGAAGGTCGGTGTTCTGGTCGATCACAAACTCGCCGCCCAGCTCGGTGCCGGTGCCCAGGAAGATGCGGCCCGTGGTGTCCATGGTGTTGCAGTTTGCGTTGCAGGTGCGGCCGTCCTGCCAGGTGACCAGGATGAGGTTGTTGCTGTTGATGGCGACGTCGGGGAACTCCTGAAGTCCGTTGCCGTCTGTGGTCACGAGCCTGCCGTTGCCCTGGGGGGTCCCGGTGGAGGAGAAGGAGCGCAGGAAGACATCGCCGTCCACGTCCCAAACAACCACAAAGCGCCCGTCGTTGAAGCCCGCTCCGGCCGAGTTGATGATGTTGGCCTCAGTGTTGGTGATCGGGAACTCACCACCGATGGGCGCGCCGCCGGTGTTGAAGCGCCGCCCACGCAGGCCGTTGCCGTTGCGGTTCCAGACGACCACAAACTGCCCGTTTGAGAGCGGGATGATGTGGGGTTTGGTGTCTTCATCGGCGCTCATCGGAGAGATGATGAACGGCGGGTTGTCGTTGGCAGGAGTGCCTTCGTCATCCAAGACATAGATAAAGGTCTTGAAAGAAGATTGGGGGCGCATGGGGTCTTTGTCGCTCCAGGTGATGGCGACTTGACCACCGCTCAACGCGGCGACATCAAACTCGTCGCTGAGTTCAGGGGTGGTCATGAAGCCAGCCAGCGGGTTTGTGCGCCCTGTGACAGGGGTCGGGTCACAGTCGGAAGTGAAGAAGTTGCCGACAAGCCCGCTGGTGCCTTTGTGAACGACAAAGAGGGAGCCGTCACCCATTTGCACCATGCCCGCGCTGAGAGTATCGGCACCGCCCTGGTTGCTGTTGGGGATGGTGATGGGGTCGTCGTCGATGCGCACGCCGGCTTCGTTGAAGCGCTGGAAGGCGACGTTGCCCTGACCGGGGACGATGAACGAGGCCACAAAGCCGTTGTCCTGCATAGGGCTGACGCGCACGCGTCCGGCGTTGACGGCCTGACCGGGTCCGGGTTGGCAGTCGTCGGTGCACATGTCGTCTTCGATGCGGTTGCCGTCATCGCAGCTCTCGCCTTCATCACGGATGCCATCGCCGCAGCCGCTCTCAAAGCAGTCGCAGTCCAGGTCACACTGGCCGCAGCTCTCTTCGGGGTCGCAGACGCCGTCGCCGCACTCAAAGAGGCAGTCGGCGTTGAGGCCACACAGATCCAGGTCTTCGTTGATGGGCTCGCAAGCGACCTCTCTGCGGCCATCGCAGGCCACGATGCCAGGGGCGCAGTCAAGGCAAGGTTCGCCGGGGTCCTGCTCCAACTCCCCACAGCCGCCACAAGTGTTGGTGACGCCTTCATCGATCTGGCCGTTGCAGTTGGTGTCCTGGCCGTCGCAGGCCTCGTCGATGTTGGGTTTGACGTTGGGGTTGTCGTCGTTGCAGTCGCCGCCTTGTTCGGCCCGGTAATTGCCCTCCGCGGCGCAGAGCTGGCGAGTATCGTCGGTTTCACCAAACCCGTCGCCGTCTTCGTCGAAGAAGAAGGTGCGCAGGTTTTCTTCACAGCGCACGGCGTTGTCACCGTTGCAGACAAACTCACCGCATTGACCGCAGGCATCTCCAGGATCGTTGTCCAGCGTGTCACAGCCGCCACAGACGTTGACGCCCGCGCCAGTGCAGATCAGCAGATCGTTGCCGTCGCAGGCAAAGGTGCCAGGGCATTCGCCTTGACCACATTCGCCGCCGACCTCGGCGCCTTCGGGCAGTACGGCGCAGCCTCCGCAGACGTTGCGTACGCCAGGGCCCATATCACCAGCGCACTCCAGTGATTCATTGTCATTCGCGCAGGTCAACACCCCCAAGTCACACTCGCCGCAGCGGGTGACGTTGGGTATGCCTTCGAGCGGGGTGCAGCCGCCGCAGTCGTTGAGCGCCGCGTCGCCTTGATCGTTGTTGCAGTTGAGGGTTTCGCCGCCGTTGGCGCAGACAAAGGTGCCAGTGTTGCAGGTGCCGCAAGAGTCGGCAGGTGTGCCAGGAAGCACGGCGCAGCCGCCACAGGCGTTGCGGGCGGCCTCACCCTGGTCGCCATCGCACAAGAGGTTTTCTTGGCCGTCGCAAGCCAGCGTGCCGCTGTTGCACGTGCCACAGGCGTCATCCACGGCTCCGGCCAGCGTGGCGCAACCGCCGCATTCGTTGAGGATGTCGTCCCCTCCGTCTCCGTCACAGACCAGCGACTCGTTGTCTTCGGCGCAGGTCAGCGTGCCGCTGTTGCAGGTGCCGCAGGCGTCGTCGATGTCACCCGCAAGCACGCCGCAGCCGCCGCAATCGTTGAGGGCGTTGTCACCGCCGTCGCCGACGCAGTTGAGCGAGTTGTCATCGGCCGCGCAGACCAGCGTGCCGCTGTCGCAGGTGCCGCAGCGGTCGACATCGGGCACGCCGTCGAGTTCGGCGCAGCCGCCGCAGGCGTTGGTGGCCTCTTCGCCCCCGTCGCCGTCACAGACCAGCGATTCGTTGTCGTCGGCGCAGGCCAGCGTGCCGCTGTCGCAGGTGCCGCAAGGGTCTCCGAGCTGGCCTTCGAGTTCGGCGCAGCCGCCGCAGGCATTCTCCTGGCCGCCCTCGCAGGGCTGATCATCGCCGTCTGGCTCATCCATTCCGTCGGTGTCGGGCTCGTCATCGACGATCGACGGGGTGGTGTTGAGTTCGGTGTCGAAGCAGCCCGTGGTGCACAGCGCTGCGCTTGTCAGGAGCAGCAGCTTCAGTGCCCATGTTTTGCCGTGATGGATAGCGCTCATCATGCCTTCTTTTATCTTTGGAGGCTGTTCGAGGGGCGTTGTGTCGGCGCCAGTCAGGCGTCGGTCCCCGTCGGACGGTCTCTCATCGTGGCCCCGCGTTTTGGGCGAGGCTGTTTTGTGCAGGTCAGAAGCGTCCTTGCACCCCGATAAGCCCAGGCTGCCACAGCGGCGTCAGCCCCGTCTGTGCTTCTTCGTCGTCATCCTGACTGTAGCCCATGAAGATGAGCGCCGCGCCGGTCAGCAGGGCCGCAGCGCCCACGCCGACGGAGACGCCAATTTGGACATTGGCGCTGTCGAGGCTGTCTTGGAGTGATTCGAGTTCTGCACAGTTGGGATCCGCTGGGCACGACAGGCCCTGAGCGTTGAGTTCGTCAAATCGATCAGCGTCGGAGCTGTTGATGGCAAAAAGGACGCCGCCGGTGGCCAGGGCTGCCACGCCGATGCCTGCGGTGACCCAACCCGCGGTGCGCAGACCGGCGCCGCTGTCCGAGTCGTCCTTTGCGACTGCAAAGCGCAGCGCCACTTTGGTCTTGTCCATGGACTTGACCTCCACGGTGCGCTCCACGGTCAGATCGCCCAGCGCTCCGGTGAAGGTGTACTTGCCTGCGGGGACATTGAGATTCTTGCCACACGCGGCCCCATCGACCTGCGGTGAGGCGGAGACGGCGATTTGTGGGTCGCTGCAGGTGATGGTGATGGTGGCGGGGCAGGTGGAGAGCTCTTCGCGGTATTCGTCGAGTTTTTCGAGGACCTGAATGGGGGAGGGTTCTCGAATCTGGGGGGCTGTGGCGACCTTGTCATAGGCGGCCTTGGCTTTGTGGCACTGGCCAGACTTAAAGAAAGTCCGCCCCAGGTTGAGGTAGGTGATGTTGAGCTCACCGATGGCCAGCGAGGCTTCGAAGCGCTCGATGGCTTTGGTCCATTTTTGCTCTTTGAAGGCCTTGGCGCCGGCCTGATAGAGGTCCATCTGCTCTTTGCCGGGATCGACAAAGTTGGTGTCTTGAGCGATGGCGGTCGTGGTCCAGAGCGTCAGGGCCACCCAGAGAATTGCCACACTTGCCTTTTGCAAACCCTTGCTTGTCCTTTTGCAACCCGATGCCCCAGAGCCCCTTGAACCTGCCCATGCTCACCTTTGGCCGTGGCCATCATGAGCGCCCGTTCTTCTGAGTGGGCGCTGGTTCTGGAGTCGCAACACCTTTGTGGGCGCGGCCCCATGGTTTCAATGCTGCGGTTGGCATCGACGTTAAAACACATTGTTACGCACCGTGCATTTGTCGTGTTTGGGGCCGAGGTCAGCGTTGTCCAGGGCTCGGTGTGACGGCCTGCCTTATGGGGGAGGTCGTGTTGTCCGGGCTTGGTCGCTCGGGAGTGGGCTGACAACGGGCACAAACACTGGCAGAGTCTGAAATCAGATCCTGCACAAAGAGGCCTGCTTCAATGACATGGGTCACCCCAGAACACAACCTCTTTTGGGCTGGGGTGGTGGGGTTATGAAGTAGACGCGCGATCGCTTGGTGCCGCTAAAAACATAGTTGGGCCCAATGGACGCGTCAACCGGCTTTATTGGCAAGAGAGGGTGACGCTTTGGAGCAGGCCGTAAGAATCGGCCACAAAGAGGGTCTGGTCTTCGAGGTGGAGGCCCCAGGCGTGGTCGAGAGTGGGGGCCTGGTGGACTTCGGTGGGGGTGGTGGGGTCCGAGACGTCAAAGATGCGCAGCCCTGAGGCGCCGCTGGCGACGTAGAGGAAGCCGTCCTTGGCGGTGAGGCCTTCGGCGGGGTTTTCAAACTCTGCGCGGCCCACTTCGATGGGCAAGCTGGGGTCTGAGACGTCCCAGATCACCAGGGCGTTTTGGATGGCGGTGCCGGTGCCGTAGATGATCCCTGGGGGGCCGGCGGCCAGCGTGATCCCCGAGAAGATGTCTTCGGATTGGCCCACAAGTTGGGGGTCCAGCGGTGCGGTGATGTCAAAGGCCATCAGGGCGTTGCTGGCGACGTAGAGGTATGGCCCCTGGATGACGAGGTCACCGGTGTGGAAGTCATCCAGGAAGATGTCTTGCGCCAGCGTCAGGCGGCCGTCCGGCGAAGTGTCGACGACCGAGAGGTGATGCTCGTAGCCGTCGCGGCGGCCGGTGGCGAAGATGACGCCGTTGTCGTCGACGACGATCTGCATTTCGATGTCGGGCAGCTCCAACTCAGAGAGCTTGATGGGGGCAAAGGGCGAGGTCCTGTCGTAGAGCTCAAAGCGGGAGCCCTGGGAGGTTTGGAGGCAGAGGATGAGCCAGTTGCCGTGGTGGATGACCTCCTGGGCCAGGGCGTTTGGGATGGGGATGTGGCCTTGCTCGATCAGGCGGGTTGGGTTTGAGACGTTGAAGATGCGCAGCCCTCCGCCCATGTCGGCCACGTAGGCGACGTCGTCGATGACGTGGACTCTGCGCGAGGCGCCGGGGGTGTAGGAGGCGCCGATCACCTGGGGGTCTTGCGGGTCGCTCAGGTCGTAGACGCGCAGGCCGCCGTCGAGGGTGTCAAAGCCGGTCGTGCCGATGTTGGATTGGAGCAGGGGACCGTGTCCGATGCCGACAAAGGCCACGCCGGGTCTGGCGACCACGGAGGTGGTGTCCTCGGGGGTGGGGGATGTGGCCAGCAGGTCGGGGGCGGGGTTGGTGACGTCAAAGATGCGAAAGCCTCGGCTGCCGACGACCAGCAGGAGGTTGTCTTCCACAAACATGGAGCGCCCCGTGGGTTGGCCGTCGTTGACGATCCTGGCCAATCGATCGTTGGAGATGTCGTAGACCGAGATCTGGTCATATTTGCTGACGTAGAGGCGGTCTTTGTGGGCCAGGACGTCAAAGCTGAAGGCTGGGACGTCGTTGCTGGTGGCCAGCAGCGTCAGGTCGGTGGGGTCGGTGGTGTCGTAGACGTGCAGGCGGCCGGGGAGGTCGGCGTTGAGGACGTAGAGGCGGTCCCCCTGCCAACTCATGGCGTTGCTGTCCCCGATGGAGATCGAGGAGAGTGCGGTGACGCCCATCGGATCCGAGATGTCCACCATCTGGAGGCCGCTGTAGTGCAGAATCGCTGCGACGTCGCCCTGGACCTCGACGTCTGTGATCAGGTAGCGCGCTTGTCCGGTTTGTTGGTCCATGAGCTGCGGTGCGGAAGGGTCTGAGATGTCCACGCGGCGGATGGCCGCGGTGTCCCCCTGGCCTTCGGCCGCCATGCGCTCTCCCACGTAGAGGGTGTCGCCCTGGACGGCCAGACGCTGCGCCCACCCAGGGGTGTCGACCCAGCCGATTTGTCTGGGAGAGGAGGGGTTGCTGACGTCGACCACGTGCACGCCCATGTTGGCGGCGGCCATGTAGGCGACGTTGTCGCCGCTAAGGGTGATGTCTTCGATGCGTCCGCGCCCAAAGACGTTGGCCATGCCTGTCTGTGTGGTCTGGATGTCGCAGCACTCGGGCACGATGCGTGTGGTGTGCACGCAGCCGACGGCGGGGTTGCAGCTGTCTTCAGTGCAGCCATCGGCGTCGTCGCACGTCAGCGCCTGAGCCCCCACACATTGCCCATCCTGACACTGGCCGCCCTGGGTGCACGCGTCCTGGCAGGTCTGGCCGTTGGCCAAGACCACGTCGGGCACGCACTGGGTCTGGCCATCGGGCGCGCACACGCGCTTGAGCGTGGCGCATCCCCCGGGCGCAAACCCTTCGCAGGCCGCCTCCAGGCCCTGATCCTCATCGATTTCACCATCACAGTCGTTGTCCAGGCCGTCGCAGATTTCCAGCGGCGCGCCGTCCTGACAGTCTGCGATGGCCACAGACTTTGAGTAGCGCCGATCGTCGCAGGCGCTCATCAACGCGCACAGAGCACACGCAAGGCAGAGGATGGGGAGACAGGTTTTCATGGTTGGATGTGTGTGTGGGTTTGAAGCCCTATCGGACCTTTTCGGTCTGATACCAAAATGCAGACGTCCGACTTGTTTTGCATTTTGGTATGGGCTTTGGTTGCGGCCCGCACCGCGCAGCCATCATAACCAGACGCATCATATCGGGCAAATGGGGATGCGGCTCAGTTGCGCAGGGGTGGGTTGGACAGGTGCAGGAGGCGCTCAAAGAAGACGCTGGCCGCCGGGCTCAAGGGGCGGTCTTTGCGGCGCACGATGGCCAACTGGCGCTCGACGGGGTCCTGGACGCTGGTCAATCCCTCTTCGGCGTGGGCCAGCGCCAACGCGCTGACAAAGCCCAGCCCGATGCCCTGGGCGACCATCCGCTTGATGGTCTCGATGGAGCGCAACTCCATCACCACGCGCGGTGCGATGCCTGCGCTGCTCAGCCGGTGATCCAACAACGTCCGCACCGCCGCGCCCGCCTCAAAGAGGACCAGCGGCTCTGCGTTGAGGTGTGACCACTCAAAGCGCTCTGCATGCTCCAGGCGATGGCCCGGTGGGGTGATGAGGCGAAGCTCATCGCGGACCCATGTGGTGGTGTGCAAAGCGTCGCGTTCCTGGCGTTCAAGCTGTCCGCCGATGGGCATGGTGATGATGCCCAACTCCAACTCTCCTGTGCGCACTGCAGCCATGGTGTTGGCGCTGCCTTGTTCGCGCACAAAGAGGTGGATCCCGGGGTGATCTTTGTGAAACCGCGCCAGCAGTGGGGGCAGCAGGTAGGTCATGGCGGTGGCGCCGCCCCCAATGGACAAGGTGCCTCGCTCCAGGCCCGCGAGCTGATCCAACGCCCGCTTGCCGCGCTCCAGGCCGTCGAGTACGTGGCGTGCGTGCCCTTCAAAGAGTCGGCCCGCCTCGGTCAAGGTGGTGCCGCGCCGGCCTCGCTCAAAGAGGCGCTGGCCCAGTTCATCTTCCAGGCGCTTGAGTTGGGCGCTGACGGCAGGCTGGGTCAGGTGAAGGCGCGAGGCCGCGCGCGTCATGTGCGCTTCCTGGGCCAGGACCAGAAAAGTTTTGAGCAGATCGGTGTCCATGCACGCTCCTTGGATGGCGGTGGGCACGGTGTGGGTAAGTTTGTATAAAAGTTTGTGATGATTTAAATCAAATCAATTTGTTTTATTTATCATTTGCGATGACCCATCTGTGAAGTGTCCAGAGCGCGGCGCTCTGAGATGCGCGCTGCTGCCCCGTGTGGGCGGTGCTGCGTGGTGTTTTGATGTCGAGTGGTGGGCGTTTTCCCTGGCCGAAGGCCAAGATGCAGGCGCGCCACACTCTTGAGTACGGAGATGGGGACATGAAGGATCAAAGCCAAGGGATTTTGCGCACGTCTGATGGGGCCTCCTACAAAGTGCATCGCCTGGATGCGCTGGAGAAGACGTTTGGCCCGTTGGGGCACTTGCCGCGCTCGATTCGGGTGCTTTTGGAGGGGGTGCTCAGGCGTCTGGGCGACGGTCGGGTGAGGCCTGAGCATGTGGAGGCGTTGGCGCGTTGGTCGCCGCAAGAGGACAAAAGCGCTGAGGTGCCCTTTACGCCCGAACGCGTGCTCTTGCAGGACTTTACCGGGGTGCCTGCGGTGGTGGATCTGGCGGCGCTGCGCCAGGCGGTGGCGCGCCACGGCGGCGACCCTGCGATGGTCAACCCGGTCTTGCCCGTCGATTTGGTGGTGGACCATTCTGTGCAGGTCGATGCCTGGAAGGGCCCAGGGGCAATCTCCATCAATCGCCGCCGCGAGTATGAGCGCAATCACGAGCGTTACCACTTCCTTAAGTGGGGACAGAACGTCTTTGAGAATCTGTCGATTGTGCCTCCAGGCAAGGGGATCGTGCACCAGATCAACCTGGAGTACCTGGCCAAGGTCGTGGTGGTAAAGCCCACCGAGCAAGGCGATGAGGTCTGCTTTGACACCGTGGTGGGGACCGACAGCCACACGACGATGGTGGGCGCGCTGGGGGTGCTGGGCTGGGGCGTGGGCGGCATTGAGGCCGAGGCGGCCATGCTCGGCTTGCCCATGCCGCTGACGCTGCCCCGAGTCGTCGGGGTGGAGTTGACTGGTCAGATGACCCAGGTGGCCACCGCCACCGACCTGGTGCTCGAAATCACGCGCCTTTTGCGCCAGCACGGCGTCGTAGGGGCCTTTGTGGAGTTTTACGGCGATGGGCTGGACCATTTGTCGCTTCCCGACCGCGCCACGATCGCCAACATGGCCCCCGAATACGGGGCCACCTGCGGCTTCTTCCCCGTGGACCACAAAACCCTCGAATACCTCACCCTGACCGGACGAAGCGACAAGCAGGTCGAACTGGTCGAAGCCCATGCTCGCCTTCAAGGCATCTGGCGCCAGCCCGGCGCGCCCATCGTCTACAGCCAGCGCGTCACCCTGGACCTGCCCACCGTCGAGCCTGCGTTGGCTGGACCCACGCGCCCCCAAGACCGTGTCTTGCTTGGCCAGATGGGCACGCGGTGGCAAGCGCTGGTCGAAGAACTTGGGGGGCGGCGGCAGGGCGGCGAAGCAAAACGGACGGTGGATGTGGAGGTGGATGGAGAGCGCTTTGAGTTGGCCGATGGGGCGGTGCTCCTGGCGGCGATCACGTCCTGCACCAACACCTCCAACCCCTACGTGATGCTGGCCGCAGGGTTGCTCGCCCGCAACGCCGCCGCCCGAGGTCTGCGGGCCAAGCCCTGGGTCAAGACCTCGCTGGCGCCGGGCTCGGTGGTGGTCAGCGACTATCTCAAAGAGGCCGGTCTGGACAAAGCGCTCGAAGCGGTGGGTTTTCACACCGTGGGCTATGGATGCACGACCTGCATTGGCAACTCCGGGCCGCTGGCGCCCGAGATCACCCAGGCGGTCGAAGACCATGGCTTGTTGACGGCGGCGGTTTTGTCGGGAAACCGCAACTTTGAGGGGCGCGTCAGCCCACTGACGCGGGGCAACTACCTGGCCAGTCCGCCCCTGGTGGTGGCCTACGCGATTGCTGGGCGCGTGGACTTTGACCCGCTGACGCAGCCCCTGGGCTACGATGGCGAGGGCAAGGCCGTCATGCTGGCCGAGATCTGGCCGGATTGGGATGAGTGTGCGCAGTGGATGGAGCGGGTGGTCAAGCGCGAGCATTTTGTGCGCCGCTACGACGATGTCCACCAGGGTGACGGGCGCTGGGATGCGGTGTGGGCCAACAAAGGGGCGTGTTTTGATTGGCAGCAGGACTCGACCTACATCCACGAGCCGCCCTTTGTGCAAGGGGTCACGGCGCAGTTGCCTGTGCCTGGAGCGGTGACGGGAGCGCGGTGCCTGGTGAAGGTGGGCGACTCGGTGACGACCGACCACATCAGCCCTGCGGGGGCGATCGCGTGGCGCAGCCCTGCGGCCGACTTGCTGCGCCAGGCCGGTGTCCATGCCAGAGACTTCAACACTTACGGCTCGCGCCGTGGGGATGACCGGGTGATGGTGCGCGGGACCTTTGGCAATGTGCGCCTGCGCAACCATCTGGCGCCAGGGACCGAAGGCGGCTGGACGACCTATCTGGGAGAGGGCGGCGTTGGAGGTTTGGAGTCAGGGGCGGTGACGTCGATCTTTGAGGCTGCCCAGGCCTACCGGGCTGCGCAGGTTCCGTTGGTGGTGTTGGCAGGGCGCGACTACGGGATGGGCTCAAGCCGCGATTGGGCGGCCAAAGGGCCCGCCATGCTGGGGGTAAAGGCGGTTCTGGCGGAGTCTTTTGAGCGGATTCACCGCTCAAACCTCATTGGTATGGGGATTTTGCCGCTGGAACCACTCCAGGGGCAGAGCTTTGAGGCGCTGACGGGCAGGGAAGTCTTTGATGTTGAGGCCGGGAGCGGGCTTGAGCCTGGGGCTGTGGTCAAGGTCAAGGCTCGCCGTGAAGACGGGACAGTGCGGGTCTTTGGGGCTCGATGCCGAATCGATGCGCCCGACGAGTTGGTGACCTACCAACACGGTGGGATCTTGCCCCGCGTCTTGCGCGGTTTGCTTGAGGGCGCGGCGTAAGTCGGTGTTTGAGGTCTCTCTTGGAGGCTGAGAGGGGTGAGATTGGCGGGTCTGGAGGCCTTTTGTGGGTCTTTGGGCCCGTTGCCTGTCGACGTGAAGGGGGTCATACCAAAATACAGACGTCCGCTTTCGTCTCCATTTTGGTATCAGTTGGGTGCTTCGCAGGCGGTGAAGGTGCAGACCTCGTCTTCTGTGCCGACGTTGCCGTCGAGGTCGAAGGAGCAGCGGTTTTGTGGGCAGTTGGAGCATTCGGGGGGGAGGCAGCGGTTTTCGCCGTTGCTGAAGATGCAGGCCAGACCGCTTTGACAGTCTGCGTCTTCGGTGCAGGTTTCGCCGCAGAGGGCTTCGATGCATCCGCTGAGCGTCAGCATCAGCCCAATCAGCCAGAGCATCCGCTTGAGTTGGCCTGGTGTCACCATGGTTTCCTTGCCGTGTGTTTGGTGCTGCGCGTTTGCCCATGAGCGCGTCAGCGTCGTCATTGACGTGTGGTTAGATACATACGTCAACAGCGGCGCAGCGGCAATTGGTTGGCTGGTTTTGGTGGTGAGACAGTGTGTTGGGGGTTGGTTTCAGGTGGACCAGCCCAGGCGGCTGGCGAGCAGGCGCGCGACTTCGACGGGTTGGATGTCCATGACGTCGAGTTGGGTGTGTGCGCGTTCGTAGATGGGCTCTCGGGTGGCCAGCAGTGGTTCGAGGGCGGTGACGTCTTGGGGGTATCGGTCAATGAAGATGGGGTAGCGCTCGGGGTTTTGGCGCAGGCCTTGTTGGATGTTGGCCAGGAGCGTGGGTCGCGGGCGCCGTATGTAGACGACGTGGGCCATTTTCCAGGCGGCTTTGCGTGCTTTGGCGTGCAGAAGCGCGCCTTCACCGACGGCCAGGAGCCTGGGGGGGGATTCTTTGAGGGCGCGGATGAGGAGTTGGGCCTCGATGTTGCGCCAGGCGTTGGGGCCATCTTCGCGTTGGAGCAGTGCGAGGGAGCGTCCGGCGTGGTGTTCGATCTGCCGGTCGAGGTCGGTCAGCGGCAGGCCGGTCATGGCGGCCAGGAAGTGGGCGACGCTGTGTGAGCGCGAGCCGCTGAAGCCGGTGATGACAAAGGGTTTGTCGATGTCCACGGTGGGGTGGTGGTCGTAGTATCCCACGGTGTGTGTCCCCGATTTTGCGGTGCGTTGCCGGTGGCAGCGCGGGTTGGTGGTCAGCGACAAGCCCTTTTGGGTGTTTGTGGGCTGGTCTAAGAGGCGCTGCGGGCACAGATGTGCCTGCGTGCAAGAAAAGGGATGCACGCAGGCACAGTGTGGTGTGTGCGGGTGGGTTGGGAGGGCAGGTTGTGTGGTGTGAGGGTGGCCGCGTGGGCCGGGCGGCGGCGGCCGTGGATGAACGGTGGCGGCCGCCGTGGGGTGGGATCAGGCAGCGGCGCGGGTGTTGTCGTCGCCGTTGTCTTCGGAGGGAGGGGCGGTGAATTGCACCACGGTGGTGTCGGCGTGGTAGCCGCGGTGGTAGCGGGAGAAGAGGCCGTCCCAGCCGAGGACGAGTTTGTTGCCGAGGCTGGCGCGGGATTTCTCCCAGGTGGTGAAGAGTTCGATGCAGGCGTGGTCGATGTAGCCGAGCTTGTCGAGTTCGATGCGGATTTCGCGGCCGGTGGGCAGCGCTTCGAGGGCCTGAGCGAGCTTGGGCAGGGTGAGGAAGGTGGCGGTGCCGTGCAGGTGAACGACGACGGGCTCTTCGGCGTTGCCGCTGTCTTCGACTTCGACGTCAAGGCGAGCCAGGCGCCAGGCCAGACGCAGCAGGGCGGCGACGATGCCGACGATGATGCCGGTCAGCAGGTCGGTGGCGACGATGCCGATGAGGGTGACGGCGAAGATGGCGGTTTCGGTTTTGCTGAACTTCCACATCTTCATGATGGCTTTGGGGTTGAGGAGCTTGTAGCCGGTGAAGACGAGGATGGCCGCGAGGCTGGCTTTGGGGATGAGTTCGAGGACGAAAGGCAGGGCGGCGACGAAGACCAGCAGCCAGATGCCGTGGATGAAGCCCGAGAGGCGAGTTTTGGCACCAGCATCGACGTTGGCCGAGGAGCGGACGATGACGCCGGTCATGGGCAGGGCGCCGAGGAAGCCGCAGAGGATGTTGCCGACGCCCTGGGAGAAGAGTTCCTGGTCGTAGTTGGTGCGGGGTCCGTCGTGGAGCTGGTCAACGGCGGTGGCGCACAGGAGGGTTTCGGCGCTGGCGACGGCGGCCAGGGTTATGGCGCCGATCCAGATGGCGGGGTTGCCAAGGGCCTGCCAGTTGGAGAAGGGGATCCAGTTGGCGGCTTCGATGAGGTTGCCGGGGACACCGACGTATTTGATGGGGAAGTTGAAGATGGAGGTGACGGCGACGGCGGTGACGATGCCGACGAGCGCGCCGGGGATCATCTTGAGCTTCTCGGGGCGGAGGGTGTTCCAGCCGATGAGGGCGGCGAGGGTCAAGACACCGGCCAGCGCGGCCATGTGGTGGCTGCTGCCGTCCATGGGGAAGAGGCCCTTGACGAGTGACTCTGGGATGGTCGCGAGGTTGTCGAGGCCACGTTTTTGAGGGTTGTCATCGACCATGACGTGGAACTGACTGGCAAAGATGAGCACCCCGATGCCTGCGAGCATGCCGCGGATGACGGCGGGGGCGACAGCACGGAACCATTGACCGGTCTTGAGGGCGCCTGCGGCCAGCTGGAAGACACCAGCGAGCAGGACGAAGTACCCCAGCATCTCGACGCCGTGGGTTTGGACCAGGTCATAAACGATGACGGCCAGACCAGCGGCGGGGCCACTGACCTGGAGACGACAACCTGCGATGAGGGCCACCACGAGCCCGCCGACCATGCCTGTGATGAGGCCAAGTGCCGGTGGGACGTTACTGGCGATGGCAATCCCCATACAGAGAGGCAGCGCGACCAGGAAGACCACGACTGAGGCCATGGCCTCGCGCATAAAGGCCGGACCATCCATTTTGTCCGTGCCGAGCCATGTGAGGACTTTGTCATTCATCGTTTTGAGAACTCCGTGTTTAAAGGTGCAATCCAGCAAGGTCGCCCAGGTTTGGGCGTGGTCCTTCCCCTTGTTGGAGTGGGCATGTGTGCCTGGGGTCCCGCAGCGCCTTGGAGGCAATGTGGGGTTATGTATGTTGACCTCAGCGGTCAGAAAAGGAGCCGGACGGTGTTACAAAAAGGCCGGCTCATGTCCACCAAACTTCTCTAAGACTCTGTCGCTTACTATGATGATCACAATCAACTCATAGGTTATGCGATAATTTCACTTATACCATTCGGTTTGAGCAATGTGAACCTTTCCGGTCCGTATTTACGGGGATGGAGGTGTGGTTGTTTCTGTTTTTAGATAATGTCGGCTGTTTTGTTTGGAATTATCGTTGCATTTTTTCTTGGTCATGCATGGAACGTGGCGGTGGGTGGATCAAAGTGCAAAATTTGCGTCGAGGGCGTCGTGGCGCGCTTTGCTGGCCGAGGTGGGGTCTTTGTTCTGTGGGTGAGGGGTGTGGTTGGGGTGTGGTGTGGGGTGTGAGGAGACACGATGGGGTTTGAGGTGGGGTGCGGAGGGGCCGGTGGGATTTGGAGCTTATGGTTGGACTGGTTTTGTGGCGAGTGGTTTCGGGTTTGTCGTGGAATTGTTGGCACTGTATTTTTTGATTGTTTTGATAGGTTGAGTTCTTCAGGTCTGGTGTGGCGATGGTTTTGGTAATTTTAGATTCTTTTGGTGTGCGGTCGAGGATGTCTAGGGTTGGTGGGTTGTGGGTGGCGGCGACGCCGATTTTATGCGTGTAAGTGCGTGAATGTAGGTGTTTGTGCTCGTGTTGGTCGGCTTTGCTGGAAGCACCGAGGACACACACGGTTGTTTGTGAAGGCGGTGTTCAATTCACACAAGTGGCTTTGGTGGCGGCGCAGTCTCCAAGCCTCTTGAGAGTTTGTGGGCGTGGACGGGTGGGAGCGGTGGATTCAAGCAGGTGGCTTTGTTGAAGAGCGCGGTTGGAGCACACAAGTGGCTGTGTTGTGGAAACGCGCTTGATTCACACTGGCGGTGGGTTCAGGCAGGCCGGGGGCTGTGGGTGGGCCTGCCTGATGCGGTGGGGCTCAGATGGACATGGAGCCTTCGCGGAAGTCGCTGGTGGCCAGGTGGACGTTGATGCACACGGGACTGCCGCTCTTCGCGATCGCCTTTGCTTCGTCGATTACCTCATCGATTTTCGCCGGGTCGGTCAGCAGCAATCCCTTGCCGCCGTACCCCTCGGCGACGATGTGATAGTCGTTGCGGCAGAGCACGGTGCCGACGTCGTCATCGCGGATCACCACGAGATGGCGCCCACGCTGCCGGACGCGGTCGCCGCCTGGCCGGACCTCGCGCCCTCCGAGGGCCCTGCGGGCTGGATGACGGCGCCCGGCGTCTTCTCGGCCGATGCCATCGATCCGGGCAGCGCGCTGCTCTGCGATCACCTGCCGCCCCTTTCGGGCACCGTCTGTGACCTTGGGGCGGGCTGGGGCGTTCTGGCGCGGGCCGCGCTGGCGGCCGCGCCCGCCATCACGCG
>CAKZKQ010000565.1 GCA_937123825.1 uncultured Pseudomonadota bacterium
TTCGACCATGGAGATGCCAAAGAACTCGTGGATGGCCGTGGAGACGGCGATGTGGGACCGCTCAAGGAGGTCCAGATAGTCTCTTTGGCTCTGCGCATAGCCCCAATGCACGATCCGATCGCCCAACCACTGCCTGGATTGCTCAAAAATGGCGGGCGCGCGCTTGAATCGCTGTCCGCAGACGACGACCCGAAAGGGGATTTGCCGTGCATCGAGGGCTTTGAGGGCCTCAAAGAAGGCCTCGGGGGCCTTGTCGTACTCCCAACGGTGGTTCCAGAGGATGATCGGGCCCTTGCTGCGGTCCTCATCGGCGTCGCGCAGGCATCCGGGGGAGGGTTGATGCAGCGAGAGGGGCAGGTGCAGGACGGTGCTGCGCGCTTCTATGGCGTCGATCCACCCTGGGGGGACGGCGTCGGGCATGCGTTTGAGGAGCGTGCGGGCCTCATCGAGGAAGCTCTGCATGTTCCAGCGGCTGTTGAAGGCGCAGTGGGTGGCGGCCAGGGCCGAGATCATCTGTGAAAAGCCAAAGTGGAAGTCCCTTTCGCGGGCGTGTTGGGCCTGAACGGGGAACGCCAGTTGGTTTTCGTGGAAGTAGAGGACCGATGGGGTCTTGGCCAGGGCCGGTTTAAGGGCCAGGAGGTCCTGAAGGGGGAGGTAGGCGCTGGCAAAGAGCAGATCAAAGGGGCCCGCATCGCCGAGTTGATGCGCAAAGTAGACCGCCGAGCCTCGCGCGCGCCATTTCCAGTGTCTTCCGGGCAGGGTCAGGACGGTCCAGTCAGCCTCGACCCCCTGGGTCAAGGCTTTGGTGAAGGCCGCGTGGGAGCCTGCCTGGTAGGGTTCGAGGTAAAGGGCGCGGATCATGGGGTGGCGGGGGCGGCTTTGGTGGCTTGGACGTGGACCATCAGCGCGCCGATGGCGGCGGGGGTCACGCCGGGGATGCGCGCGGCTTGCCCGATGGAGACTGGGGCGGCCGAGGCGAGCTTTTCGCGCACCTCGTTGGAGAGCCCGTGGATGGCCTGGTAGTCCAGTCCGGGGGAGAGGGCGACGTCTTCCATCTGGCGAAAGCGCTCGGCTTGTTCAAGCTGGCGATCGATGTAGGCGGCGTAGCGGATCTGGATTTCGACCTGCTCGGCTTCATCGGGGGTCAGCGCGCCGAGGACGGCTTCTGCTTCGGCGTGGCCCATCAGCCCCGCCAGTTTGTGGAGTTGGCCGATGCGGGTGTCGTTGCGCCGTGCCAGGATCTCCAGGGGAGCGTTGCCCTTCAGGGGGCTCAGGCCGCAGCTGGCGGCGTGGGCCTGGTTGATGGCGCTGTCGGGGACGCGGACCTTGGCCATTTGAGCGCGGGCGGCCTCGATGCGCGCCTTGCGTGCGGTGAAGCGTTGGTAATGGACCTCGGGCAGGAGCCCCAGGTCGTAGCCAAGCTGGGACAGGCGCAGATCGGCGTTGTCTTCGCGCAGCAGCAGGCAGAACTCGGCGCGGCTGGTGAACATGCGGTAGGGCTCATCGACGCCTTTGGTGACCAGATCGTCGATGAGGACGCCGATGTAGGCCTGATCGCGGCCCAGAATGACGGGTTCCTGGCCGGTGAGGGCGCGCGAGGCGTTGATGCCCGCCATGAGGCCCTGCGCGGCGGCCTCTTCGTAGCCGCTGGTGCCGTTGATCTGTCCGGCCAGATAGAGGCCCTGGACGCAGCGCAGCTCCAGGGTTGGGTGGAGCTGGATGGGATCGACGGCGTCGTATTCGACGGCGTAGCCCGCGCGCATGATCTCGACCTCTTCGAGCCCTGGGATCTGGCGCAGGAAGTTGTATTGGACCTCAAGGGGGAGGCTGGTGGAGACCCCGTTGGGGTAGATCTCCTGGGTGTCTAGCCCCTGCGGCTCCAGGAAGATCTGGTGGCGGCCCTTGTCGGGGAAGCGCACGACCTTGTCTTCAATGGAGGGGCAGTAGCGGGGGCCGACCCCTTCGATGACGCCGGTGAAGATGGGGGACTGGTCGGTGGCGTCGGCGATGATCTGGTGCACTTCGGGGTTGGTGTAGGTGATGTAGCAGGGCACCTGCTCCAACATGGGTTCGTCCCAGTAGAACGAGAAGCGCTTGGGGTTGGGGTCGCCGGGCTGGGGCTCAAGGTCGTCCCACTTGATGGTGCGGGCATCGAGCCGGGGTGTGGTGCCGGTTTTGAGGCGCCGCATGGTGAGGTTGAGGCTTTCGAGGGTCTCGGAGAGGCCATAAGAGGCGCGGCTTCCGGCGCGGCCGCCCTCAAAGTTGCGCAGCCCCACGTGGCACAGCCCTTTGAGGAAGGTGCCGGTGGTGATGACGACCTTGTGGCAGCGGTAGAGGATGCCGAGGCGAGTGGCGACGCCGGTGATGCGGTGAGCGCCTTGGTGTTCTTCGAGCATCAGATCGCTGACGGTGCCCTGTTTGATGTCCAGGTTGTCGGTGTTCATCAGGATCTGGCCCATGCGCTGGCGGTAGACGCGCATGTCGGCCTGGGTGCGCGTGCCGCGCACGGCGGGGCCTTTGCGTGTGTTGAGCTGGCGGTACTGGATGGCCGAAGCGTCGGCCACGCGTCCCATGATGCCGCCCATGGCGTCGATCTCTTTGACCAGATGGCCTTTGGCCAGGCCGCCGATGGCGGGGTTACAGCTCATGTGGCCGATGGTGTCGATGTTCATGGTCAGCAAGAGGGTCTTGCGGCCCATGGTGGCCAGGGCGTGTGCGGCTTCACAGCCGGCGTGTCCGCCGCCGATGACGATGGCGTCGTAGATGGTGGGGTGCTGCATGGTTTTACGTGCGCGCGCATGGCGCGTTGAAGGCTTTGTGGCGATGCGGGTCGGCGCGTGGCCACGTGTTGTGTCACGGGCACAGGTATAATTGCGCAGTGGGAGGAGGGCAATACTCGCCCAAAGAAGAAAAACCGCAGGTCCAGGACCCGCGGGTCCTGGCGGGG
>CAKZKQ010000566.1 GCA_937123825.1 uncultured Pseudomonadota bacterium
ACGAGACGGAGGCGGTCCGGCAGGACCTGGCCGCGCGGATGAACCTGGCCGCGATCGCCCGGAAGATGGCGGAGCAGGAGAAGGACGCGGATGAGGGGGAGACCGGCGAGGACACGGGCGGTCCGGAGGAGAAGGACGCGCCCGACGCGCTGACGGGGACGCTGCGCTGGATGTGGTCTTCGCTGCGTTCGCGCGAGCGCGTGGCCTTGATCCAGTGCACCGCCTTTGCGGGCCGCTTCAGTGTGGAGAGCGCGCGCGCCATCATAGACCTTGGCCCATTCAAGGCGCGTCACCGCGTCGACGATCTCCTGGCCAGCCTCCACACCAAGGGGCTGCTCAAAGACGCCGGCAAGCGCCACGGCAGTCAGTCCTACCGCCTGCACCCGGCCACGGCAGCCTTTGCACACCAAAAACTGCAAACCCCAGGCGCCCTCAAACCCAAAAATGGCCAGCCGCTGTGCGGACCCGACATTGCCCAGGCCCTGGCCCGGCGCCACGCCGAACATTTTGCCGCCCGGCTCACCCCCGGCCCGCTCCCAGACGTCGACACGCGGGCCGACCTTGGTCGCGCACTCCAGTGGGCCCTGCAAGCACAAGACGCCGACCTGGCCCTGGGCCTGACCCTGAAGCTCTGCACCCTGCTCCAGCACCGAGGCCCCCACAAAGGCGCCCTGCGCATCCTGGCCAGCGTCATCGGCACGCTCAAACCCACACCCCTCCAGCGCGCCCGGTTGCTGCTGGCCATGGGCCAGATCCAACACACCGCCCAAAACCCCCAGGCGGCCACCGCGGCCTTCAAGCACGCGCTCGACGCCGCCCAGCGCCACAACCACCCCAAACTCCAAACCCGCGCTCTGCTGGGCCTTGCCAAAACCGACCGCGCCCAGGCCAAAACCCACCTGGAAAAGGCTCTGGAGTTGGCCCTGGAGCTTGAAGACGCTCCCAAAGTCCGCGCCCAGGCCTTGGCGGCGCTATGCGCCCTGGCGCCCCACACCGCCGACGACGCCACGCTCCAGCAAGCCCTCCAGGCCAGCCAGAGCAGCCAAAGCCCCCAGGCCAGCCAGGACATCCACCTGGCCATGGCCAAGCGCGCCCTGGCCCAGCGCCACGGCAGCCAAGCCGCCCACCACGTCGAGCGCGCCCTCAAAGCCTCCCGCGCCCAGGGCACCGACGCCAACGGACTGCGCCTGCTCCACCGCCTGGCCCCCACCATCCTCCAGCACGGCTACCTGGAGCTGGCCTACGAGCACCTCACCTCCACCACCCCCCAGGTCGACAGCCTCGGCTCCCAGACCACCGCCTGGACCCACCACAGCCTCCTGAGCCAGACCGCCCTCCTGCTCGGACACCACGCCGCCGCCCTGGCCCACGCCACGCGCGCCCACGACAACGCCGTCACCGCCCTGGCCCAGACCCGGGCCACCCTCCAGCGCGCCGCCGCGCTCATCGACGCCCACAAACCCCAGCAAGCGCGCCAGGCACTCCACCAGGCCCTCCACGGCCCCGACCCCAGCGACGAGCATCGCCTCAAGATCATCCTGCTCGAAATGCGCCTCGAACTCGACAGCCACACCCCCAGCAGCGCCGCCACGCTCCTGCCCACCCTCCAGCACCTCACCACCCTCCCCCAACCCCCAAGCCTCTGCGCCGCAGCCCTCCAAATCCAAACTCGCCTCGCCCTCGATCTGGGCCAACACGACCAAGCCCAAACCCTGGCCCTCCAAGCCCAGCAAGCCTGGCAACCCCTGCACAACCCCTACGAAACCGCCATCTGCCAATGCCTCCACGCCCTGGCCTGCTTCTCCGCCAACCCCAAGCAAGCCGCCCAAACCCTCCAAGCGGCCACCCAACGCGCCCAACACATCCACACCGAACCCCAGGCGCGCCTGGCCCGCTGGCTCCGCACCGCCAAACAGGTCCAACAAGCCACCCAGGTCGAGTGACCACACCCCACCACCCACAAAACCAACACCACCCGGCGTACACAATTGGTGTTGATGGTGCAGAATGACACCTTAAACACTTGGAGGGCGTTCACATGACACCCAACACCGGACCTTTTGCACTGTGGATGTCTGCGCTCCAAAGCAGTGAATCCATCGACACATTCCTGCTCCGAGAGGCCACCAAGGACCTCCCCCACCCATGGCGATCTTTTCTAGAAAAGCACCAGGCCATTTTGTGCCAGGGCGATGACTGGTGGCCTGCGTGGCGCATCATGCTCCAGCTCGCCTTGGAGAGCAGCGATGAAGTGTGCAGCGATGCAGCCCTGGAATGGTTGACCGGGCATGAGGATGTTGCACCAACAACGCTGGTCCACCTGAAAACCCCATCTCGACCAACATCAAGCCTGCGCCACCGCAGTTTTGGCGGGGAGCAACCCATTCGAGCGGCCAGTTGGGGACCCACAACTTCTCAAATCGTGACCGCCCAGGGCCGTAACGTACAGATTTGGGACACCTCAACAGGCACCGCCCAAGCCTTCTTTGAGCAAAGCAAAAGCATCGTTGAATGGTGCACTGCACTTCCAAATGGTTGGCTCTTTAATCAAAGCGCACACGATGAAGTGACAGTCAGGCTCTTTGAAAAACCGAACGTTCCGGTGGGCACCATCAAGCACTTTGCAGAACCGGTGGGGGCCGTCGTGTTCGATGCACAACACGTGCTGTTGTGGAACACCGCAGAGTTGGTTCGCCTGAACATCCAAGACGGGCGTTTGCGTGCGGAGCACTGTATGCACCAGGTGTCCATGAGCGCAGATTTGGCGCAAGGACCACCTTTTACCCACAATGGCAACGGATTGTTGGTGACATGGTCAGAAAACACACTCTATCTGGGCCACATCCAAACTCCCCAGGAGGTCAACACCCTTGCAGGAAACTGGGGTGAAATTCGCAGAGCAGCCTTTACCAACCCCTCTCGTTTTGCCCTTTGGACAGAACAAGGAACGCTGGTTTTCTTGAAAATCGAAGCCACTTCGGCAACCCCCACACAAACCTGGCCGCACGAGGCTCATGATGCCGTGGTCTTGCCCGAAGGTCGGCTGATGGCCTGGAACCGGATGAACGCGGTATCCATATGGAACCACGATGGGTTGTGTGAACATCGGGATGGCTCAAGAAGCACAAGAATCATTGATGCGGTGGCATTGGACAATGACCAGGTCATCACACTCGAAGGCTCGCCGTACTCTGGTACAATGCACTTATGGGACACACACAACCGGGAAGCCCCCATGGTGCTTGGAGCAACCCAAGCCACACGATTGTCACCATGGGGCGATGGCCTCGTGGTCGCCTGGGACGAATCGGGCTTGGAGCTGGGGGTGTGGTCATCACAAGGCTGCCTGGGTCAATCGGAATTGCAGAGCATCACCAAATCGGTGAACACGACCAACCCCAAAGAGTTTTTGACCGTGTCCAACGATGGGCTCGCAAGGACCTGGCACATGTCTCCTGGCACCATGTCCAACCACCTCCCACAACCAGAGCGCTGGCAAGCGTTGGGCGCGGTGGGGTCAAGCTCGGGCACCTTGTGGTCTGGCAATGGATACGGCGAGGTGGTCGGAACATGTCTGGAATCAGGCAAGCTCCACATGCGCATTGATGCCCACCAGAGCGCTGTGATGGGGCTGGAATTGACCGATGATCAAACCCGGATTTTGAGTTGGGCAAGCGATGGCCAGGCACGGGTGTGGTGCACTGAGACTGGGCGCCTGCTGTCAACACGACACAAACCACAGGAAAACCCAGGGCAAACAACGCTGTGGGATGGGCAGTGGGCGCTGTCATGGACCACGGTTGATGACTCAAGCGGCATCAAAGCCATTTTGGAGCTGTGGTCACTGGAAAATGGACACATCCTGCACACGCTCAAAGGACAGACCCAAGCAGTGGCGGCAGGCTTCCCACTGGACACCGAACACTTTGTAACCCACGGCGCCACAGAAGTTTGTTTATGGTCTCGCCGGAACGCCACGCTGCACAAACAAATCCTTCACACCCAACGACTCACAAGCGTGCAACCAATGGCGGATGGGTATTGGCTGATGTGCGACACAAGCCACACACTCTCGTTCTGGAATGGCACGGCACTGCACCACACCTTGAAAGTTCGCGCCTTAAGGCAGGCCGTGGTGTCGTCCAGCGGGCAGCACGTGATTTTGTGGGGCCCAAACACATTGCGGCTGTGGTGCAACCTCACCCAACGGCTTCACCCAATGCCCAAACCCAATGCCCCCGTTCTGGATGTGGTTCCACTCCCCAAAGAACGCACCGCAATTGTCACAACCAAAGGGCTCCACCTGGTGTCCTTGAACAAACTCGATGCGTGGCAATGGTCTTATCAAGGACCTCGCTCAATCAACCGTAGGGCAGCTCTCTTTGGCCCACACGCGATAGGTGTCGCAGAAAGAAACCGACTGTTCGTGCTTGATCTTCAAACAGGCATTTGCAAAGGGGGATGGCAAAGCACAGACCAACTCAACCCCATCACCCCTCCACAACTCAAAGTCCATGCTGTGGGGCCCATGAACACCAAGCCATTTGTATTGGCCGCCTTATAACCCCTTGCCATTGGAACAAGTCCCACCACACGAAGCCACCAAGAAGCATAAAAGCACTGCTAGATGTTGCTCAAGGAAGACGCCAGATGAGTGGAACACAGCTACTCAGCGCCAACCCAAGCCATACCAATCAAACAATCCCCAAAAACCAACAAAACCCCAAACAACGCCTTTAAAACTCACACAAAAGAAGACACATACCATTCATCACCGCCAATAAAACCATAGTCTCGCCTCTCAACACCAAACACTCCAATCTCTCTCCACAACGCTTCCAAAGCAATATGCGCATCGATTGACATTGTTCCCAAAGAAGCATCGCCATACAACCCACAAGAACATACAGATTCTTTAAACAAGTCCAAATCAATCTTCCACGACACCTTACCCCTGCAAATCCCAACCCCAACTCTAGAAGCAATCCATCGTCTGAAAGCAATGCAAAAATTAAAAACCTCTAAAATCTCAAGATCATCTCTATCAATTTCATAAACATCTTCACATGGAGCCATATATTTATAATCCACATCGTCACGGCAAAGAACCATACTACCAAATAATGGATCATCATACGGCTTACAGACTTGGAAAAACTTAAAACCACTCACATGAAACATCGACCCCTTAAAGGATTCCTCCGATTCAATCAGAATTTTAGAATCTGAAACATAAGGCACAAGAATGCAACCCTTTCCCCATGACGACAAATCTTGAAAGCCCTCAACGACTTGGAGCTGAAAATCCTGCAACATCGACAAATCGTGAGAATCATCAACAATCAAAGACAAGAATCTTAAAGAAAGGGGGCGAGGAAGAGAGCGGAGCATCTCCAGAACAACAGGGGAGATGTCGTAAAGCCACTCACAACGAGAACCAAGCCCATGAGCGTCGACATCAACACCATCAAAATGCACAGACACAAAGTCTTTCAACTCCTTCATCCCACTCATTCACCCACCGCCTCCACACAGCCCCAATCAAACGTCAAAGCACCACCGTGATTCTTTAAAACTACTCAAGATAGACTCTACTATCTCTTCTTCATCAGTTCCCAAAAACTCAACATCACAGGATAGGTGCTCCATGTGCATTGGCCAGACCACACCACCCAAAAGCTCCCCCACCAGACCGTAGTCATCGTCTTCATCCACCCCACCAATCAGGTGCAACCTGCCCAGGTGCACCAGCGCCTGCTGCAACCCTTCGCTTTGAAGGACCCATTTCCAATCGGCGGTCAACTCCCAAAGTGAGGTGGGCAACTTGGCCGTGGTGCCCATCGGCTCCCAGCTCGCATGGCTCAGATCGAGGGCAAAAAGGCGTTGGTGATGGAACAACGAAGGTCGAACCTCCGTAGTGTGGCCTGTCAAAGTCAAAGACAGGGGCAAAGCGCGTTGCACAGCGGGTGAAACTTCTTTGAGCGCATCGATGGGGGCGGCAAAACGGGTCACGCCCTGCCCCCAGGTTGAACCCTCGACAAAGTGCCAGCGTCCTCGGACCTCAAAAGAGACGCAGGCCGGCAAAACCGCACAAACCTCCACGCGACGCTCGCGTGTAGGTTGCAGCTCAATGCAGCTCAGCGCAGGACTGGAATGCGACCCAATGAGGACATCACAAGTCTTTCCATCCCAACCCCCACCCACCAACCGCAGCGCTTGAAGCTTGGCAAACACAGGCCATTGCTGAACCTCATCACACTCAAAGCCCTCCAATGAAAGACGCTTCAACCCCGACTTGTTGGCCAACAGCGCCCCAACCGGCCCACAACCCTGGTCTTGCTCAAGATCCAGACACTCCAGACCGGCATTGCCCTCCAGCGCTGACCAACAAGGACCCGGCAAAGCCCCGGACATGCCCCAGGAAAATCGTTTGAGGCCAGCCAAGCACCGCTCAAGTTGGGGCAAAAGAGCCAAACGGCGCGCAGGATCGCAAAGGGTCAACCCTTGAAGCGTCTCCATAGACAACCAACGGGCCGCCTCCTGCTCGGAAATACAAGCAGAACTCAACGCAAGGGCTTGCAACCCAGTCAAGGACTGCGAAACAGACCAACACACACCGGCCAAACCCAAACTTCGAAGCCCGGACAGCGAAGCAGAGCCTTCAACAACCGTTGCAGGTCCTCCACCTCGAATCTCCAACGCACGCAACCCCTCCAAAGCCTCAGGAATGACCCAACGCCCCCGCGGAACGTGCCACTTCAAACGCCTCAACCCACCCAACGCAACATCACTGAGCCCAAACAAGATCCCAAATGACTCGCCTTGCAGCTCCAAATCCGAGATCGCCAAGTCAATCTTGGCATTCGCCGAGGCCTGCCGCAGCCCAACCCCAAGCTTGAGGCATGTGAGCCTTGGACAAAGGCCAACCAAAGCCTCCAACTGGTCGGCAGTCAGCACAACATGGGGGTTTTCCAGGCGAGTGATGTGCTCAAATACGCCTTGATGGGCCAGTTGAAGACAGGCGTGGGCATCGAGACAGGATGGCAATCGGAGCGAGCGGACCTGCTTCCAGTTTTCGGACAGGGCCTGGCCACTCAAAACCCCCTGCCACAAAGACCAGGAAGCCACCCGAGCCTCATCCACAACATCGGAAGGCAAGGGAGAGCGTCCTTCTAGATAGGCCAACCAACGCACACGCGCGCTTGAAAGAGACTCAAAAGGCATCGCCATCCACTTTGGCGGCTATGAGGGCGGCATGTACCATTGGTCGGGACCGCGATAGCCGTGTTTGTCACCATCCTTGAGAGGACCAAAAGCCTTCAACTCACAGTGAAGGGCAGCAATGGCAATGGCTCCGTCAGGAGACAGTTGCGTGCCCTCAAAGACCAGCTCAAGCACTTTTTCCACAGGCGCAGTCAAGAGCACCGGGTCTTCTCCAACACTCAACCACGCATACGCATTGGCCACCCAGCGGCGAATCGCAATGTCCACCCTGTAACCTATCGGCTCCAGTGATGTCTCACTCAATGAAAGGGGAAATCGCGCAGCACCTCGGGGACAATGGTCTCGATAGGTCATATCAGGGTGAACCGTTGCTGGCGCACCTGGATTGTTCCACCCATCCTCAGACAGGTTTCTTCGATACAGGGTCTCGCCGGGACGGGCATCGATGATGGCCAAAACATCATCCACTTGATAACCAGGCAACTCATCATCGGCCAAAGCCAACAACACAGCCCCTCTGCGCCACTGGGATGCAGCGCACTGACCGTTGAGCACGTCGGTGACAAAAGACAACACGTACTTTTGATGGTCATCAGGCAACCAACAAGCCACAAAACAGCGCTTGTCCCATACATGGCCCAAAGTCCGCGCTGTCTCGATAAGCTCTTCTGGAAATTCGTCGAGATTCTCTATCAACGTAGCCTCTGGAGGCACAAAATCCTCTCCGAGCTGAGCAACCACCCGTCTCTTAAACTGCTCATTGCGATAGTTCACCCCAATCCCCTCCGCCCCTCAACAAGCACACCCTAGCGAAAATCCCGCTGGGCCATAGCCGCCCACATCCTCCCCAAGACCAAACGTCCCATCACGGCCCGTATTCAAGCGATAAATTGAGCCTTTTGAAGCCCCATTGGTTTTCGGGCCAGCAATCAAGAACACGCTCCTGCATTTCAGGACTCAAGACCTTCAAGTCCAGATAACACTCTCGCCCTGCACGACGCCCAAGGCTACCCAGCAAAATATCGGCCCCGACATCCGTGATGGGGTTGCCCCTCAGATCAATGGCTCTAAGCCCCTCAAAAACATCTGAACTCGCCAGAACCCGAATTCCAACATCGCCAATGCCATTGTTTGACAGGTCCAAAACGGTCAACGGCAATTTGCACCCAGACACCACGCGGGCCACGGAGCCTCTCATCGAAAGATTCGCCAACCCCAAAGATTGAAGACCGCCCAATCCCCCATCGCCCAACATCAGTTGCTCAAGCTGCCTGCGCCCTGCACTCATGCCAGCCAGATCCAGGGTATGAACACTGCACAACCCGGCCTCGTCCATCATTGCAAACAAACCAGCGCTCCCCATGTCCACAAACGCAAGACCCAAGACCTCCAACCCTTCCCATCCCAAACGAGCAAAGTCTTCCAACCCCTCATCCAAAATGGCGTTGTAACTCAGATCCAAACCCTTCAAACCAGCGCTTGCAAGCGGCGCAAAAGTCCCCATAGAGTCCATCAAAAACCCCAATGACACCAAACTCAGATGCTCCAAAGAAGCCACCAACCGAGACCCCATCAATGCCCCCAGCACCTGCGCAGGCTCATCGGCGGTCCCCCCAAACATCAACATCAACCGACTGAGACCACACGAACCAGAAAGCTGTGCAAACCACCGCACAATCGACCCCCAGCCCACAACACAGTCCACTCGGATTTCGACAGGCAACCCCCCCATCACACCCAGAGCATCCAATGACTTTGTCGTCCACTAGCCACAGGAAAACTCCACACGCTCCCACTGGCTTTGATGTCCCAAAATGTCGCCAATCACCTGAGGAGACAGACCCTGCTCATCTTTGAGTTGGAGTTGCTCCAAACCAGGAAACCGAGACAACATCTCTATGAAATGAGCAGGAGGCCGCTCCTCCAACTCCAACCTCTTGATTTGAGGAGACGTAGGCGGCAACCAACTTGGATATTCGACATAGAGATCGCACAAATGCATGGTCCGCAACAGCGGCCACCACACAGGCTCGACATCAACAGGAGCGGCCCAATGGGACTTTGAACAACGCTTGGTATCTGTATAGGTCTGCGCGCAAAGCCAAGCCGGCCAATCATCCAATACCGCAGCGCACACCCCCAACGCCTCTGCACTGTCTGGAGCAGAAAGACTCTCAAGCCAGGCACACACCACCGCCCATGTCTGCTTACTCGGACGCCTTTGCAAAGCCCGCAACAAACCATCGGGCATTGTGACAGCCATACCCAACCCTTGACTCAAAATTTTGGACTTTGAAAAGGTCCTCCCATCCAACTCCTACAGTCACGACCTTGAAGGATCAGAACACTGTGCCTTATCGACTCATCAAGAGTGTTCTGCTCTCTATATTGACCCCATCGTTATCGGCACCGAAATACATATATTTAAGCAATCATGCCTAGAGCAATAAGAGATAAACAAGAATAAAAAGTTCTTTAAAACCAAATCAATCAAGTGTAGAATGGGAGCGCATCCCCATAGAAAGCTGCATTCTATTGTTTGATGCTCAAAAATAGGCGCACATGTGTCCAGCCATCAGGCCTGTACCATTAACTCACGTTCATTCACCTAATTCACATTATACACAAAAGCCATGAAACAACCAAGAAGCACAGAAGAACTGCTAGAGATGTACGCCCAAGGAAGGCGCCAGATGAACGGAACACAGCTACTCAGATCCAACCTCAGCCATGCAAAAATAAACGGTATAAAACTACCCAACTCAAAATTATTCAAAGCCAACTTGTCCAACGCCCAACTCAACCATGCCACATTGAATAATCTGGAGATGCGTCTTTCCTCTGCGCCCAGCGCAAGCTTTATCGGTTCAGATTTGACAGAAGCCAGGCTCAGAAGCATCAACTTTACCAACGCCGATTTCTCACAAGCCAATCTACACAAAGCAGAACTTATCAGTGCTTGCCTGCATCAAGCATGCCTGAACAAAGCGTCCTTAATATCGGTAAACTTGACCAGTGCAGACCTGTCCGAAACTCAGGCCATCGGTGCAAATTGGACAAATTCAAATTTGTCATATGCAAATTTGTCTAACGCAGACTTAAAAGGTGGAAACTGGACAGACTCCAACCTATCATATGCAAATTTGTCTAACGCAGATCTTACCGATGCCAATCTGACAGGCGCCAACTTGACCCGCGCCAACCTCAGCAACGCCAAGCTCAACCGCACCATCCTCAAGGGTGCATACCTTGACAGCGCACAGCTGGCGCATGCCAATCTTACAGACGCAGTGCTTGCTGGATTACTATACAATGGCCGCACCAAATGGCCTGATGGCTTTGCCCCCCAAAATCACCAAATATTTGGACCATGCACCGATCTGGATGGAATGGATTTACAGTTTATATCGCTTCAAGGGCGTCCATTGCACCACTCCCGCATGTCCAACACTAACCTGGCCAACGCAGATTTAAGAGATACGGTACTTCAAGGCAGCGTGTTGCAACACAGCAACCTTTCAGGTGCCGATCTTCGAGGTGCGCATCTGCAAGGCACCGACTTGAGAGGTGCCAATCTCCAAGGTGCAAAATTGGATTTAGCCATTTCCCACAGCGGGACCAAATGGCCAGCAGGCTTCGACCCCACAAAAGCAGGTGTTATAGGTCCCAAAGCCCAACTTTCGGGACGGACGCTCACACAGCTCGATTTGGGCTTTGCTGATCTCGAAGGCGCCGATCTGACTGGCTGCAATTTGAGCCATGCCGCTTTGAACAATGCTTATTTGTCTGACGCAGATTTGACTGGCGCCAACCTCGACGCAGCAAACCTGGCAGGAGCAGACCTCAGAGGAGCGCGATTGGCGTCTTTGGATTCCATGCCAAAAACCTGGGAAGGCTGCCGTTTGGATGCCGCCACCGTAGCGCGCAGCGGTTGGAGCAAAGAGACCCTACAACTTTGGCTTGATGGTGGTGCAGTGATGGTAATCAAACAACCATAAAGAAATGCATTTAACGTGATTGGCGCGGATGTCCATGCAACGTAAACTCACTCCACTCAGCACGATGCAGACTGGCCTCCTTACCTTCAGAAAACCCAATAGAGTAAGGATAGGTCTTAAAACAATGGACGGAATTGTCCCCTTGAACACTCCACTCCCCGGTTTTCATAGTATCCCTTAACAGTCTCTCATCGTCACCAACAGGCCAATACTGCCCAGCGCCTCGCTGAGTTTTATCACCAGCTTTTCCGGCAGAAACTTTCTTAGCATACTTTGCACCTTTATGAGTTCCAGCCAAGTGTTTCCCGCCATAAGAATCAACTGTCGACATATCTATTAACCTGTCGCGTTGGCGCACTTTCTCCATACGTTGCTCAGCCAAAATCTTAAGAGACAACGACCATTTCAAATTAGCCACAACTATAAACTTATCCTTAACAAATCTATTCCCAATCAAACCATTAACAACCTGCTCACTTTTATCACTCAACAAATCTCTAATCTTTGATTTAGCCGCATCTTCACCAAACTCAAGCATATCAAACTTCACAACTTCATCTAGAATGTTATACTCTGCAAAAAGTTCATCTATCCCCCCTTTTATTTCTGGTCGAATATCTTCATACAACCTGCTAATTACACGCTCATCACCAATAGCCAAATCGGCTATTTCTCTCATTTCCTCAAGCCCTTTAAAAACACTTTTAATGTGAGCATCTTTAGAAGAATGCCCATCAAACCCTTCCTGAAAAAACTCCACAAATGCATTAGCGAGAACACCTCCCTTTGCAATACGATTGGTTGCAAACTCTTCTAGATTGTACTTAGCATTTGACTTAATAATCGAATCAACAACATCACTCGAAACATCAAAACTCCGGTCCTTACGAATAACCTCACTTATTTCATATGCAACACTATCCTTAAATGAATCTCTATCCATCTCACTAAGGCAAAAAGGTATCATTTGATCAACAGAATCATCTACTTTAAAATTCTCTTCAGTTAATTTTTCAGCACATGCCATAGCTAGTTCAATCGGATCAAAATCCGATCCAGGATCAGCATCCACCTCACCTGTTTTAGTATTGGGTGTTATAATGTATTCATAGATCAGCCTCTCATGTCCGTTAGCATTTTTCCTACTAGCAAAATCACCCTCTTTAAGATCCAGACTTACACCATCCAAAAGCAACTCATTGAATTCGCTTTCAATCTGTCTAAATCTACCTTTCAGTGTATCATGAAGCCGCTTTAAAATTTGTCCTTGGATTTTAGTACGCCGATTTTCTGGGGGCCGAGACTGTGGTTTTCTTTTGTCTTTAGCATTGGCTAGTCTATGTGCTTCTTCATCCAAACGCTTATCCAGATTCTGTGCCACAGTCTTGTGCTTCTGAACCTGGCTTGTCGCAGCATACCAACGCCTGCCCTTCTCATCCTTGGCAATCCAACCCTTACCGGCCTTGACGGTGACGGTCTTGCCGCCTTTTGTGGCCTTGGCAGCGACCTTCCAGGTGGAACGGCGCCTGACGAGGGAGAGTTTAACACTTCCAGGCCTGGCCATCACACGAACGCTGCGCAACTGGCTCTTGAGCGCTTCTTCTGTGACGACCTTTGAAGAGGTCATTTGACGCGCTTTGCGCCACCCTTTGCGCGCTGCCGCCAAAGCAATCTGACGAGCACTTCCACCTTTGCCCCGGCGCCTTCTCTTGGGCGGCTTTCGAGACTTCGGCGTGGGTTTGACCGCCCTGGCGTCTGCCACCTCGTCGGCACCCTTGGCCGATTTGGCGCCGCCTTTGCCTGCGGGCGTGCGGGCCGTTGTGGGACCTGGGCTCCTTGGTCTGTCTGGCACCGCGGACTTTCCTGCGTTGCCTACCCCTGGATTGCCCGTTCGACCTCCATTGCTTGGAACGCCTGTCCGTGCGTTGTCTACCGCGCCATTTCCAGCGCCGTTGCCACTGCCCGCCGAGCGCTCCGGAGTCTTGCCCTGCCCTTTGGTTCCCGTGCTCTCAGGCGACGGTTGTCGGGCAGGTTGGCGCTGGGGGACGTCGGGCGAGCTGGGTTTGGAGGCGTTGGGACGCGGTTTTGGGGCGGTTTGAGGGGCTTTGGGCCTGGTTTTGGGCCCTTTGCCTTTCCCGCGCAGCTTCTCCAGCCCCGATTTGGCCCACGCCACCAACTCATCAAGGTACTTGCGGACCTTGTTGACCCACTTGCCAAACGCACCCTTGAGCTTCCCAAAGACCTTCATCAACGGCGCCAGCGCCTTGGCCATCTTGGGCAAAATCTTGCCCAGCTTGCCCAGCAACTTGGCCCCCACCGCGCCCAACTTGGCCAGCGCCGTCGCCCCCGTGCCGCCGCCGGTCACGGGCGCCAAGACCAACTGCACCACCAGGAGCACAATCTCGGTCACCAGAATGCCCATCACCAGACCGACCGTCTCGCCAATCTGATAGGTCGTCCCCTTGGCGTTCAGCGCCTCCAGGAGCTTGCCAGCCCCCGCCTTGCCCAGCTCGCCCCCCATCTGCTCGGCGCCGCCACCAAGCGACTTCAAAAAGGCCTTGACCTCTTCCCGGCTCACACCCTCCTTGAAAATCTTATCAAAGATCGCTTTGCCCGAATCCAACCCCTCAGGCATCTTCGGCGGAGCGTCGATCGTCAC
>CAKZKQ010000567.1 GCA_937123825.1 uncultured Pseudomonadota bacterium
CCACGCCATCGCGCCCGCCTTTGCGGGCCCCGCCTCCATGTTTGGCGTTCCCTTCACGCCCACCGTGCCCCAGAACTACCGCGACTGGAAGTCCACCGACGCGGCCCTCTACGACACCTTCGCCTGGAACCTCATCCACCGTGGTGTCATGCTCGAACCCGACAGCCGCGAGCCCTGGTTCATCTGCGAAGCCCATCAGGAGCTGGATCTGGGTTGGCTCGAAGAGGTCTGCATGGACGCCATGACCCACGCCGTCCAAACCCACCGCGGATAAGCGCCCTCGGCCTGCTCTTTAGAGCACGATGGCGCCCTCGTGGAGGCGTTTTCGAAAGGCTCGGGCCAGTTGTTGGCGCGCTTCGGGGTCATCGCTGGGTGCAGTCAGCAGGATCCCTTCAAGATCGGCGATGAGCGTTTTGTAGGTGTTGGCGCCGCGCTCTCTGAATGCCTGGCAACCCATCAGCCCCACCTGCGCGGCGTCATCCCAGCGATCTGCCTCCAAAAACAGCGACGCCAGGTGGAGCCTTGAGGCGGCGGTGGCGATGGCGGCCTTGGTTGCCCCAAAGCAGACAATGGAGCGCTCCAGTGTCTCCATGGCGATCTCAGTGAGGCCGCCCTGGCGTTGGTTTTCGGCCATGTTCATCAAGAGTCGGCCTTCCAGGCGCGCGTCCGAGGCCTTTTGAGCCCACTTGAGTCCTTCTTCAAAGTGTTCCTGGGCGGTTTGCAGCGCTTGTTGGCGCTGGGCCAGGTAGCCCAGGTTGCTGTGGGCGTTGGCCTGCTGTCGCCAGTCGCCCAGCGCTTCAATGGCCTTGAGCGAGCGCTTCATCAGCGTCACCGCGCGGCCGACATCTCCGCGTTGGTGGTGCAAGATGGCCAGGTTGTTGGACGCCGAGGCGATGGCGCGCAGGTCCTCCAGCCCCTTAAGATCTTGCAGCGCGGCCTCAAACGCTGTGTGGGCCTCGTCAAAGCGATCGATGGCGCGCAGGATGTTGGCCAGCGCCGCGCGGTATTGCGTCGCCAGGGGGCCAAGCTGCGCGGCTTGTGCGGCTTGGAGGGCGCGTTCGCAGTCGCTCAGCGCGTCGCCCCACCGCCCATCGACCCGCGCCAGACCCATGGCGTGAAACGCCAAAAAGGCCTGCACTTGGGGTTGCTGGCTTGCGACGCTCTCCATGGCCAGGTGCAGCACCTCGGGGTCGAGTTCCAGAACACGCGCGATGTTGTCGCCGCAGACAAAGCAAAGCAGCCGCGCCAGCGCCTCCGGGTCTCCGGCGCAGCGTCGGCAGGCTTCATCCAGGACGCGTCTGGCCGAGGCGATGTCGCCCTGGCGAGCGTGGGCGGCGATGGCCGCGCGGGCCAGAATGGGCGTCAGTTCCGGGTCGTCGTGGGCTTCAAAGACCCATTCAATGTCGTTGACGCGGCGCAGCACTTCAAAAGAGAGCGCGCCTTTGTCCACGTCCATGCTGGCCATGGTGTTCAGGTTTCCCCAGCGGGCGCAGTGGTGGGCAAGGCGAGCCTGGATCAGGGGCCAGTGGCGGCCGTCTTGGGCTTTGTGGCGAGCAAAGAAGCGCACGGGGTAGAGCAGTTGCCATGTGGGGCGACTGCCCGCAGCGCGGGTGCGGTGGAGGAGCTGTGCTTCGATGAGGTCTTCGAGTTCGTCTTCGAGCCAAGAGGCGGGGGCGCCGGGTTCGAGGATCGCCTTCAGGTCGCGTCGGTCAAAGGCGCCAGCAAAGGCAGCGCAGTGCATCAGGAGGCGCTGCGCCGAGGGCGTCAGCAGTTGCCAGGACCACTGGAGGGTGGCTTCGAGCGAGGCGTGCCGTGCTGGGGTGTCGGCGCGTTTGTCGCGTAGAACGCTCAGTTGTTGGTCCAGGGCCTCGGTGAGCTCCTGGACTGAGAAGAGGCGCAGCCGCGCTGCGGCCAGTTCGATGGCCAGCGGCAGCCCGCCCAGTTGTTCCATCAGGCGGAGGGTGTGTGGGTCATCGGCGGTGGTGTTGTGGTGTGGATCGAGCCTGTTGAGGCGATCCATGAACAATTCCAAGGCCGCAGAGGGTTCGGCGCGCGTCGATTGGGTTTCCAGCGGGCTCAGCGGCAGAACGCGCTCGGAGCGCAGCCGCAGCGGGATGCGCGTGGTGACCAGAAAGCGGCACTGGGGCGCGTCCTGGAGCCATTGGGCCATGGCCTGGCCGGTCAAGGTGGCGATCTGCTCCACGTTGTCCAGCAGCACCCACCTGGGGCCCAGGCGTCGCAGCGCGCGGCCCAGCTCTGCCACGGGGTTCTGATGGATTTGGACGCCCAGCGCTGTTGCCATGGTCTGATAGAGCCCCTGGTGGTTGTGCGCGGCGGCCAGGCCAATCCAGACAGGGGGTGGGGTGAGTTCTGAGGCGAACTGCGCGGCGAGCCTGGTTTTGCCGACCCCGCCGGGCCCCAGAAGGGAGACCAGCGCGGTGGTGTCCTGGGACCATTGGCGAAGTAGGTTGCGCTCTTTGTCGCGGCCCACAAAGCGGTCGTGAAATCGCGGGGGCAGGGCGGTGCCCACTGGGGTCCATGGGGCCAGGGGCACCGGCGCAGGAGGCGTGGCAGCTTTTGTGGTGTGAACGGGGCTGCTGTGTTCGGGGCCGCTGGCCGGATGGAAGCTCAGCCCAACGCCAAAGACTGTGCGCAGGTGTTTGGGGTCGGTGGGGGAGACCTCGATTTTGTGCCGAAGGCGGTGGACGGTGTGGTGGATGGCGCGCGTGACCACGCCGGGGCGGTGTCCCCAGACCTCGGTGAGCAGTTCCTTGGTGGAGACGGCCTGTCCCGGGCGCAAAAGCAGGTACCGCAGCAGCTTCAGCTCAGTCTGGGTCAGCGTCTTGGTGCCTTGAGGACGAATGACCAGACATCGCTCGAGGTCAAGCTCGCCGTCGTCCAGGTGAATTCTTGTCAGCCCTGCCTGAAGGGCCAATGCATCGGTTTGCCGCATAGAATGTGTGTCCGTTGTGATCCGTTCTGGGCAGATCAAATGGATGTGTGGGTGCTCTGGCAAATACGTTTGGGCGGTCGTCGGGGCGCCCGAACTTGAGCGTGCGTCGGGATGCCATACCAAAATGCAGACGAAAGGCTTGCTTTGGGGCGAGCAATGATGAGTCCCAGGGGCCTCGGGTCGAACGCGGCTGTAGCAGCGCTACAGCAAGTGAGTCACGTGGTTCCTGGGGCCATCAGGGCCGTCACAAAGTGAGTCAGACGTCTGCATTTTGGTATCAGAGCACGTCTGGCGGATCCGTAGGCTTTGCCCTTATCAAGGCCGGGACATCAATCATGTCCTGGACACCTGCTTTGGGCTGAACCTTCAGATCCGCTGCTGTCGATCATGTCG
>CAKZKQ010000568.1 GCA_937123825.1 uncultured Pseudomonadota bacterium
CGGGCTGATGATCCTGTTCGCATCGCGCACCGGTCAGGTCGAGGCTTTGTTGCTGGACAATGGCTATCTGACGGCTGTCCGCACGGCAGCGGCTGGCGCGGTCGCACGCGTCGCCAAGCCCCACCACGCTGTAGCCACGGCACACGCCCTCCACGCATCCCGCCCCCAGAATGCACGGCGCGTTCTCGGAGCAAGCCTCGCCCGGCGCCAAACGGGCCACGCAGGTGCCCTCGATGCAGGCCAAACCCGCCTGACAGCGGGTCTCTTCCACACAAGGTTCGCCCTCGGCGCCCGCCTCGACACACTCCCCGCAAAAATCCACCGACAAACGGCACGTCAACCCTTCACCACAGACAAAACTCTCAATCCCAGGGCCGCAGGGGGCCTCCAGCGGTGAGGTGCCTTGCCACATGTTCACACAAGGGCCATCGAGGTCCGAGAGCTGGGCCTGGCAACTGACGTCTTCCAGGTGGGCCTGACAGGCTTCCATGCCTTCGGGTGATAGCTCCAACACGCCGCGCGCGGCCAGGGCTGTGTAGTAGGGCTCATAGACGGCGTTGCAGGTCTCGGCAAAGATTTCGCGGCACCGGTCCACGTCCGTCACCCCGCCCATACGGCCACAGCGGACGTAATACGGGCAGAAGAAGTCCACGATCTGCTCGCAGTATTGGTTGGCGTCCGCTGTAAAGGGCGTCTCTTGCTCAACCTCGTCCTCCAAGGCGTCTGTCATGGGATCTGAAACATCTTCCTGGCCCATGTCCGGGCTGTCCTGGGCGTCGGCGACGCCATCATCGGCTGAAGGGGCCGTCGCCGAGTTGTCCCCGCCGCAGGCCGCCAGGGTCAAAGTCACAAACAAGGCTCCCAAAAGACGCAAAGAGCATTTCATTGGCACATCAATCCTCTTGATGGGTCACATTGACCCGGTCCAGCGCGCCGAAGAAAACAAATCCCCACCACGGCGTCAAACCCAAACCAAGCACCGCGCGGTCCCGTGACGGCTCGCCATCAACCCGCTATGGTCACCCGCGCACCTGCATCTGGGGAGAAGTCATGAAAACCCACTTGATTGACCTCAAAGGCGGCGGCCACATTGCGCTGCATCGCCTTGATGGTCCCCATCGCGGCCCCGCAACCCTCCTGGCGCATGGCACCATGTCCGACTCCACGGCCATCGCCGATCTGGGCCACAAGCTCCAACAAGAAGGGATGGATTGTTGGTTGTTGGATTGGGGAGGGCAGGGCAAAAGCGCAGCGGCGCAAAAGCGTCAGAACTTTGAAGCGCCCGCACTGCTGGATGTTCCGGCGGCCATCGAAGCCGTGCGCCAACACACCGGCCAAGACAAAATCACCTGGGTCTCACACAGCGGCGGCGGCCTCCTGCCGTTGATGTACCTGGCGCGCCACCCCAAGGCCCAAGAGCACATCCAAGCTCTGGTCACCATGGGCGCTCAAGCCACCGACGCAGGCAAAACCACCTCACACCGCCTGCGCGCTCATGTGCTCAAAGTGGTCACACAGACCTTTGGATACACCCCAAAGGCCATCTTGCCCCCCGGGTGCCTCAGTGAACCCACAGCGCTCCTGGCCCAATGGTCCACCTGGAACCTGGCAGGTCGCTGGCTCGGCGCCGATGGCTTTGACTACCTCCCGGCGCTGGCCCAAATCCACATCCCACTGCTCTGCATCGCAGGCGGCGCCGACGACATCGCGCCCGCCACAGGCTGCCGCCGACTCTTCGACGCCATCGGCAGCCACGACAAAACCTGGGTCCTATGCGCCAAATCCAAAGGCTTCAGCAAAGACTTTCACCACGGATCACTGGTCCGAGGCGGCAGCGCCCGACGCGAAATTGACCCCATCCTCATCGAATGGCTCAAACCGCGCCTCAACACCTGACCCCCCAAAAAGCCACCAGAAAGCCCCACAAGCCGTCACCACCGCCCATCCGACCGCCAAAAACGAACCACTTTCGCCTAAATGACGACACCGCCCGGCGAAGCCAAGAACCCAACCCATCGCAAATGCCATAAGTGAGCGCAGCGAACGCACCACAAGCCTGCGCAGCAGGCGAACCAAAAGCCTGCGCAAGCAGGCGCACCAAAAGCGCAGCGCCAGCAAGCGAACCGCCATCAGCTCCGCTGATGGCTCAGTAGGTGACGAGGCTGTGGACGGTGGTGGGGGAGAGGCGGTCTTTGCCGTTGAGGAAGGACAGTTCAATGACGAAGCAGGTGGCGGCGACTTCGGCGCCCAGGCCGGTGATGAGCTTGATGGCGGCTTCGGCGGTGCCGCCGGTGGCCAGCAGATCGTCGACGATCAGGACGCGGTCGCCTTCTTTGACTGCGTCGGCGTGGATTTCGAGGGTGTCGGTGCCGTACTCAAGCTCGTAGGTGACGCTGTGGGTCTTGCGCGGCAGTTTGCCGGGCTTGCGGATGAGGACGATGCCTTTGTCCATGGCGTAGGCCAGGGCGGTGCCGAAAATGAAGCCGCGCGACTCGATGCCGGCGATGTGGGTGATGTTCTTGTCAGCGTAGTGCTCGGCCAGGTGGTCGATGATGGCCTTGAGGGTGGCGGCGTCTTCAAGGACGGGGGTGATGTCTTTGAAGATGATGCCCTCTTTGGGGAAGTCGGGGACGTCTTTGATGTGGGCCTTGATCTGGTCTGCGATGCTCATGGTGGGGTTCTCCTTTCTGGTCATCCTTTCGGAGTTTAGGGTCTGTGTTTTGACGCAGCGGCGCCAGGATGTGCGTTGTGTGGCCCCAAGTCCACCGCACAGGGCCAAAGTGGGCGCTGGTGCAGCGGATTCGGGGCGTTGTGGGCGTTGGTTTGGGGGAGGCGGCCCTTTTCTGGGTCTGGCCTATGTCAGCCTTTCAAGCCTGGCCACTGGCCCATCTGGGCCTGGCCTTTGGCGTCGGTGACCCGGAGGCTGACGGCGCTGACGCTCACAAACCCGTCGCGGACGGCGTTGCAGTCGCTGCCGGGGATGTCGTCAAAGCCAAGAAACTCGCCGCCGATCCAGTAGTAGGGCTTGCCGCGCGGGTCGGTGCTTTGGGTGACCTTGCGGCCGTAGTTGCGTTTGCCCAGGGCGGTCAACTGCCAGGGGGTGTCGGCGGCGGTGTCGCTGGGGAAGTTGACGTTGATGAAGGCGTCGGCCAGCGGGGGCTGCTCCAGAATGAGTTTGCAGATGCGGGCGGCGTTGGCGGCGGCGCCTTCGTAGGAGCACTTGCGCGCGTCGCAGCTGAAGGCCACCGATCGGTCGATGCCCATCATGGACGCTTCGCGGGCGCCTGCCACGGTGCCGCTGTAGATGACGTCGTCGCCGACGTTGTGCGCCGAGTTGATGCCCGAGGCGACCATGACGGGGGTCTGGTTGAGGATGTGGTTGAGCGCGATGTAGACGCTGTCGGCGGGGCTGCCGCTGCACCAATACCAGTCTGGGCGGACTTCTTTGACGCGCAGAGGTTTGTGGAGGCTGATGGTGTGGCTGACGGCCGAGCGCTCGCGCTCAGGGGCCACCACCACCACCCGGCCCAGCTCGCCCAGCGACGCGGCCAGCGCCTCCAGGCCAGGGGCGTTGTAGCCGTCGTCGTTGGTCAGGAGGATCAGGGGTCGCGTCATGAAGATCTCACTTGATGGCCTGGGTGGGGTCAATGCTGCGGATGGCGACCCAGGGTTCGCCGTCGTCGGGATCTTCGTAGACGGTCTCCAAGTAAATCTCAAGCCTGTCGGGCGCCCAGCGCAGGTGCCGGTCCTTGAGATCGTTGACGGTCATGTAGTGGACCTGGGGCCACTGGCCGTCGTAGCTGAGGTCCACCACGGCGATTTCGAAGTCGTTGCGGCGCCGATCCTTGGGGGAGGAGTTGTCGGTGGCTTCAAAGGCCAAATAGCGGTTGTCATGGGAGATCCGGGGGCGCTTGGTGTAGATGTCTTTGACCACGGGGCGGACCTTGTCATCGACCAGCGAGCGGACCGTGACCATGCGCCCCTCGGGGCCGCCGTGGATGTAGGACACCAGGGTGCCGTCCACCGAGACGTTTTCGTTGATGTACTGATTTTCGTCGTCGTTTTCGTGGATGGTCTTTTGTTTGCCGGTCTCAATGTCCAGCAGCACAAACTTGCGGCCCCGGGTCTCGGTCTGCCAAATCACAAAGGCGACCTTGTTGCTGCCCGCGCCGACCCAGTGAGAGTCCCCGGCGCTGCTCCAGTCGTCGCCCTTGAAGAGCACTTTGTGGCCGGTGCCGTCGAGGTTGATGACTTCCAGGTTGCCGTTGCAGCGGCGGCACTCGCGGTTCTTGAAGAGGACGCGCTTGCCGTCGGGAGAGACCTGGGGAAAGGCCAGGTAGCCGCGCGGCACCGAGTGAACCAGGCGCGCTTTGCTGGGCTCGCCGGTCTTGGGGTCCATGGTCAGGGTCCGCAGGCTGACACGGTGGCCGTGGTCGTCGGTGACGATGGCCAGGGCGTTGCCCGCGCGCGACACCGAGGGGTAGCCAAAGATGTTGTAGGCCTCAAAGACGGTCGTGGAGGCGCCTTCAGGGGTGATCATGTCCTGGCGCTCGGGCAGCCACTGGCTCTGGAGGGCCAGAGTGTCGCGGTTCATGTAGCCGCGCCGGACCTTGACGGCGCCCCCCACGCCCCCCCCCCTGGCCCCCCCCCCCCCCCCCCCCCCCCCGCCGCCCCACCCCCACCCCCCCCTCCCGCCCCC
>CAKZKQ010000569.1 GCA_937123825.1 uncultured Pseudomonadota bacterium
CCCGGCCCGCCTCGCGCAGCGTCTGATCCAACACCGAACCCCGGTCCCCGATCGGCGCCGTCAACACATGGGCGTAGCGCACAAAGTCCTCCAGGCCCATCTGCTGGCCTTCAAACGGGTGCGCCTTGTCGATCAAGGTCACAAAGCGGTCCACAAAGAGCTTTGAGGCCATCAAGGACTCCGGCAAAGCGTTGACCATCACCGAAAAATCCAACTCACCGCTGGCCAACAACGCCGCGTCCTGCTCGGGACGCCTGGGCGGCACAATATGCAACGAAACCCCCGGCGCGTGTGTCTCCAGGTAAGACACCAGCGCAGGCAACCACGTCAACTGGATGTAGTCGCTCACACTGACAGAAAAACACCGCGTAGACGTGGCTGCATCAAAGCTCGCCCCGCCAAAAACAAGCCCAAAGGCCCCCTCCAGCAGCTCCCGCAACGGTCCTTCCAACTCCAGCGCCCGCGACGTCGGCACCATAGAGCGGCCATCGCGCACCAAAAGCGGATCCCCAAAGACCTCCCTGAGGCGCCCCAACGCGTGACTGACCGCCGACTGCGTCCGACCCAGGCGGCGCGCCGCTTCTGTGGTGCTGCGCACATCAAGGAGCACATTCAAGGTCACCAGAAGGTTCAAATCGACGCCGGACAAATCAATCAAATTCATACATCCAATGAAAACCATTCGTTGGATTGTTTCAAGCACCGCGCCCACATTGAGCCCTGTCATGCAATGCAACCAGCCCAGGTCCAAAGGCACCGGGCAACACAAAGACAGGAGCGAGACAATGAGCAACGGCATTCTGGTGACGGGCGCGACGGGGACTGTGGGCGGCGAGGTGGCCAAACAACTTCAGGCCGCCGGGGTGGACTTTGTGTGTGGGGTGCGCAAGCCTGAAGGCTTGTCGAACCTGCCAGCGCGCAAGCTGGACTTTGCCGACCAGACCACCTTCGCCGGTGCCCTTGAAGGAATCGGGAAGCTCTTTCTGGTCGCCCCGCCCTTCACGCACGACGGCGCCGAGGGGATTTTTGCGCTGATTGATCAGGCGGCCAAGGCCGGGGTCAGCCACGTGGTGTATTTGTCGGTAATCGGCGCCGAGACCAGCCCCGAGGGCATCCATCGGCGCATTGAGGTGGCCGTTGAGAACTCACAGATGGCCTTGACCAGCCTGCGGCCCAACTTCTTCATGCAAAACTTCCAGACCTATGAGGCCCCCAACCTGGCACGCGGCATCATCTACCTGCCCACCGACGAGGGGCGCACCTCGTATGTGGACGTGCGCGACATCGCGGCGGTGGCGCTCCAGGCGCTGACCACCAAGGACCAGCACCACAACAAGATCTACACCCTGACCGGCTCCGAGGCGCTGACCCACGGGGAAATCGCCGGGATCTTCTCCAAAGCCCTTGGCCGGGGCGTGCAAAACGTCAACCCCAGCGCCGAGCAGTACGTCCAGACGCTGGCCGAGTACGGCATGGCCAAGGCCGACATCGACACCATGGCAGGGCTCTACAGCTTTGTGCGTCAGGGTTGGTGCGAGGCTGTCAGCCCCGACATCAAAGAAGTCCTGGGCCGCGCACCACTGACCATGGCTGACTTTGCCAGGCAGGTCCTGGTGTCCTGAAAACAGACACGCGCCCAGGTTGCCCAGAGCAGTGCTCTTGAAGCCGGGCAGCCGGAGCGTCTGTCAGAAAGCTGTGGTCGGTCTAGGGCAGGCCGCAAAGCCCGGAGTCGATCTGTCCCTGGGTGATGGGCGCGGGTTCGTTGCGCGGCGTGGTTTCGTAGAACTCATCCACCATGATGACTTCGCCGCTGGGCCAGTGGATGCGGGCCACATCCCACCACTCGTTGGTGTTCTGCAAAGGCTTGTTGGGGTACTCAAAGACCAGACCGCCGTTGATGTAGATGCGCACCGTGGTGTAGGCCGTGCCAAACTGTTGGCGGTAGTAGTGGACCCCCACCGCGTACCACTGGCAGGGCGTCGGATCATCCATGTTGATGTTCTCAGGGCCCGCGCCGTTGGTGTCATCAATGTCCAGCGAGGGGTTCTCGGGTCCCCAGTTGGGCTCGCGGTTGGCGTAGTAGTTGTCGTAGGGGCTCTGGAACCAGCGACCGTTGGGCTGCTTCATGAAGTGGGTGTCCACATCCGAGCCCGAAAAGTCGGTCTGGTCGGGGTCAGACGGGTTGTTCCAGACGACCTGGACGTGGATGGCCTCGCGGGGCACCACCAAGATGGTCACCACGGCCTGCTCTTCCGAAACACACCCGCCGTCATCAATGGCAGCCATGGCAATGGTGTAGCGACCTGCCAAAGAAAGGAAGAGCTCACGACGCGCTGGATCCGCAGGCTCACCGGACACAGGCAAAAGCTCGGCGTTGGAACCATCGGGCGCCTCCAAAATCTCCCAGACCCAATCCACCACCGAACCATCCACATCGATGGAGTCAATGCCGTTGAGGATGAGGGTGTCCAGCGGGGCGGCCTCAATCTGGGTGGAGGGCGGCAGCGCAGCGCCGCGGATCGTCCCCTCAGCCACAGCCGTGGGACACTCGTTAAAGACCCCGCGCCCAAAAAGCTCTAGCCCAAGGCGACCGCTGAGGGGGTCATTGGAGACGATGGTCATCAAACCGCTGCTGGGCTCTTCGGCGGTGGGGGCGTAACCAATGATGAAGGCGTCCTCTTCGCCGGGCGCAATGACAATGGGACCGGCACTCAAAGTACCGTCTTCGCCGTCGATGGGGCGAGCATCGTCACCGGTGTCGATGAGGAAGGGGGCGTTGGAGTCGGTGTTGCTCAGGACGCCGACGTTGTTGCCGGGCTCAAACTGGCTGATCTCCAGGGGCGCGGTGCC
>CAKZKQ010000570.1 GCA_937123825.1 uncultured Pseudomonadota bacterium
TCCCTACCTGCCGTTTTTCGTTTTGACAACCTACATCACTTCTTAATTTGGCGCCTATGGGGCGGCAGCCCCCATTCAAGACCGCCCATCCCTCCATCTCAACCTCTCCCAACCGCACCCAGCCCCAAACTTCAGGCGCCCGAGCGGGTGCTTTGATCCCAGATGGGGATGAGCACTCTGAAGGTGGTGCCTTTGCCTTCGCGGCTGGTGAACTCCAAGCGCCCTCCCAGGTTCTCCACGATCCGCTGGCTGATGGCCAAACCCAGCCCTGTGCCCTTCTGGCGAGTGGTGAAGAAGGGGATGAAGATGCGGTCCTGCTCGTGGGCTGGGATGCCTTTGCCGTTGTCGATGAACTGCACTTCGAGCATGTCTCTGGGGATCATGCGCCCGCCAACGCCGATCAAACGCCGCGTCTGGCCGGTGCGCACCACCAGGCGCGGGTTGGGGTTGGGCGGCGGTGTTGGGGGGGCCTCCTCTTCAAACGCGCCGCCAAAGTCGTCGGGCGGCGCCACGCCGGTGGCCTGGATGGCGTTGTGGCCCAGGTTCAAGAAGACCTGACGCAGCCGCTCCGGGTCCAGGCGGCCTTCGGGCAGGTCATCGGCCAGTTCGCACTCCAGGGCCACGCCCCAGGTCTCGGCCTGATGGCGCAGCAGCGGCATGGTCCGCTCCACCAGCGGGTTCAAGCCCCCTTTGACAGGCTCACCACGGTAGGGCCGCGCATAATCCAGGAACTGACTGACGACCACGTTGAGGCGATTGACCTCCTCGATGATGATCCCCAAAAACTCTTCGGGTGAGTCTTCGTCATCGTCGTCGCTGTCTTCGTTGCTGTCGGTGGTGGAGAGGTCCAGGAGCTGGGCGGCCCCCTTGATGGCCCCCAACGGGTTGCGGATTTCGTGGGCCAGCCCTGCGGCCATCTCGCCGAGCGCCGCCAGCCTGTCTCGCTCTCGCAGCGCGGCGACCAGGCGGCTGTTTTCGACCGCGATGGCAGCCTGGGCGGCGATTTGGATCATGGCGCGGATCTCTTCGGGGGTGTAGGCCTCGCGGATTCGGTCGTCCTGGACGTTGAGCAGCCCGATGACGCGCTCGTTGCTGACCACCGGGACGCTGACCCCCGCCGCCAAACGCGTCATGACCTCCACCAGATAGCGCAGCTCTGCCGTCACGCCGTCTTCGCCCTCCCCCAACAAACGCTCATCAAGGGCCTCTTGGAACTCGACCAGCGAGAGGGAGCGTTCGGCGGCCAGACGCTCAAAGAAGACGCGTTCGGTGGCGGCGTCGAGGCGCTCGGGCGGGTCGCCCACCGAGGCCAGCACGCGGTAGCCCGAGCCGTCGTCTTCAAGGAGGTAGAGCGAAGCGTGGGTGATGCGGCGAGTGTCTTGGAGACGGGAGATGATGAGTTCGGCCAGCTCGTCGATCTCAACGACGTTGGCCATTTCGCGGCGCAGCAGAGCCATCTGGCGCGCAAACTCAAAGCGCTCGCGAAAGAGCATCCGGTTGACGCGCTCCTCGATGAAGGCCTTGAGCGGCTCAAAGAGGATCAGCATCACAAAGGACACCAGGAGGGTGTAGAAGCCAAAAATGCTGGGCTGGTCACCGATCCAGACCGCCAAGACGCCGTAAATCGCCGCCAGGAGCATGACCAGCGCCGCCAGAACGGCGATCTTCCCCACCAGCTCGCTGACCCCCAGGAGGCGGTATTCGAGGATGATCTGGTAGAGGAAGAACATGAAGAACATGATGACGACGTTGCCCAGCACCGGGATGTTGCCCAGCGCTGGCCAGGTCGACTTCAAGGTGGGCACAAAGTCGGCCATCGAAAGCGTGATCACCACCAGACCGCCGATGGTCAGCGCCAGCAAGCGCGCCGACTCGGAGGGCTGCGGGTGGTCGCGCAGGCGCTTCCAGATCAGGAAGACGCACAGGTAGAGCGTGGCAAAGACGTAGACAAAGAGCCCCACGCTGAAGAGCCACTCGTCGCCCAGCGGGATGAGCGCCACCAGCAACACGACGGTGGTCGCCGTGGTCCATTGCAGAGCGCGCTCAGACAGACGGCTGCGGTCATCAAGCAGGGTTTGAAAGAACTTCAGCGCCCCCAGCGGGATGAGCACCGCCGCAAAGTCCCCAAACAACTCCCAACGGCCCGAGAGGGTCAGGTCCGTCATGAAGTTGGCAAAGGACCAGGCCGCCAACACAAAGGTCAGCAAGAAGTAGTAGATGTGCAGCGGGATCCACCGCCACCGGATGAAAATGCTGACGGCCAACATCAAGTTGACGAACGCGGCCAGCAACGCACTCTGGGACTGAATGTTCACGCCAAAACGTCTCGCCCGGAGGGCCGAACTCGCCGCCTGGACCCTGTCTCAAGCGCAACCCCGGCCATACCCTGCCCCAGCCACCCAATCGGCCAGGAAACCGCCAGGAGCATAACACACCTGAGGGTGGCTTTGACGGGGGGTTGCTTGGGTGAGGCGAGCGTGGGGGGTCAGGACTTGGGCTGGACGAGTTCGTCGCGCAGCAGGCGCAGGCCCACGGAGATGTCTTCGACGCTGGCCAGGGCCTCTTCGGCGCGGGCGTCGAGGACTTTGCGGTCGACCTCTTCGGAGGTCTCGCGCGAGACCTGGGCCAGGGCTTCGTCGATCTGCATGTAGAGCCGGTCGCCGGCGTTTTCGACAAAGCTCTTGAGCTTGTCGGCGTAGTCGGAGATGACGCGCAGCATCTCGGCTTCGACGTGGACGCCGACTTCGCGGATGGCTTTGACGCCTTCCTGACGCGCCATGGTGCGGGTGCGCTCATCGACCTTGTCTTTGATGACGATGGCCAGCAGCGGGGCTGTGAGCAGCATCAGACCGCCGACCAGCACGCCGCCAAAGAGGGCCACCGAGAGGCCCACGGTGCCCAGCGCATAGACGCCCACGTCGTAGGTCAGGGTGTTGATCTCCAGGTCGATGCCTTCCTGGCCCAGATCAAGCTCGTCTTGCATGTCGTCGACGGCTTCGCGCAGGTTGGCGTTGGTGGTCTCGATGACCTCCTCGGCCAGGCGCTCCAGCTCGCGGGCGATGGCGTTGCCTTCCTGCTCCAGCCACTCTTTGTAGGTGTCCCGGATCCAGTCGCCCAGGTAGAGCTTGATGTCTTTGACGGAGGCGCGCTCGACCTCGCTGGGGAGCGCTTCGGCAAAGCGGTTGGTGAACTCGCGCAGGTTGTGGCGCGCGGTGGCCTGCATGCCTCGGGTGGTCTCGTCGATCTTGTCGAGGTTTTCGTAGATGGCAAGGCGAGCACTGTTGAGACGGGCACGGACGGCGCTGGCTCGGCGTTCGAGTTCAGCGCGGTCGAGGGCATAGCCCCGGCGTTTGATGGAGAGGTTCTGGCTGAGCATGCCAGAGACGCGCAGGCCGCCGCTGATGCCGGAGTCGAGCAGGATATAGGCCTTGCGGTCGTGGAGGTAGGCCAGGAGTTCTTTGCGGAAAGAATCAAAGCCGGGCTCGGGACCGGTCAGGGCGCGGCGCGCGGAGACGGGGTAGAGTTCGGGGGCGCCGACCAGCTCGGTGAGTTTTTCGCGGGCGTAGGTCTCGACCTCCTGGCGCTCTTCTTCGCTCAGGGCGTCGATCTTGCCAAGGACAAAGATGAGCCGGTCGCGGGAGCCGCGCAGCAGGCGGTCGCGGATGAAGGTGATCTCGGAGCGCTTGAGGACCTGGTTGGCGTCCAGGACGTAGATGATGACGTCGGCGCGCGGCAGGTAGCCGTAGGTGATCTCGACGCGCTGGCGGCTGATGTCGTTGACGCCGGGGGTGTCGACGAGCACGAGGTTCTCCTCAAGCAACGGCGAGGGGTAGAATACCTCGACATAGCGGGGGTCGAGGGTTTGATCGGCGCCGACGACATTGGGCAGCTCGGCCAGCGGGACGTCTTTGCGGTCGTTGTCGTCGTAGTGAATGACGGCGCGCGGGGTGTCGCCCCAGCGCAGGTGCGTGATGACGGAGGTTGTCGGCGTGATCCCCATGGGCAAGACCCCGTCGCCCAGCAGCGCGTTGAGGATCGTCGACTTGCCGTGGTTGAACTCGCCGAGCACCACCGCCGTAACGCGGCCTTCGCGCAGGGCGGGCAGGCGATCGCCGGTGACCTCGGCGGCCAGCGTGCGCATGCCTTGCTCGCGGGCCAGGTCGGCCAGCCGCGTCAGGAGGCCTTCGAGGCGCTGATGGGCGGTCTGCGAGGGCACTTCGGGCTCGGGTTCGGGTTCCGGCTCGGTGTCGGCTGGTTCGGCGGGCTCTGCGGGGCCTTCGGCGGCGTCCGGCGCGGGCACTTCGTCCTCAACCAGACCAATGCCCACCTGCATCTGCGCTTCGTCGTCGTTGTTGGGCGCCGTTTGGGGCACCTCGACTTCGGCGGGGATGGAGGGTTCTTGTGGGGAGGAGGTGGCGTCGTGCTTCTCGTCGGTCATCTCGGGGCGTCCTCGCTCTGGGGCTGCTGGGGGTTGTCGTTGATGAGGAATTCCAACTCCGTGATGCCTTGGGAAGCGGCGAATTCCTTTACCTTTCCCTCAACCACTGAACCGACAATGTTGCAGTAGAGGATCCGCGAGTCCTCCGCGTAGTAGGTGTTGATCCAGCACTTGATCGATTAACTGCTCCATGTCAATCTTTTCTGCATTTTCATACAAGTCGTCGTAGATTTCTTCTGAACTCATGCCTTCATATTTGTAATCAAACAAACAAGGAACTGATGTAATAAACTCACCGACACGATGCTTTTTCAAATC
>CAKZKQ010000571.1 GCA_937123825.1 uncultured Pseudomonadota bacterium
GGCGTGCGCTAGCTGGTGCGGACGCTCAATGAGTTCGAAGACCTGGACGAGCTGCGGCGGATGTCGGTGGGGCTGCGCCAGGGCGAGATCGTGCGCCTGGAGCAGATCGGCAGGGTTTATCTGGATTATAAGGAGCGGGAGGTCATCACGCGGATCGATGGGCGCGAGTCGGTGGAGATCGAGATCTTCAAGGAAGCCGACGCCAACATCGTCCAGGTGGCCAGCGCCGTGCGCGCCAAGCTCTTTGGCAGCCCGGCGCAGCAGGCCTTCGTCAAAAACCTCAAGGAGAAAAAAGCGCAGGCCGACGACCCGCAGGACTCCAAAGCGTCAGCGTCAGACAAACAAGACCCCAAAGACAAGGAAGATCCCCGCATCCGCAAGGCCAAAAAGGCCCAGGAGCGGGCCATGACCGACTTTTTGGCCAACGACCTGCCCGAGCAGATCCGCATGGAGCTGCTCAGCGACCAGTCGACCTTCATCCGAAACGCCATTGATGAGGTCGTGGGCACGGCGCTGATGGGTGGCTTGTGGGCCATTTTGGTGCTCTACGTCTTTTTGCGCAGCCCCACCAACACGCTCATCATCGGTTTGGCCATTCCGCTGAGCGTCGTGGCCACCTTTGCGCTGATGCGCCTGACCGGTCTGAGCCTGAACATCATGTCGCTGGGCGGTCTGGCGCTGGGCATCGGGATGCTGGTGGACAACAGCATCGTGGTCCTTGAGTCCATACACCGATGCCGGGAGGAAGGGGACGACAGGCGCGCCAGCGCCGTGCGCGGCACCCGCGAGGTCGGCGGCGCGGTCATGGCCTCGACGTTGACGACCACGGCGGTCTTTTTCCCGATCGTCTTTATTGAAGGCGTCGCCGGTCAACTCTTTGGCGATCTGGCGTTGACGGTGGTCTTTGCGCTGCTGGCATCGCTGGTCGTGGCGCTCCTTGTGGTCCCGATGCTCTCGGCCTGGCAGCCAAACCTCAACTCGAACCCGCAAGAGGGCAAAGGGAAGGCCGAAAAGGGCTGGCGGCGCTGGGTGAAGCTGGTGACGTGGTCCATGACGCGCGACGATATGCGCACCCGGGTGGCCACGTTGAAAGCGCGCGGCGCGCTGCGCAACGTCTTGTTGGTCCCGGTGGAGTTGCTGATCTGGCTTTACATCATTGTGCGGGCGGTGGTGCTGGGCGCGTTGGAGTTGGTCTTTGTCCGCATCGGCGCGGCGCTGCTGGGCGGCGCGCTGTGGTTGCTGGGCCACGCGGCGCGGGCGCTGGGATGGGTGCTGGGGTGGGTCATCAAGCCAGGGCTGTGGGTCTTTGACAAGGTCTTTGATGGCTTGGCGGCGCTCTACCCCAAGGTGCTGCGCGCGGCCTTGAGCCAGCGTTTGTTGGTTCTGGTGGTGGCGCTGGGGCTCTTTGGGCTGGGCGTTTGGATGCTGCGCGACCTGGGCATGGAGTTGATCCCGGCGCTGCACCAGGGTCAGTTCAAGGCCGAGGTGCGCTTGCCGGTCGGCACGGCGCTGGAGGACACGGCCAACGCCACCACGGCGCTCGAAGCCAAGTTGACCGAGTTTGAAGACATCGAGCGGCTGTCGAGCTTCATCGGGGTTGAAAAGACCTCGACCAGCGAAGGCGACCGGGGGGAGCACTCGGCGACCCTGCACGTGGTGCTGACCCAGACGCGGGACATTGAGGCGGCCGAGCAAGAGGCGATGTCGCGGATCCGCCAGGTTCTATCGGGCCGCCCAGGGGTGCAGTACGAGCTGGTGCGCCCCACCCTCTTTACGCTCCAGACCCCCATTCAGGTGGAGTTGCGCGGCCGGGATCTGCGCTTGCTGAAGATCTACGCCGACCGGCTGACGGCGGCGCTGGCGCCCATGGAGGAGTTGACCGACGTGCGCACCAACCTGCGCTCGGGTTACCCCGAGGTGCAGGTCGAGTTTGACCGAGATCGGCTGGCGGCCCACGGGTTGAGCGTGCGTCAGGTGGCCGAAGCCATCCAGGCCAAGATACGCGGCGACGCGCCCACAGAGATGCGCCGCGATGAGCGCCGTCTGGACATTCTGGTGCGCGCCAACCGGGCGGACGTGGGCACGGTGGGGGATCTCAAGGACCTGATCGTGGGTTACCAGGGGACGGGGGCGGTGACCGACGCGGCGGCGTTGGCTCAGGGGGCGGCGCAGCCCGCCGCCCAGGTCCCGATCCGCCTGGGTTCGGTGGCCAGGATCCGCATCGAAGAGGGTCCCAGCGAGATCCGCCGCTTGGACGGGCAGCGGGCGGCGGTCATCGAGGCCAACACCGCCGGCCTGGACCTGCAGACGGTCATTGAGCGCGTGTCAGACCGCGTGGCGGCGGTGCCGTTGCCGCGTGGGTTTACGGTCACCGTCGGTGGTCAAAGCGAGGAGATCAAGCGGGCCACCGATTCACTGCTGCTGGCGTTGTTGCTGGCCATTTTCCTGGTCTACATCGTCATGGCCAGCCAGTTTGAGTCCGTGCTGGCGCCGCTGGTGATCATTTTTACCATCCCACTGGCCGCCGTGGGCGTGGCGGCGGCGCTTTGGTGGACGGGGACGCCGCTGTCGGTGGTGGTCTTCATTGGGTTGATCATGTTGGCGGGGATCGTGGTCAACAACGCCATCGTCCTGGTGGACTACGCCATTGTCCTGGGACAGCGCGGCCAGGGCCAGCGAGAGGCGCTCATTGAAGCGTGCTCGGTGCGCCTGCGGCCAGTGTTGATCACGACCTTGACGACAGTGCTGGGGTTGTTGCCGATGGCGTTGGGGCTTGGCGAAGGCGCCGAGATCCGGGCGCCGATGGCCATCACGGTCATCGCGGGGCTGCTCTCCAGCACCGTGCTGACGCTCCTGGTCATCCCCGTGGTCTACGATCTGGTCATGCGCGCCAAGCCCGCCGCCAAGACCCAACCAAACACGCCCTGAAACTCAAATCTCCAGACCCATCCAATGGGTGTCAAAGTACTGGCCATCGATGCACATCTCGCGCGAGGTGGTGCCTTCAAGGACAAAGCCTTTGCGCTCGTAGAGCTTGATGGCGCGGGTGTTGTCGGTGCGCACCGAGAGGTTGATCTTGGTGATGACACCTCCCGCCCTGGCCCAGTCGAGCAGCACCTCCAAAAGACGCGTGCCGACCCCCTGCCCCCAGGCCTTGCGCAAAACAGAGATGCCAAAGCTGCCGCAATGGCGAGTGCGGGGGCGACGGCCAGCGGCAAAGTTCATGGTGCCGACGATCTGACCGTCGATGGAGGCCAAAACATAGATGCTGCCCTCCTGCTCCAGGCAAGCGCTCAAAAACTGCGCCTCCTGCTCGACGGTCATCTCAAACTCGCCGGGTCCAAAGGTCAAAAAGTCGGTTTCGGCGCACACGGCGTGCACAAAGTCGAGCACCGCAGCGGCGTCCTGGGGCTGGGCCTGACGCAGCTCAAGGACCTTGCCGCCTGGCAATGGGTGTTGGATGGTGTCCATGGATCATCCCCAGGGGATTTGGGTGGGATCGTCGCTGTTGACGTCGGCGGGTACAGAGCCGAGCGCTTCGAGCAGGCTTTGGGCGCGGACAATGGCGTGTTTGCGGCCGGTGCTGCCCGGCGCCAGGGCCTGCGCAAGCTCCAGGTGAGCGCGCCCGAGGTCGTAGGTCAGCCCGAGGCGCTGGCCAGCGTCGATGGCCTCTTCAAGTTTGGCGCGGGCTTTGCGGCCTTTGCCTTCAAGGCGCAGCAGGCGGCCACGGCATCGCAGCGCGGCGCCGGTGGCGAAGGGGACCTTGGAGCCAAAGGAGTCAAGGGCCTTGCAGAGCTTGCGGGTGTCGGCCATCAGGGATTTGTCGCGCTTGTATTGGGGCTGCGCCACGAGGTTCAAGCAGGTCTCTGCGGCGGTGGCGATCCCAAAGAAGGTCCAGTAGGCGACGGGGACCTGTTTGGAGACGGTGGTCAGGACGTTGCGGGCGGCGGCGATGGCCTCAAGGTGGTGCCCTTCCCGTTCGCAGACGACGCTGCGCAGCCCGTGGTAGAGGACCACGTCGGCCTCTACGCTCTCTTCAGAGAGCCACTCGGAGGCGACATCGAGCATCTGACGGGCCTGGGTGAGGCGGCGTTGACGCAAGTGGCTGTAGGCCAGCAACAGGCTGCTCCAGAACGGCACCTGACGGTCGCCCAGGCGTTGGCCTTCGCGCAGGGAGTCTTCATGGTGTCCGATGGCCTCCTCAAAGCGCCCCTGGGTGGCCAGCACGAGGCCCAGGACGACCTGACATTCGAGGCTCTGACGGGGATCCTTGATGGTTTGAGCCAGTGAGAGCCCTTCGCCAAGGAGGCGCTCGGCCATGGCCCAGTCGGCCACATAGAGGCGGCAGATGCCGACACGCAGTTTGACAAAGATGGTGTCGTAGGGCGTGTCGATGATGTCGATGATCTCCATGGCCCGCGACGCACAGGCGTCCGAGAGGCCGCGCAGCTGCAAGAGGCCCGTCAGCACCGCCGCCAGGACGTAGGCCCGCGCCAGGTGGGGCGAAGGGCCGGCAGGCGCGCCCAGGTTGAGCATCCTCAAGAGGCTCCAGATCAGCGGCATCTGCTCCTGGGTGTAGATGAAGGTCTCGGTGACGCGGGTTTGGATTTGCGCGGCCAACTGACGGGGGTCGTTGGGTGGGGTGCGGCGCGCATAGAAGTCGGGCATGCGGCTTTGGAGGGTGCGCAGCGCGCCCTGTCCCAACGCATCGAGCGCAAAGGCGGTGGTGTCCGACGGCATGGGCTGGCCAAGGTTGGCCAGGGCGCGCGCGGCGTGCTGGAGGCTGGTTGAGTGGGCTCCAAAGCGGCCGTGGGCCTCTGACAGAAGCCCCTCAAGGCGTCCGCGGTGCATCATCCTGGCCGGGGGTGGTGCGTCGGTGTCTCGGCTGAAGAGATCGCGGATCAGGCGCCGGGCACGGTGGGCGACATCAGCGCTTTCGGTGGGGTCTTCGGGCATCAACTCCAGCGCCCGGCCAAGAAAACGGATGGCCTCTTTACACGCACCGACCTCCAGGGCCTGCTCGCCGGCCAGCGCGCTAAAGTGGGCTTCTTTGTCCTGGTGGCCCGCCTTGCCCCAGTGATAGGCCAGGGAGCCGGCAGGGGGTCTGTGGGCGTGGACCTCTTCGATGGCTTTGGCCACCCGACCGTGGTTGCGGGCTTCGAGGCCCATCTCTTGGAGTTCGACCAGGAGGCGCTCGCGGAACTTGTCGTGCGCAAAGCGCCATTGACCGTCTTCAATGGCGATCATGGCCTGCTGGTGCCAGTGGCCCAGGACCTGCTCCCAGGGTTGTTCGGGCTCCATGGCCCGCATCACGTCCATGTCCAACTCTCGGCCGATGATCGCGGCCACGCGCAGCAGGGCGCGGTCCACATCGGAGAGCATGTCGAGGCGTTTGGCCAGGAGGCTTGAGAGCCCTTCAGCCAGGACCCCCTGGTCGAGCGTGTTGACGTTGATGTGGGCCAGACTGCCGGTGTTTTCGGCGCAGGCGCGCAGGACCTCAATCAGGAAGAACGGGTTGCCCCCGGTTTCCTGGCTGAGCATCTCCACCAGGGAGGTGTTTTGACCGTCTTCGCCAAGGATGGAGCCGCTCAAGGTGGCGATGTGGGCATCCACAAGGGGTTCAAGGCGCAGCCTGGGGGTGTTGGGCAGTTGGGCTTGGATGTCATCAAAGCCGTGGGTGCGGCAAGAGCCGATGATCAGGATTTGACTCGTGCCCAGCACCTTGGCCAGGACCCGAAGCACGGTCATGCTCTCAGCCCCGGCCCACTGCAGGTCTTCAAGGATGATGACCATGGGCGAGGTTTGCCGACGCATCAAATCCTCAATGACCCCGATCAAGCGTCCCTGGGCCGCTTCGGGGCCTTGGGCCACGGGGCTTGGGATGGTGGAGTCGGCCTCGACCAGCAGGTCGATGTCATCGATCAGCGACTTCAGGACGCTCAACTCCAGGAGCGTGGGGCGCGCGGTGAGGACAAGGCGGCGGATGACGCTGTGCCACAGTTGGTAGGGCAGGGTTTTATCGCTGCGGGCCTGACCGCTGATGACCATAAAGCCATCGACCAGAGCGCGAGTGCGCATTTCGCGCAGCAGGCGGCTCTTGCCCACGCCGCTGTCGCCGCTGACCAGCACCACCCCGCCGCTGCGGGCCTGGGCCTGGACCAGGCCGCTTTGCAACCAGGCCATCTCTTCGGCGCGGCCCACAAAGTCGGCGTTTTCCAGAAAAGATTCGCGGGTGGCGACGCTCTCAGCCGGTGCTTTGGTGCCCATCGCCTGGCAGATCATGGCGATGACCTCACCGGCCTGGCCGGGTCGGTCTTCGGGGTTGCGCGAGACCAGCTCTTCAATGACTGATTTGAGGTTGTCCAGTTGTTCGTCGGTGGCGCCAGGGATGGCGCTGCGGTCGGCGCGGCCCATCCAACTGGGGGGTTGGCCAAAGATGACCTTGGCGGCCAGGACACCAAAGGCGTAGATGTCCGAGCGCTCGCTGGCGGGGCTCTTCAAGAGGATCTCGGGGGCGATGTAGCCAAAGGTCCCGGCGATGGAGCCTCGGTGGGCGATGGCCTCGTGCAGGCGCAGGCTGATGCCAAAATCCAGGACTTTGACGTGGCCGTTGCTGACCAGGACGTTGGAGGGCTTGAGATCGCGGTGGATGACCCCACGGCGGTGCAGGTAGCGCAGCGCTTCAAGGGTCTGCAGCAGAAAATCCACCCGAACGCCCAGCGACGCCTTTTCGCTGGCGTGGACGATGTTGCGCGCCTCTTTGACCAACTCCATGGTGAAGAAGGGCTCGCGCTTTTCATCAAAACCGTAGTCCAGGACGCTGATGATGTTTGGGTGGCGCAGACCTGCCAGGAGCGCAAACTCCTGGGCCAACGCCAGACGCTCAGCGGGTTCGGTGTAGCGGCGCGTGCGTTTGGAGAAGACGGTCGCTGTGGGGCCCTGGGTGTCGTCGCTCACCACAGAGAGTTGGGTCTCGGTGGACATCGTCTCGACGGTGCCCCCCTCCTCTTTGACGTGGATGAAGACCGTTTGGTTGTCATCGAGCGCCTGACGATCATCGGGATCGATGGTTTGGCCCGACTCGGTGTCTTCATAGAGGATGGTGGGTTGACGCGTGTGGGTCGGCTCGTGGGGGGTCGGAGCCCTGAAGGGCAAGCGGCCAGCGGTGAAGCTCTCCATGGGCAAGCCAGCCTTGAGCGTCACCACCTCTCCCGTAAGCATGTCGCGCACTCGGTACGCGATGCCCATCCCGCCTTTGCCCAGGCACCCCAACACTTTGTAGCGATGGGCGATGACCGTCAAAAAGGGTTCCTGCGTCAATGTCTGCTCCACTGCAGGCCAACCTCCCGATGCACAGCCATTTGTGACATGGGAACGCACTGACCACGTTGGTGCGCCCATTATGTCACGTTTGGGTGTGCCTGATGCTTAGATTTTGTCGAGGAATGTTCTCGCGTTCAGCGGCTCAAAAGGGGCCATATTCTCATCGGTCGCGTGCTTCCGTGCATGCGCGCAGATGGGTCGAAACGCACAGACGCCCCGTGGGTCGGGGTGGGTCATTGTATTGTGCGCCGTGGCCGGATTTGCCCTTTGAAACCTCAATAAAACCCAAACCATTGTGCGTTGAAGCCCGCGTATCAGGGGCAATGTCAACCTCCACGCGGCGCATTCAACCAGTTGCCTTAAACAACGGAACAAGAAAAGAGCGTGCTTGTGGGCAAAAGAGCGCCCACCATCACCGCCCCCAATCCCTCCATGGCGTCGAGAGGGTGTGGGGCGTGGAGTGTTCAAGAGAACAAACCTGGATTTCCCTGCCGTTCTTTTAACGGTTATAATTGGACCCATCCACAAAGACTGTCAAACCCATCAGGAGGCCCCATCCATGGCATTGGACATCACCAAGATACTGACCCCGCAGGATATCGAGAATTTGCGGACCGAGTTCGACAACGCTGCCCTTGTTTCCCTGGCGAGCAGCAATTTTGCGGGCCGCTATGCCCCCGCAGAAGAGTTCCTGGCCCCGCTGCGCGATCGCTTCTACAGCAATGAAGACGCGCTGAAGTGGGTCGAGCGTGAGCGTGTCCTCATCGCCCTGCTGGCCACCGAGATGTCCAACGGCGAGCTGGTCGTTCACTTTTACTGGGGCTTGATGGTTGGGCTAGAGCCATCGGACATCGCCGAGGTCCTCTTGCTGGTCTACGCCTACGCAGGTGCCAATGAGTACAACAACGCCATCGCTTTGCTGGAGAAGAGCTTGAGCGCGCTCAAGGATCGTTGCGACAAAGGGGAAAGTTTGGAAACCCTTTCCTGCATCGGCGCCGTATCAGCAGTGGTATAGGACGCATCGCAGCCACGCATCGATTTGAAAAACGCGGCGAGGTTGCCATCCTCTTCGGGTTGTGTGGGGTGGTGCTGGGCCATCCCACACACCCAACACATCAGGCGTACAGGACATCGACACATGCCCACCTGCCCGCATCATCGCCCTCCCCTCTTGTGGTCCCTGCTGCTGGCCGCGACGCTCGGCGCTGCGCTCTTGAGCGCTTGTGGCCGCACTGATTTGAACTTCGCCCGGCAGGGCGCCTCCCAGCCCAACGACGCGCCAGACCAGCGCGTGCTCGTCTTTGGAGACCCGGTGCAGGTTTGTGACACCTCGACGCCAGGGCAGGCACAGGGACCCGCTTGCGGGCCAGATGACTGCGGCCCGTGTGGTGACAACGGCACCTGCCAGGAGGTCGGCGACGATCTCTGGTCGTGTGTTTGCTCCGAAGGCTACGAGCTGCGCGACGGTCAATGCATCGACATTGATGAGTGCGCGCTGGGCATCGACCAGTGTGACCCCAACGCCCGCTGCATCAACACTCTGGGCGGTTATGAGTGTGCCTGTCTTCCTGGGTTCATCGGCGACGGGTTCATCTGCGACATCGATCAACAGGAAGACCTGGACATTTTGGAGATCGACGCTGGCGATGAGCACGTCTGCGCGCTGCGCGAGGACAACTCCATCGCTTGTTGGGGGCGAGATCGGCGCGGACAGGCATCTGCGCCCACTGAACAGGACTTTATCGCGGTCACTGCGGGCAATGAGCACTCTTGCGGTCTGCGCTTGGATGGCACCGTCGCCTGCTGGGGATACGACATCTTTGGTCAGGCCACTGCGCCAGCCGGACGCTTTTTGCAGATCGACTCGGGCGCCACCGTCAACTGCGGCGTGCGCGAAGACCGCTCTTTGCACTGCTGGGGTTTGGAGTCGAGCATCACCTCTCCCCCTGCGGGCAACAACTACAAAGAAGTGCTCGCCGGGGCGACCTCGGCGTGTGCGCTGACCCAGGGCAATGATCTGCTTTGTTGGGGGCGCGGGGGCGCGCAGGCCTTTCTCGAAGGGCCCTTCCTCTCGATGGCCATGTACCAGGACAGCGGCTGCGTCATCGATGCGCAGCGGCGCTTGTACTGCTGGAGTTCTGGCCCCACCCAGGACGGTTTGAACACGCAAACGGTTGGCTCGGGCTTTCTGACCGTCTCCAGGGGCGGAAATCAAACCTGCGGCCTGCACCAAAGCGGCCAGATCCGCTGCATTGGGCGCGACGACACCAACGTCGCCGAGCTTGACGACCCGCAGCAAGTCAGCCTGGGCGCGGCGTTTGGCTGCGCCGTCCAGGGCGACTCCACCGTGGCCTGTTGGGGCCGCGACCGCTTTGGACAAGCCAGGCCGCCCGGGGGGCGCTTTGTCGCCGCCGACGCCCTCAACGTCCACGCCTGTCAGATCAACACCGGCGGCCAACTGGACTGCTGGGGTGACAACGCCTTTGGCCAATTGGCCGCCCCGCAGGGCACCTTCCTGGATGTCTCTGTTGGGGCGTGGCACTCCTGCGCGCTGAGCGTCGACAACACCATCCAATGCTGGGGCAACCCAGCCTACGGCGCCACCGACATCCCGCCAGGCCAGTACCTGGCGCTGGACGCCGGCGAGGGCTACACGTGTGCGGTCGACTTGCAAAACAACCTGTGGTGCCAGGGGCTCAACGATCGTGAGCAGGCCAACGCGCCCGCAGGTGAGTTTGTTGAGATTGATCTGGGCAACAGCCACGCGTGCGCGCTGAGGACCAACGGCGCGGCGGTGTGTTGGGGCAACGACTATCAGGGTCGAGCCACACCGCCAGGGGGCGCCTTTGAAGAGATCACCGCTGGCGGTGGCCACACCTGCGGCCTGCGGCCCAACGGCACGCTCGAATGCTGGGGCACCAACGATCAAGGCCAGCTCCTGCCCCCTGCAGGGCTCTACAAGGCCGTCTCGGCTGGGGCCAGCCACACCTGCGCGATCCGTGACGACAACACCCTGACATGCTGGGGCCTGAACGATTTGGGGCAAAGCACGGCGCCAGAGGGCGCCTACCGTCAGATCAGCGCCGGGGCCGGGTACAACTGCGCGGTGCGGATCGACGGCGTGGTGCGCTGCTGGGGCGGCGCGGCCCGCTGAACCCCAGGCGGCCCTCATGCAACCGGGGAGACTGCCATGGGACTTGGCTCACACAAGGCGACGCCGCCCGTCTTGCGTCCTGGCGACAGATCTGATTTGTGTGCCTTGAAGGGGTGACGCCGCTCACCTTAGGTTCTGTCTGACAATTGGAACCAAGCTTCGGCGAGTACGATGGTGTCGAGGTCGAGGAGGAGAGCACAGGCGAACCGGGGGTTCGTCGAGCATCGACGACGACGACATCGGCATCATCGGGCCGTCGGGCGACGGGACAATTGTCAGACAGAACCTAAGCAAGCTCGCCCTTGAACACAGCCGCGACTTGCACAATCACACCGCCTCTCCTGCACCGGCCGCAGGCACAGGACACGCCATGAACATGGAACACCGCCCCACATCCTTCGGGCTCGGCTTTGGACTCAGCGCCGTCTTGACCATCGCCGCGTCGATCGCCGCAGCCGCCACCACCGCAGGCTGGCCGCTCTCAGACGAACAGTGGGTGGGCACCATGGGCTACGGTGTGGGCGTGGCGGTCTTGCTGGGCTCCTTTGTGGGCTCCACCTCGTTGGTGATCAAGCCCGACGCCCGGCTGATCTTCATCATCATGGCGTCCATAGCCCTTGGCGCAGGCTCGGCGGCCACCTTCCTTGTGATATTTGCCGCAGGAAAGCTGGCCACCTGAACGCTGACCGCCTCGGCGGCTCACTCCTGACCGTAAAAGACATACGCGCGGCCCGCGTCCTGCCCCACATCGCGGCCAAACCACTCCTGGGCCGGAGCGCCAATGAGCACATCGGCCAGGCCATCGCCGTTGAGATCGGGCGCAATGTCCACGCTGAAACCGGCCAGGAGCCCCTGGGCGGTCCCATCAAAGGTCCCTTGAGCGCTGCTGTAAGCCAACTGCGCGCTGGGGTTGGGCATCCCGTAAAAGAGGTACGCCAGGCTCTGGTCCTGAGTGCCGATGACCAGATCATCGCGCCCATCGCCGTTGATGTCTCCGCCGATGCTCACAGCGTGACCAAACCCGGTGTTTTTGGCCGCACCGCTGATGGTCGAGTCCGCTTTGTCGGTCACATTGTGCTCACCCACCAACGCATCGCCGTTTTTGCCGCCCAGCAGTACATAGACCTTCGGCAACGGGTTCTCAACGCACGTCTCAAGGGGGTTGTTGTCATGGACCCTGTGACAGGTATAGGCCGAAGCCCCCATGGCCAAATCATCCACGCCGTCACCGTTGAGATCGCCCCCCGCGTCCAGGGCATACCCCAAGCTGCTGCCTCTGGTGCCCACCAGCACCGCCTTGTTGCCAAGCTCCTCCGAAGAGAACTCACCGGCAGGCACATCGTAAAAGACGTGCACGCGGCCATAACCACCAACACCCAAGGGATCGAGCCGCTCACGGAAACCGCCCACCACAAGGTCATCGCGGCCGTCACCGTTGAGATCCCCCACCGACAACGAGCACCCAAAGAGCCCCTCGGAGTCACGGCCTTTGAGGACTGTGTCCGCCGCGTTGCCAAGGTTGTGCACGCCAGAGGCGATCGGGCCGTGGACCACGTAGACGGTCCCTTCGCGCCGACAAGCCCCGATGATCAAATCATCGTGGCCGTCGTCGTTGAGATCCCCGACCTCCACGCTCCAGCCCGCATAGTGGCCTTCGTTGTTGATCGTCTCCCCCCGAAACTGGGCGTACGCGTTTTGAGGACCAATGATGGTCTCACCAAAGATCGGCGCCTCTTTGGGCGGCGCAACTTGCAGCAGATACACCGCGCCTTTGCTGCCCAACTCGGCTGGCGCCCCCACCACAAGCTCCCTGCCCTGCCCGCTCAAAAAACCAGACGCCACGCTCCAACCCGCTTCGCTGTTGTCAGGCCCCTCAAAGACCAACCGGGGCGGCGTGTCGTCCCCAAAAGGCTCGGGGGTCTGAGGCCCAAAGTGGATATAGGTCTTGTCATGTCCGGGGTTGGGCGCCGTGACCACAAAGTCGCTGTGCCCATCGGCGTTCAAGTCGCCGACGCTGCGCACGATGAACCCAAAACGCTCGGCAGCCGCGCCGCCTGCGCGCTCTTCATCGGCGTCCGCCATCAAAATCACACCAGAAAGGCAGCCCACCAGCACCAACGCCAGCGATACACCGCCCACACCCTTTGCACACTTCCGAATGTCCTTGGCCATCATCCTTCTCCATCTCCTGGGGTATCAAAGGGGTCGCGGCGCACAGAGCGGTGCCCTGAGTTATGGCAACCACAACCCTACTCTCATCGCCATCATGGGTGGCTTGTCCTGCTTGAGGAGGAGCGCTGAAAAATGTGACAGGTGGGGACGGATTTTTTGTAAAAACGCGCCCAAAAACCAAATGAAGCCCGTCAAACAGGGGTTGCGGGCTTCAAAGAGGCCATTCGCTCAAAGCAGAGCGTCACTCAGCGGCGATCCGCACCACAGCAGGACCCGAGAGCACCACGCGCAGGCTGGACGTGTCGGGCAACAAACGCCAACAGTCGGTGCAGGCCTCATCCTCGCTTTGGGTCAACACAAGCGGCTGACCGTCGCGCTCGGCGGTGACCTGGGGGCCCTGACCAAAGGCGGCGCCACCCAACATGACGTCCATCGAGAGCGTCGGGGAAGGCTGCGCCATGCGCGGATCGACTTCGGGATCGACCTGCTCCTGGGTCAAGGTCACCTCAAAGGCCCCCTCGGAGGGATTGGTGGCGATGGCCACCCCGTTGTAGAGCGTCATCTGACCGCCCTCGGCGCCGGGCACCAGCAAGAAGCGGATGTCGGGCTTGTCCTCAAGCGAGATGACCTCGTCGTTGGGCGCGGGCATGAGCGTGTCGATCTCGTGGGCGTAGGTGGGGATGATGGCCCCAGCACGCACAAAGATGGGGATGTGGTCGATGGGGGTGTCCTGGGTGAGCGTCTGGCTGCCTTCGCTGGCCTGCCCCGTCCAGAAGTCCACCCACTGACCCGGCGGCAGGTAGAACTCGCGGTCCTCGGCGCCCTCGATGTAAACCGGGGCAATGAAGATGTCGGGACCAAAGAGGAAGTCGTCTTCGTGCTGGCGTCCCTCGGCGTCGTCCGGGTAGGCCAACCAGAGGCTGCGCACCAACGGACGGCCGGTGCGCTCGGCGATCAAGAGGTGATGGAAGATGTAGGGGATGAGGCGCATGCGCAGCTTCATGTACTTGCGCGTGATCTCGATCGCCTCGGCCGAATAAACGCTGTCGGAGGTCCAGGGCATGTGCGAACCGCCCCCACCGCCGATCTGCATGATGGCGTTGAAGACCCCAAAGGCCATCCAGCGCATCAAGTGCTCCTCGACCGGCTGACCGTTGCGAAAACCGCCAATGTCCGACGCAAAGCAGGGATAGCCGCTCATCCCCAACGACTGGTTGGCCACCATCGCCGACGGCATGCCCCCCACGTTCCAGCGCTCCTGGAAGTCCGACGGACCACGGGTGTGGGGCGTCAGATCGTTGTCCAGGTCCCCCGGCCAGATGCACGTGTTGAACACCTGATCCCCCGGGCTCCCCGAGCGGTTGACGTGAAAAGACGGCTCGCCCAACCCCCGATCAAAGCCCTCCTTGATGGCCTTGTGATACAGGGCCGAGTACTGTGAGCGCATCGTCAAGAGCGTCTGACCGTCGTGGAACTCCGCGTTCAAGCGGATGCTGGCGATGTTGGGCTGCAACCCCTCGTCCCAGTCCATCTTGGTGCCGATGGCCCCCAAATCAGTCACGCGGCGGATGTGTTCGTGCACCGCCTCAACCGCCTCGGGGTTGGAAAAATCGATGTAGGCGCCGTTGCCGCCGCCCCAGGGGTGCAAAAGGGTCCGCCCCCCCGTGGTCACCACCCACTCGTTGTCCACAAAGAGATCAAAGAGGTTCTCCGAGTCATCGACCCCGGTGATGTCGTCGGTCTGACCGTTGGGGTTGACGTGCGGGCTGTGATGCAAGAGCACCCGGTAGCCAATGTCGTGCAACTCTTCAAAGAGCAACTCCGGCTCCGGGAAACGCACCGTGTCAAAGCGCCAGTTGTGGTAGAAGCTCGACCACGGGCGATCGATCCACATCACCGTCGAAGGCATGTCCAACTGACGGCTCAAAACGGCGTCCTCAAGGACCTCATCGGCGTCGGCGGTGACGTTGCGCCACCACTGCGGCGCCAGCGACCAGAACGGCACGTGGGCGGGCTTGCCGGTAATGTCTGTGTAGCGCTCGACGATGTCCATCGGATCGTCTTTGACCATAAAGAGGTAGGTCACATTGCGCGACAAGCTGGTGACCCGCGCGGCGTCCTCCACCGTCGCCCCCAGATCCATCGCCAACGGCTGGAGATCATCGACAAAGAGCCCGTAACGCTCGGTCGAGAGCATCAACGGCACCGGCACATGGACCTCATTGGTGGCCGACTCCGAGAACTGCTCGGCCTGCGTCACCAGATGCCGAATCAAACCGCGCCCATCAAGCTGGTCGAACATCTCCCCAAAACCGTAATAACCCTCGCCGGGCCGCGCCTCCAGGTTGAAGCTGTTGTAGACGAGCGCCGGATCGTCATCCAAAACCACCCTCAGCGCCACTGCGTGCTCGGTCGGCTCAAGGATCACCTGCACATCAGGGCCCCGCGCCTCGTCCTCGTCCACCGAGGTGACCGTGAACACAAAACGATCGCCGTCCTGGGTCCCCTCTTTGAGGCGATCGACGCGGAACCACCGCAGCGGCTCACGCTGATTGGCGGCGTCGGCCGGGATGTAATAAACCGTGTCGCGGTACTCCTCGGCGCGCGCAAAGGCGATGCCCGCAAAGGGAAGCTCGCCGCTGACCCGCGCCGAAGCGCGCACCTGGCCGTCTTGATCCTCAACCGTCAACCGGAAGGGCTCAAACGAAACCCTGACTGTGGCCCCATCGACCGTCACGACACCTTCTGTCACCTCGGGATCAAAATCCTCTTCGACATCGGGCTCGTCTTCATTGGCGTCTTCTTCTTCGGCGTCGGACTCGTCTTCGGGATCCACGTCCATCTGGATCACGTCGGGCTCGTCGTTTTGCTGCGTGTTGGACTTCTTCTTGTCCCCACCGCACGCCGCCGCGCCACAAACCAACGCCGCCATCAGACACAAAAGCCCAATGCGCGATCTGTACTCGTTCATGCTTCGCCCCCTTTAGACCCTTTGCGCCGGGCCACGGCTCGCGCCCAAACCACGCTGATGGCCGCCCACGCCCCAATCAGGGCCAGCCCCATCATCTCGCGGCCTTCTTCATCAAAAATGGGTTGTTGCCCCAAAACACGGCTGGCCAACCACGCGCTCCATACCAGCGACACCGCAGCCAGTGCCGCCTGAAACTCCCAACGGATCTTTTCGAGCGCAGCCAGCACACACACCACCGCCGCCCCCAGATAAATCAGAATCCAGGCAAGCGGGTCGGGATCATTGTGTTGAACGGCGGCCGCCATCACAAAGAGCACCGCCATCACGGACTGGGCAGCAATGTGGCCCCACCTGCGTCTGGGCGCGTCCTGTGAACTGGTTGTCATGTCCATGCCATCCTGAAACGGTGTTGATGCCACTGCAGGCGTCCCCCGGCGCCCCTTGCGCGCGACAGCCTGCCAGAGCCGCCCCAAGGCTTCAAGCAAGCCACATTGGAATTGACGCAAACGGGCGCCACGCCCTAGGGTGTCCTGGTTCAACCAACAAGCGGGATGATGGACACCCATGAACGATCTGGCCTCAAAGATTTTTCAAAAAGCCCAGCAATACCAGGACGAGGCGGTGGCGCTGCTGCGGCGCCTGATCTCAACCCCAGGCCCCAGCCACAGCGAAGGCCCCAGGCTGGAACTCCTCCAAAAGGAGGTCGAGCGCACCGGCGCCGCTGAGCGGACCTTTATGGACTCGTACGGCAACCTGTGCTGGACCGTGGGACAGGGCGACCACACGATCCTCCTTTGCGGCCACGCCGACACCGCTGGCCCCGGCCCGATGGAGGCCTGGAAAGCACTGGGCATCGATCCACACGAGGGCCATTACGACAGCAAAGGCAGAGTCTGGGGACGCGGGGCCGTGTGCGGCCTGGCCGGACTCGTCACGCAGGTCTTTGCCACCCGGATCATCAAAGAGCTGGGCCTGGGCCGCAATGTGTCTGTCTATGCCGTGGCCACCGTCAGCGCCGAAGAAAACCCCGGCGGCGGCCTGCGCTGGATCTTCAATGAAGGGGTCCGCTCAAACCTCTACCCGCGCCCCGAAGTCGTCCTGTTGGCCGAAGCCACCGGCGACAGCACCCACGGCCCCCTGGGCATCTACCGAGGACACCGCGGCCACATGGAGATTGTCCTGGAGACCCAGGGCAAAGCCACCCACGGCGCCACACCATGGCGCGGGGTCAACGCCATCGCCGCCATGGGACCGATCATCACCGAACTCCAGGGACTCCAAGAAGGCCAGGGGCTGATCAACGACCCGGCCCTGGGCCGAGGCAGCATCACCATCACCCGCATCGAAGACGGCGCCGCCAGCACCCACAGCGTGCCCGCATCATGCCGCGTGGTGATCGACCGACGCCTGACCTTTGGCGAAACTCGCGCCACGGCCATGGCCCAAATCCTCAACCTCCCCTCGGTCCGGGCGCTGGGCGACAAAGTGCAGGTGCGCGTGCGGCACCATGACACACCCACCTGGAAGTCCTACCGGGTCAATGACGATCAGTGCCACATGGCCTGGGCCACCCCCAGCGACCACGCCGCCATCAAGGCCGCCCACAGCACCTACAACGCCATTCTCACCCCGCGCGCCAACGATGAACGCTACACCGGCCTCTTTGCACAAACACCGCGCGAAGGCTGCTGGAAACTGGGCACCGATGGCTTCGGCATCCCCTCAGACGTCCCCGCCCTGGGCCTCGGCGCCGGCATCGAAGAGCTGGCCCACACCGCCAAAGAACACCTCGACGCACGAGAACTCGTCGGCGCCGTCGCCTTCACCGCCCTCTATCCGACCATGTATCGCCTTGGCCGCCCCTAAGCCGCGGGTTTGGGGCGGCCCTGATGGCCCCAGGAGCCACGTGACTCACTCGCAATAGCGCTGCTATGGCTTCGCTCGACCCGAGGCCCCTGAGCCTCATCATTGCTCGCCCCAAACCCGTGGCTTCCTCTCTCTTTTCTTTTTGAATTGCTTGGGTTTTGGTGTGGGGACTGCGGCGGTTCAGTCTCGGTGAGTCAACAACGTCACCTGCGGGCTAAGTTACGTTCATTTCTGCGAGCTGCTTGCTGGAATCAACCACCAACCTCGCAACAACGTCACCTGCGGGGTTGATTACGTTCCCCCAACAAAGCTGCCTGTCACAAATCAATCGCGCTCCCCCAGCAAAGCCCGCCAAAGACACAAATCCTGTATATGGTCTAAGATTAGCGTCAAAACACATGTCACTAAGACCAACAAAAGCGACATGGACGCCGTCATAGCAGTGGGGACAGATCTGGCATCAAGGTTGCTCTACAGGTTGGCTGTGGCTGCCCTTTGTGGGGCCGTCATGGTGCATAAGAAATGAGACGTGCGAACAAAGGCCCGGCCTGGGGTGGTGCAGTCACAACAGGACCGATGAGCAAGTGAGCTTTCAACCGACGTCTGAATTGAGCATTTCGGCGATGCTCTTGCCATGGATTGGCTCAGACGCGGTCTTTCGTCATTGTGTGACACGCCTCATTTCTTATGCACCATGGCACCACAACCCATCCTTTGTGGGTGCACACCCACGCGCGCTTGAAATCCACCGCGCGCTGCACCACAATCCTCTCCTGTATAGATACGCGACCCATCCATACACCGGTCGACACACGTCACCACGCAGGGAGACCCACGCGGCAAGCCCGATGATCCAGAACCAACCCCAAGGACTGGAACGATTGCGCGCCGTGCTCTACGAGCCTCCCAGCAAAGCCGGATGGATGGCGCTGTGCCAGACCTTTGACCAATGGCCCCAGGACCAAACCCTGGAGGTCGGTGTCGAATATGCGCAAAACCTCCTGGACGCATGGCCTGACCACCTGCGCGCATCGCCCAGGAGCTGGCTCCTGATGCGCTTGATGCCCTCGCTGCACAACGACCAACCCGATCCCTGGCTGCCGTGGCGGCTCATCAAGCACCTCAACCTCAATGGGCTCCCACCGAGGTTTGCGCTCAGCACACTGCTGAGCCGACGCCTGGCCAACTGGCCTGCACTTCAATACATCCAAACCATCAGCGCACGCTCCAGCGGCCTGCAAGACACCTCACTGTCTTGCCTGATGGGCTCCGCATGGCTCAAATCGCTGGCGCACCTCGATGTGGGCCGCAACCGCATCAGCGAACAAGGCGCCCGCGCCATCGCCCGCGCACCCCACATCCAGGCCCTGCGCACGCTTGACGTCTCCATCACCTCCATCGGTGTCAAAGGCGCACAGCACCTGGCACACGCGCTGACCATGACGGGCATCGAGGTGCTCAACCTCTCCACCACCGGACAACGCCCCGAAGCCGCCCGCGAACTGGCCGCCGCGCCCAACCTGCGCGCCCTTCGCCGCCTTGACCTCTCACACAACAGCATCGGCGATGACGGCGCGCAGGCGCTGGTCAGCTCGCCCTACCTCAGCCGCCTCGAAGACCTGCGGCTCAACCGCAACCACATCGGCGACCTGGGCGCCGTGGCCATCGCACAGTCACCCTTCCTCAAACACCTCAAGCACCTCAACCTTGATGGCAACCGCATCGGCTATGATGGGCAACGCGCGCTGGGCAAGAACGCGCACCTCAAAGCAGCCCTAGAACACCCTCCGCCAAGCGGTACGATCCCATGACGCACGCACCCGAGACACCCACCACAGGGCTCGAAGCGCTGCGCGCCATCCTCTACGCACAGCCCAGCCCACACACCTGGGATGCGCTCTGTCAGGTCTTTGCCCACTGGCCCTCACAACACCCCGCCGACATCGCCACCCTCTACGCCCTGGAACACCTCCAGCACTGGCCCGACACACTGCGTTTGATGCCTCGCAGCATGCTCCACAGCCTGCTTGGCGCCCTCAACGCTGGCACGCAACCCGACACCAACCCCCTGTGGTCGCTGATCCGCTGCGCCAACATGAGCCGCTGCCGCATCGGCACCCCCATGGCACAAGCCCTCTCACGATGCCCCCAGCTTGAGCCCATCACCCACCTGGACCTCTCCCACAACCTGCTCAAACCCGAAGGGCTCGCCGCGCTGGCACGATCGGCGCTCATGGCCGCAGTCCGCAACCTCAACCTCCACGACAACCACCTGGGGGTTGACGGCGCACGCGCCCTTGACGGCGCGCTGCCCCAACTCCAAACGCTCAACCTCAGCCACACGCGCCTGGGAGACGCCGGGCTTAAAGCCATCCTCCAAGGACAACCCTGTGAAGACCTCCAAACACTCAACCTGGGCAACAACCAGCTCTCCACCAGCGCCGCTGTGCAACTGGCCCGCTGGCGCCGCCTGGCACCGCTGCGCTCCCTGAGCCTGCACATGAACACGCTGGGCGATGAAGGCGTCAGCACTTTTGTGGGCAGAGGTGGGCTGGAAGGGCTCTGGGACCTGGACTTGTCTCACAATGGCCTTGAGTACACGGGGTTGATGGCGTTGGTGCAGCACCCTCACGCGCTGACGCTGCGGGCGCTGGCGCTGCGCGGCTCGCGATTGGGAGAGTCGATCATCCAGGCATTGCCCGGCTCACCGCTGCTCCAGCACCTTGAAGCACTGGAACTCAACAACAGCCAACTGGGCGACACGGGCCTGGAGGCGCTGTGTGCCCACGCAGACCTGTCCTCACTGCACGCGCTCTCGCTGCGCTCGACTGGCTTGGGGAGCCGAGGCGCGCAGGCGCTGGCCACCTGCGCGCTGCCCCGCTTGCACACTCTGGATTTGTCTTACAACAGCGCCTTGACCGGCGGCGTGAGCGCTTTTGAAGGCGCCGCGCGCCTTGGCGCACTCGAAACGCTCAACCTCAAAGCTTCGGGCATCAACAACCGCGCGCTGGCGGCGCTGGCCCGCTCGCCGGCGACGCATCAACTCCAACACCTGGACCTGAGCAACAACCGCGTGGGCGCCAGAGGACTTCAAACCCTGCTCGGCGCCGCCGCCATGGCCACGCTCCAAACCTTGAAGCTGGCCAGCAACCCACTTGAGGACGACGGCGCGCTGGTGCTTGGCAAGGGACAGGCCCCTGCACTCGAAACCCTGGACCTCAGCCGCACTCGAATCAAATACGCTGGCTTGGAGGCCATCTGCAACGGCGAGCTTTTGCGCAACGTCCACACGCTGCACCTTGGCCAGATTGAGTTGGACGACCGCGGCGCGCAGCTCCTGTCCCGCACCCAGCTGCCCAACCTCACCGCGCTTGATCTAAGTCAGAACAACATCGGCCCCGAAGGCCTCAAGGCGCTGCTCGATGCCCCATGGGCGCACAGCCTCAAAGACCTGAACCTGCGCCAGAACCCCATTGGAGACGCAGGGGCCGACGCCATGGCCATGACCCCCGCGCTGGCCGGACTTGAGCGCCTGAGCATGGGCGTCAACAACACATCCACCGCAGGCTTGCGCGCTTTGGCAAGCGCGCCCCACCACCCCGAGTTCATCCGCGCCCGCTTCAAGCCGTAAAACGGCCTCAAACGTCCCCATTCATGGGCCGGTGCACTGAACCTCTCCACCAAAATCATAGAAACTCAGGTTGAGCCTGATCTTGGGAGCGCGTGGAAGATAATTGCTGGGTGCGTTGTCCAACTCTGGCTTGAGGACAGCCCCTTCAGAGGCTGCGAGCACAAGCCACACCAGACCATTGCTCTCGCTGCGAAGCGAAGGCGCAGGGGCCACCGCCAGATCGTCGGTCAAACGGCTTGAAGCGAGCATGAGATCGATGGGGCGAGTTTCATCTTCATCGATGTTGGTGCCATCGAAGGGGAGCGCTTTGATCTGAGCGTCTCCCAACGGCTCGCCCCCAGTGCCAACGCCTTGCTCGACCCAGGTCAACACACCTGCCCCATCCAACCTGCTCCACTGAAGGTTGCGTATTTTGAGCGAGTCAGAAGTGTATTGATTGTCGGTGGTCGGCTCGGTGCTGGACGCGTTCACATCGACCGTCACGCTGCCGATGCTCTCGCGCGCCTCCCCAGTGTAGAAGATCACAAACTCAGATTCGGACTTGGGCGCCACCGCCATAAACGCGATGTCTGATTCCTGCACGTTGAGCCGGCCAGTGGAGAGCCATGGTGGACCGGCTTCCGCATCAAAACCCCTGAAACAAATGCTCTGGGTGACGCCGGTTTGGCACAAAGACACCACAATGCCGTATCGCCCCTGGTAAGCGACCTTGATGGTGTGCATCGCTTCACTCGAATTCAACAACCCTCGCTCAAAAGCAGACGCGGGGATCCCGTCGCGGATAAAATCGTCGCCCAGGACTTTGACGTTGAGCTGGTGCCTGTCGGGCATATCTGTGGCAAACGACCACGCCAGCAGCACATTGTCGTTGCCGTCGGAGAGGAGGAAAATGTCTTGGACTTTGCTGTTGTCGAGCAGCGCCTGATCCACGGACAACTCTCGCTCAGCGCCAATCACGGTAATGTCGAGCTCGCCCTCCTCCACGCTCACCACGGCCCTCTTGATCACTTTGTTGTTTTGAGGCCCTTCCAACCACGCCAGCGCAAACTTGTCTTCGGACAGCGCCGCAATCCGGGGCGACGAGACGACGTCGTCTGTGACCACCACGCTGTCCTCTTGAGCGGAGAGCGGAAACTGCGTCTGCGGAGTAAAGCGCCTCACCACCAGCTTGCGCTGGCCCATCATGCCCTCTGTGCCATCATCCCTGACAGCGTTCTCCAACCACGCCGCAACATAACTGGAACCATCATTCGACAACGCCACCACAGGCGCAAACTGTGAATCTGATGTGTTGCCAGGAAAAGACAAGAGTGTCTCATCGACGCTGCCATCGCAGTTGTCATCGCGCCCGTTGTCGCAAATCTCCTGCGCCGCTGGGTTGATGCCGAATGCCTCATTTATTTGATCGTCACAGTCCCCAGCGTCTCGCGAAAATCCCGACGTCGGCTCACAATGCAACTCAAAACCCTGTGCTGCGTCTCCAAAGCCATCGCCGTCTCTGTCGACAAAGAAGACCCTCCGAACCCCCGAGGCGCAAGTCAGCGAACCCTCGTCATCGCAGACCAAACAGCCGTTGGCGACTGCGTCGCATCTCAACCCCACCTGCTCATTGTCCGCAAACGGGTCACACCCACCGCAGGCGTTGAGCGCATCGGGGTCGGGCATCTCTCCGTCTTCATCGGTCTGGCCGTCGCAATTGTTGTCGATCCCATCACAGCGAGGGTCATCGGCAATCGGCTCGCACAGCCCACAAGGGTTGGTGACCCCCTCATCAATCTGGCCGTCGCAGTCGTTGTCCTCCCCGTCACACACCTCGTCAGTCTCGACACACACAGGGCAACCATCATCGATCTGGCCGTTGCAATCGTTGTCGATCCCCTCGTCGCAAACATCAGTCGGGCCGCACTCGCAGCCGTCTCCCGCGTCGCCCTCTTCAAGATCGTCGTTGCCGTCGCTAAAATCTGGCTCGCACGTGTACACGCACTGGCCGCGCTCACACGCTGCGCTGGCGGCCGCAGCAGGAGAACACTCGGCCGCAGAGAAGCACAGCCCATCGGTGGGAATCTCCTCAAGCCCGTCAATGCCGTTGCTGCACCCCGAAAGGCACACCAACACCCACAAGACCACCACGCCCATAAGAGTCTTCAACACACACCTCCAAAGCGGGCTCAAGCAGCCCATAAAACGGAAGCATCAACTTATCCAAAACACCGATTCTGGCACAAAACACAGATGCACCATCTGTGGCCCTCTTACAAAGAGTATGCAACCCCGATGGTGAAGAGCATCTCAAAATTGAACTCCATTCGGTAGTCCAAAACCTGCCCTCCCTCAACCCCCGCGCTGCGATCGGCCGTGGTGTCCCCCACAAAGGGGTTGAAGCTGGCGTGCACGCGCAGGGGAAAGCTCACCGGACCCGCATCCAACTCTGCCCCCACCATCGCGGTCAAGAGCAGCGCTGTGACCGACGTCGTCCGCAGCGCCTGCGCTTCTTCCTGGGGGATGTTGCGCTCGCGCACGGTGCTGGCGCTCGACAGACCAAAGGCCACCTCAGGGCCCAGGCCAAAAGACAGGCCCAGCGTCTGCGTGGGCGACCATCGGCCCTTGGCGTAGAGCGGCAAACGGATCGAGGTGGCTTCAATGAGGATCTCGCGCTGGCGATCGCCCTGGATCTCAAAACCCGTGGCCGAGCTGCTGGCGTAGGCCAACCCCGACTCCAAACCCAGCCACGGCACACCCAGCCCCACCACCTCATAGGTGGCGCTGGCCGCAAAGCCCACCCCAGAGAAGGCCGAGCCCGCCAAAACCGTCACATCGCCAGGCTGATCGGCCGGTTGCCCCAAAAAGCTGTAATTGAAGCCCACGTTGAAGCCCAGGCGGCCGCCCCAGCCCTCTTGCGAGGACTCCTGGGCCTGCAACGGCACACTGCCGACGCACATCAGACACAAGACCAAGACCCCACACACCCACCAACGCCTTTCGCCACTCAAAACCGTCACCCGCCACTCGCCGCGCCTTGTCGAGGCACAAATGGCTCACCACCATCCTTCCCAACGACAACCAGTGCGCCTTGTTCCAATGCTCTTTGGTATCATCCGCTCCCACCATATCACAAAGGGCTGCGGCGACGGGCAAACCCCGATACCAACAAGGCCACAAAGCCCACAACAGCCCTTTTTCTCCCTCAAAAGGCGCGCAAAAAACGCACAAGAGCGCTTCCACCGAGCAGGGGCAGAAGCGCTCTCATACCAAAATGCAGACGAAAGGCTTGTTTTGTGGCGAGCAATAACGGATGTCAGCAGCCGAAGCTCTCAGCAATAAGCCACAGGTTTGGGGCGAGCAATGATGGATGCTAGAGGCCTGACGGACGAGCGAAGCCATAGCAGCGCTATTGCGAGCGAGTTCTGTGGTCTGTAGCGCCATCAGGGCCGTCCCAAACGTCACAAAGTGAGTCGGACGTCAGTAATATGGTATCAGGGTACAGATCGAGCATTGACGTGAAGAGAGCTGACCTAGGGCTCTTCTTTCTTGGCGGGGGGCGCACCAGCGATCTGCCAGAGCGTCAAAGGATGGCGTCGATCATCGGGATGACCGGTCAACAAAAACGTGGGTGACCCCTCGGTGGCCCACACGACCTCTTCGTCAAGCAAGAGGGGTGCTGCGCTCCCATCGATCCCAGAGAGCACCTCCAGGCGCTGCGCCGGAGCCTCCAACGGCCGCCAGGCCGAACCGTGGCCCAACGACACATTCACAAACCACACCGGCTTGCTGCGTGGGCCCAACATCAGATCCACAGGTCCCACCCCAGGGGCGCCGTGCACCACGCGCGCTGCGACCCCCTGCCGGGCCCCCTGATCGTCGCGCACCAGATGCGCCGAGAGCTTGCGTCGCTTTTGCTTCTGCGCTTCGGGCGGCGCGCCAACCAACACCAACAACTGCTCGGTCCCGGGTCGAACGCGCAGCTTCTGCGACAACAGCACCTCGGGCTCCACGTCCCCAACAGGCTTGCTCCAAACCTCCAGAAGACGCTCGCCGCCCGTCAACGTCACATACACACCAGGCCCCTCACGCCAGGGTTTGAGCGTCTCCAGCGCCTCCACCGGCTCACCGTCCACGCTGACCGAGACCGCATCGTGCGAACGCATGGCGTGCACCACGCGGATCTGCGCCGGCGCGTCGCTTGGAACAGACGCCTCCTCAGGGGGTTCAGCGTCGTCCTCCTGGGCTTTGGTGTCCTGGGCCTCTTTGGCCCCTTTGTCATCAGACTCGGGTTCGCCACAGCCCCACAACACCAATGCTGCACAGATCACCGCGCCGCCCAACCTCCAAAACCCCACCTGCATCTCACCCACCTCGCTGATGAAGGGCCTGCCGGTCACCGCATGCGGCAAGCCTTTCGTGCAGGCCCTTTCGAGACATCTACGCGGTGGGTTTGGCGGCCTCGGACACCACCTCCTGGGGCTCTTGCGCCTGGGCGTCGGCCTCCTGAGCCAAGGGCGCCGCTGGCAAAGGCTGCTCCACCGCGCCCTCTACATCGGCAACTTCGCTCTTCCCATTGAGAGAAGATTCAGAATCGACGGCGACGCGCTCGACATAGACCCTCGCAGGGGCCAACAAACGCTCATGAAGGCGCCAACCGCGACGCTCCACGCCGCTGACCTGCACCACGTCGCCCTGGCCTACGGTGGCCACGCATTCTTGCGTGTGTGGATCAAAAGCCTCTCCCAGCGCGGGCTCAAAAGGGGTCACCCCACAAGACGCCATCGCACCATGAAGCTGCTTTTGCACCAGATGAACCCCCTGACGCACGCTCTCAACGTCGCCCTGGGCCTCTGCGGCCAGCGTCAGACTTTGCTCAACCGGCAGCAGCGCGACAGCCATGTTCTTCACGGCGTGGCGCGCGTCATCGCGGGCCGAGCGGATCTGCCGCGTGGCCGACGCGCGCGTATCAACCAACTCGTTGTTCAGGTCATCAATTTGCGCCCTCGCCTGACGGTGGGCGCGCTCGGCCTCATCGCGCTGCGTGGCGACCTGTTGGCGCAACAACCAGCCCACGACCGCCACCACCGCCGCGGCAGCCCATCCAAACCACTCCATCTCATCCACTCCGCGTCTTGCCACACCAGACTGAGCACCAAAACACAACGGGACAACCCACCGTGCTCTGCGCGCGCCTGCCAGGCATCGCCCATCATCACCTGCTGGATCTCAACAGGGCTGCGGCGGTCATTGGTCCGCCAACGGCTGACCGTAGAACTCCTCCAGCAACCGGTAAAGCTCTGGGGCCTTTTGTTTCATCCGCCGAGGCTGCTCAAAGAACATCTCGGTGGCGCAGGCCAAAAACTCGGCCTCGTTGGTAAAGGCATAGTCGCGCAGGACCTGTTTGCGACGACCCTGGCGATCGCGCCGGGTAAAGTGGGCCGACATCTGGTCCACCCAAGGCCTGATCGCCTCCCAGTTGAGGTTGGCCGGGATGCCATCTATTTGACCGTCGTCAAAATCCAGGACGTGGGCAAACGCATGAAAACCCACATTGTGCCCATCGGTCCCCGAGGCAAAACCTGCCCGCAGCGCCTTGGCCGAAAAAATCACCGGCCCCTGGCTGCCCACCTGCCCCAGACGCCGACCGTCGCTGCGATGATTGTAATCCTCATCAAACGCCGAGGGGTAGAGCAAAATGTCGCGCGTGGTGTCCCACTCATACCAGGGCCTCCCAAAGCTCAACACCACCGCGCTGGCCGCCACCAATGCCCGCAGCTCGTCGGTCACCTCCACACCCACACCCACGATCGTCTGATCCAGGAGGAAATACTGCACGTCATGACGAAAGCGGGTCTTCTCCGCCGGATCTTTGATGCACTTATAGAAGTGCACCCCCGTCTCCAACGTTTTGCGGATCCCCTCGGGCGGCTCCGGATCGGCCATCATCCGGCGGATGTAGCGCCGCATGGACCACAAGACATAGAGCACCGCCCCCAAGACCGGGACCAGAACCGCCACACCCGGCACGTCGTCGTTGGCCAACACCAACCCGCCAAGCCCCGTGGCCACCACAGCCCCCACCGCGCCGTTCAACAAGAGCGCCTTTGAGTTGAACCTCTGCATGCCTCTCCCACTTTGCCTTTGCAGCGTTCGTCCGGCTGTGACATTGACGGCCGGGAGCACAGCGCTGCGCCGATTGACGCCAACAGATGTCCTTTTCTATAACGGGGGGATAGGTTTTGGCGAAAATCATCACATGCACGGCATGACCGGACACGCAAATCCGCGTGGCATCAAGGGGAGAGAGGTTTTGAGAACTTTCAGCAGGCGCAACAAATGCGGTCTGGCGCTGTGGATGGCGCTGGCCGTGACAACAACCCTATGGATGACGGCCAGCACCGCCAGCGCAGGCGGCTTCACCTTCCCAGAGCTTGGCACCAAGGCCGCAGGGCGCGGCGGCGCCTACATGCTCGGCGCCAACGGCCCAGAGGTCGTCTACCTCAACCCCGCCCTGCTGACGCGCCTCGAAGGCTACCACCTCACCATCGACTTCAGCCTCCATGACCTCGACCTTGAGTTCACCCGCGCGGGCACCGACATCGACGGCAACAGCTACAACACCGTTGAAAACGAGTTTGGCGGCGTGGGCGGCTCGGGCGCCTTCCCAGAGCCCATGCTCTTTGGTTCGGCCGACTTCGGGCTCGATGACTTTGCCTTTGGCTTTGGCATCTACGGCCCCAACGCCTACGGCCTGCGCCGCTTCCCCAAAGACGGACCCCAACGCTTTGTCCTGGTCGAGTCCAAACTCCTGCAGGTCTTCTACTCATTGGCGGCCGCCTGGCGCACCGGTGGCTTTCGCCTGGGTGCCACCTTCCAGTTGGCCCACACCCAGAGCAGCTTCAAGACCGTCACCTCCTCGTGCTGCCTGGTGTCGGGCAACGAGTTGAGCGATGAAAACCCCGACGATGACGCGCTGACCACACTGACGCTGAGCGAACTTCGCCCCACCGGGATCATCGGCATCGCCTACGACGTCAACCAGTCGCTGAGCTTCGGGCTGACCTACCAACTGCCCAACTCCATCAAACAGGAAGGCACCGCCGACATCGAGTTCAACGGCATCCTGGCCGATCCCGCCGTCAACGCCCAGCTCCTGGGCGACAAGGCCACCTTCCAGGTCGAGCAGGCCGACGTCCTGCGCCTGAGCGCCCGCTACGCTCACATCGTCGACAACCGTGAACTTTTCGACATCGAGTTGGCCGCCACGTACGAGTTCTGGAGCCGGACCGAAGAGTTCCGCATCAACATCGAAGGCCCCATCCAGGCCGGCCTCGAAGTCCCGCTTGAAGACGACATCATCCTGGAGAAAAACTGGGAGGACACCATTTCGCTGCGCCTCGGCGGCGACTACAACCCCAACTCCTGGCTCTCGGTGCGCGCTGGCACCTTCTACGAGACCGCCGCCGTCCCCGAAGAGTTCACCCACCTGGACTTCATCTCATTTGAGCGCTTTGGGCTTGGCGCTGGCGCCACGATCGCGCTGGGCTACATGGACATCGATCTGGCCTACCTGCACATCTTCAACTTTGAGCGCAACGTCACCAACGGACAGCAGGAAATGGTCGCTCCCCTGGCCAACGAAGACGAAGAGCTGCCGATCGTCAACAACGGCAACTACAAGTCCTCCATCCAGACTGTGAGCATCGGGCTGACCTTCCACTTTGAAGAAAACGATGTGCTGGCCGACACACCCGTCGTGCGCGACCTGCCCAAAGAAGACGCCCAGCAGTGAACCCACTTGCACACGGTGACCGAATTCCTATATGAGTGATGCTGCACGCCGGGGGCAGGGGCCAAAGCCGCCGGCACGTTTCAGGAGACACCCATGACGGAGGATCGGTCCGACAACGACCACGCGGACATCTCTCCGGACAGCTTGGAACCCAAACCGCAAGACGCTGCGGCCGGACCCAAGCTCGATCCCAAACGCCACCGCAAGCCCAGCCTGACCATTGCCAAGCCCAAAGGGGAGGACAACAAACCCATCCCCAACCTTCTGCCCGAAGGCTTCCGAGGCGGCATCTCCAACTCCCCCCAAAAGGCTCGCCTTGATCCCGTGGAGTTGGCGCGCGTCGATCGGGACGTGGCACACCGCAAAGAACGCCGTCAGCGACAGGCCAAACGCCACGCCGACCGCCACGCTCGCAAACGCCTGCGCGAACGCCTGGCGCGGATCGACAAGGTCACCATGGCCTTGATGACCGCCGTGCTTGTGCTGGCACCGCTGGCCATCGGCTCCGTGCACCTGATCACCATCGTGCCGCTGGCGCTGATGGCCATGCTCGCGCTCGGCGGCGCCGTCGGCATCCGACACCTCCAACAAGAACCGCTGCGCGTGGGACTGCTGGGATGGACCCTGCTGGGGCTGACCTGTGTCACCTTCATCCAGGCCATGCCGCTGCCCCTGGGCCTCATCGACGCCCTCAGCCCCCAGATCGCACAGTGGGTCCGCTACGCCTTTGAGGCCACCTCCGGGGGACCCCCCGGCACCGCCTCGCTGAGCCTACAACCGGGCGAAGCCGCCCGCGCGGGCTTTGGACTGCTGACCGCCACCGCGCTCTACGTCGCCGCCTTCAACCTCCTGGGCGACAAAGAACGCTTCCAAAAGATGCTCCTCTTGATGCCTGCCATCGGCGCCGCTCTGGTCGTCATCGGCGTCATCCAGAAGGTCGTCGGCGCCGAGGGGCTGCTGCTCTTCTACAAACCGCGCGACCTGGCCGAGCTGCCCTTCTTCTCATCCACCTTCGTCAACCCAAACCACCTGGCCTCCCTGCTGGGCATGCTCTCTTTCATCCCCCTGGGGCTGAGCATGAGCCAGGACTTCAAGGTCCACCGCGCCACGCTGGTGATCGCCTTTGGGATCTGCACCGCCGGGCTGGTGATGACACTCAGCGCCAGCGCGCTGGTCGCCTGGACGTTGGGGCTGCTGGCCTTCGGGGCCCTGACCCTTCGACGACGCGTCTCCAGCCGCAAGGGCGTCACCGTGGGCATCGTGGTGGCCATCTGCGGCGTGGGCCTGGGCCTGTGGGCCGCGTGGACCAAGCTGGCCGAGCAAACTTCGTTCCTGGTCGAGCGCCAGGGCCTGCTCTGGGTCGCCCCCACCGAACTGTGGGCACAGGGCTGGCAAATGGCCCAGCAAAACCCCTGGCTTGGCCTTGGCCGGGCCAGCTTCAGCGACGCCTTCGCCGCCACCGAACACCCCAACCTGCCTGGCCGCATGGACTACGTCGGCAACACTTACCTCCAGGTGCTCATCGACTACGGCCTGCCCCTGGGAGCGCTGATCATCATCGCCGTGGCCGCCGCTGTCTTGCCCCTAGGCATGCGCCGCGGCTGGAAAAAAGAAGATCTGCCCGTTATGACGGGCCTCTTTGGCGCGTTCGCCTTCCTGGGCATGGACGCCGCCACGGGCTTCAGCCTGGAAATCCCCGGCGTCCTGCTCCCCGCAGTCTTTTTGCTGGCACTGGCCCGCAGCCGCGATGCCCGCTACGAAGTCCTGCGCCAAAAAGCGCGCGCACACCGCGCCGAGCGCCGCCGCCAGCGCGAAGGCCTCAGCCAGGAAGACACCCCCGACCAGGACGAGCCCCAGCTTGAGCCGCCGCCGTGGCGCCGCCTGCTGCCCGTGGCCGCCCTGGCCGCCGTCGCCCTCCTGTCGCTCTTCTCGCTGCCCGCCGCCATGGACACCGCCACCGGCGGCCCCATGCACTCGCTCAAGTCCCTCATTGCCAAACCCAACCCCCAGCCCGAAGCCATCGACCGCGCCACCCGCGCCGTGCTAGCGCGCCGCCCGGCCTACTCGCCGGCCTACCTCAGCGCCTACATCGGCTACCGGAGCGCAGGACAACCCGACCAGGGACGCGCCGCGCTGGAGCGCGCCCGCGACTTTGATCGCTCCAACCCAGCCCCGTGGCTCCTGATGGCCCGCGACCTGCTGGGACAAAACAAACGCACCAAGGCCCTTGAACACTACCGCCGGGCGCTGGAGCTGGCCTGCCAGACCGAAGGAGACGGACGCGGCGTCATCGCCGAAGAGGTCGCCAGGATTTTTGCCGACCCCAAAGAGGTCGCTGCCGCCATGCCCGCGCGGCCCGAGGTCTGGACGCACCTGCTGGACAAGCTCCTTGAAGACAAACGCCCCGGGCGCGTGTTGGACATTACCACCGCGATGCTGGAGACGATCAACGCACCAGAAGATCGACGGATCATTCACATCCGCGTCGCACAGGCCGAAGCCGCCCTCGGGCGCTGGCCGCGCGCCCACAAGGTCGCCAGCGGCTTGCTCGAGCCCGCCCCGGCGCCTGCGGCCGCCTACGTGGTGCTGACTCTGGCCACCACGCACCTCAAAACCCCCGCCCAGGCGCTCGAAGTCGCCCTCGAAGGCATCAAACACCACCCCAGGGACGTCGAACTGCTCTTCACCGCCACCGAGCTGCTCATCGACCACGCCAAAGACCTGGGCGCCAAAGACGAAGGCGGCGCCTGGGCTCGGCAGGTCGACAAGCTCCTCCAAAGCCTGCGCCCCTACGCCATCCAGCGCTCACAACTGCGCTGGCGCTTCTATCGCCTCTCGGCGCTCTACGCCATGGTCCGCGGTCAAACCCCCGCGGCGATCCGCGACCTGACCCGCGCCCTTGAGCTCAACGCCGACGATCCCCAGTTGACGATCGCCCTGGCCCAGATGCTCGAAAAAGAACGCCAGGTCGACCAGGCCATCCACATGTACCAGCGCGCCGTCCAGCGCTTCCCAGACCATCCCCAGGCCGCCGAACTTCGCCAGAGCCTTGAGCGCCTCCAGTCGCAAAAATCCCTGCGCGACCGCTTCCGCAGCGGCCAATAACCCCCTCACGACGAGCCCCTTCAACCGCTCGCCGTTCAAATCCACCCCCTTAAGGACTTGCACCCCTGGCCATGATCGGCCATAGAAAGCATCTGCGCGCGTGCCGTGGTGGATTTATGACACGCGCCCCAATGCAATGAATGTCAGGATGTACCGGGTGTGTGAATCATGAAGAAAGTCCATGTGGTGAGCCTTGGCTGTCCCAAAAACCGGGTCGACAGCGAGATCATGATCGGTTTGATGCGCGGCGACGGCTACACGCTGGTCTCGGAGCCCGATGAGGCCGACTGCATCGTCGTCAACACCTGCGCCTTCATCGACTCGGCCAAAGAAGAGTCGATCGACACCATTTTGGAGATGGCGCAGTTCAAACAGGCCGCCGGCGGCAAGGCCGAGCGCCTGATCGTCACCGGCTGCATGGCGCAGCGCTACGGCGACGAACTCCAGGCCGGCATGCCCGAGGTCGACACCTTCCTGGGGACCAACGAATTCCAGCGCATCAACCAGGCCCTCAGCGGCAGCCTGCCCCAGCGCGCCTACATCAGCGAAGGCAGCTACCTCTACGCCTCGCGCGATGACCGGGTCAACACCGCCCGAGGCGGCACCTCCTACCTGAAGATCGCCGAGGGCTGCAACCGCACCTGCTCCTTCTGCATCATCCCCAAAATCCGCGGCAAGCAGGTCTCTCGCCAGGTCGACGATGTCCTGCAGGAGGCCCGCTTCCTGGCCATGTCCGGCGTCAAAGAGGTCGTCCTCATCGCCCAGGACCTGACCAGCTACGGCACCGACTTTGGCAACCGCAATGCCCTGGTCGAACTGCTCCACGGCCTCAACGAGGTCGATGGACTCGACTGGGTCCGCATGCTCTACATGTACCCGTGGAACTTCTCGGACGAGCTGCTGGAGCTGCTGACGGCCGACAACCGCGTGCTGCCCTACGTGGACATGCCGCTGCAGCACATCTCCGGGCGCGTCCTGAAGGCCATGCGGCGCAACATCAAGCGCAACAAGCAGGCCGACCTCATCGCGCGCCTGCGCCAGGTGCCCGATCTGGTCCTGCGCACGACCTTCATCACCGGCTTCCCCGGCGAGACCGACGAAGACTTCCAGGAACTCTACGACTGGGTCAAAGAGGTCGAGTTTGACCGCGTGGGCGCCTTCACCTACTCCATCGAAGAGAACACTCTGGCGGGGGAAATGGGCGAGCAGGTTGAGGAGCACGTGAAGGTGGAGCGCCGCGATGCATTGATGGCGCTTCAGCAGGAGATCAGCGAGCGCAAAAACCAGGCGCTCGTCGGCCGCCGCATGAAGGTCCTGGTCGATGGCGTCAGCCAGGAACATGAGTACGTCACCGAGGGCCGCCACTACGGCCAGGCCCCCGACATCGACGGCGTCGTCTACCTCTCTTACGACGACGGCGGCGCCCCCGCGCTGCCGGGTCAGTTTGTCGAGGTCGAGATCGAAAAAGCCACCGCCTACGACCTGGTCGGCGTGGTCCAGGGCCCCGCCCGCGGCCCCGAACTGATCAGCGCTCGCCCGTGAGCCCCCAACCCCCATCCCCCCTGGGACCTGTCACCATCGAGCGGCTTGGCTTTGGGGGTGACGGCGTCGGCAGGCTCCCCGATGGCCGCGTGGCCTTTGTCCGAGGCGCGCTGCCCGGAGACGTGGTCCAGATCCAGGTTCGAAAGAACAAAAAACGCTTTGTCCAAGGCCAAATTCACGCCTTTGTGCAGCGCTCTGCGTCGCGCGTTGAACCGCTGTGCCCGCTGGCAGACGGTCGGTGTGGTGGATGTCAGCTCTGGGGCGCCTCGGCCCAGGACGCCTGGCTATGGAAGCGTCAGGCCGCCGTCGAAGCACTTGAGCGCGCTGGCCGCCTGCGCCTTGAGGTGCCGGTCGAAGCGGTTCAGGCGCCCAGCGACCAGGGTTATCGGCGTCGGCTGCGTTTGAAGATCAACGAGCGCGGTCAGATGGGCTTCTACGCCGCGGGGAGCCACCGCCTGACCCAGATCCCAGACTGTCTGGTGGCCCACCCAACGCTCCTTGGGGCCCGTGACGCGCTCCAGGGTGCGCTTGGAGGCCTGGGCGGCGGGTCGCTCTTGCTGGAGTTGGACGCCGACGGCCAGCGCGCTGTGGGGCTCTTGCAGATGCGCCACCATGACAAGGCAGCCCGGCGGCTCAAAGGGCGCTTGAAGTTGGGCGGCGCGCTGGGCGGCGTGCGCCTGAAACCCCAGAACAACAAACGTGGCTCGGTGGTCGATATGGGGGACGTGCACTTTACGTTGCGCGCCGATGGCATGGATCGGCGTCTGACGGTGGGCGCATTTACGCAGGCCAACGACGCCATCAACGAAGCCCTGATTGAGCGCACGCTGGCGGCGTTGGACCTCAAAGAGGGGCAGCGCGTGCTGGAATTGTACTGCGGGGCAGGCAACTTCAGCTTCAGCGTGGCCAGAGCGGGCGCCGAAGTGCGCGGATATGAGTTGGACGCTGGCGCCATCGACGCCGCCAGACAAGGGGCCGACACACACTTTGAGCCGCCGCAGCGCTCGCGGCTGAGCTTTGACGTTCGGGATTTGAGCGTGGGACTGCCAGCCAAAGACACCCAACCGGGCCGCTACGAGCGTGTGCTGCTCGATCCGCCCCGCACTGGGGCCAAAGAGGTGGTCGCTGACCTGCTGAAGCTGGCGGCCAAACGCATTGTCTATGTGTCGTGCGATCCCCCGACGTTGGGGCGAGATCTGGGACTTTTGCTGGAGGGCGGCGCGTATCGGCTGGAGTCGCTGACGGCGTTTGACATGTTCCCCAGGACCTACCACGTCGAGATGCTGGCGGTGCTGGTTGCCGGTGAACCCTCCTGACAATACGAATCAAGCGCTACTGGGCCAGCGCTTTGTCGACTTTCTGACGCGCGGCGGCCGGATCGGTCTTGATGAGGTGGATGAGGTCCTGGATGTGGGGGGCCAGCGGTCCGCTGTCGGCTTTTGAGCGCTTGTCGAGCAAGTCGAGCGCGCCCTGCAGAGTGACCGCCGCAGCGTCGGTCTTGCCCTGCATCACCTGACAGTAGCCGACGTTCATGACCGAGACCGCCGCAAAGTCCTGACGGCCAAGCGAGGTCCACGCAGCGGTGGCCTGCCGGTAGTCCTCGATCGCCTTGTCGTGGGCGCCTGCGCGGCGGTGGATGTTGCCTCGGGCGTTGTAGGCCAGCCCCTGGAGCTCGGCGGCCTTGGCTTTGGAGGCGCTGGCCAGCGCGTCGCTAAGGCGCATCATCGCGGCGTCGTCCTGGCCCATCTCATAGTGAACCAATCCCAGGTTGAGTTGGGCTTCGGCCAGGATCAACGGCTCAGTGCCCTTTTGGGCAAGCGAGACGGCACGCTCCAGCAGTCCCCTGGCCTTGTCCAACTGTCCGGCGGCCTTGAGCATCAACCCCAGGTCGTTGTGGATGGCGGCCTGGGCGGGGGCGTCGTCCAACTCTTCGTAGAGCTTGAGGGCCTTTCGGTAGAGGTCCACCGCAGCCACGGGGTCTCCCCCCGAGGCGGTGGCCTGTGCCTGGCGAAAGAGTTTGAGCGCCTGGACACCCTTTTGAGCGTCGTTGGCGTTTGGGTTGATGAAGAGTTCATCGACCGCGGCGCCCCCTGCCGGGCCCTTGTCGGCCTTTGGAGGCGCGGTGCCGCACGCCACGCTGGCCAGCCCCAACATCAAGCACAACAAAAGTACACGCGTCATATCCTGCTCCTGAAAACCACCGACCCAAACACACCCTCGAAGGCAGGGATTGTGCTCAGAACGGCGGTAACGGTTGATTTTGTCACCGGGGCTCTCTTATGATCTCGAATGGCCGGGACATCGAACACCCGAATACCATACCAGTGTCTGTCTGGGTTTGCTTGCGCAGCCAGGAAGACAAAAACGACCCAAAGCGGGCCAAGCAACCAATGGAGCGCACCATGCGATCCCTTGCTCATGCTCGCCGATCCCGTCGTGACCGTCTTTGACTGCTCTAATGCAGGCAGACTCTGGATCGAGCCAACGGCTCGATCTCACACACCGCGCAGTGGTTGGCGCACCGCCCAGAGACACTGGTCGCGGCCTGCGCTGACAATGGGTGGTTGATTTACCTGCGCACCGCGCCCTATAACAGGGCTTGCGCGCTCACAGCGAAAACGCGCCACGGCAGCAGCGGCAAGGCGACAACCCACCAAAAGGGGTCGCCGTGATTCTGGAGAAGCGTCTGTGTCAGAGCCGATAGAGGTCTTGCTCAAACGTCTGACCGCCATCAAAAACGCCCGGGAAGGGGCCAAGGGTTTTCACTTCTTTTGCCAGATTGGCTCGGAAGATTGGCCCGAAGGCACCTTGACGTTGCAGATTTCCGGTACAGGATGGGTCCTGCTCAGCCATCGCCCACAAGGACAGTTGGACGATGCTGAGGACGAGATCTACTCGGTCTATCTGGCCACCCGGGATGTGCGCGCCTTTGTGCGTGTGCTGATGGAACAGCCCTTTTGGGAGTTTGACGTCTCGCGCTGGGAGCGCGAAGAGCACGAAACCAACATTCACATCCGTTTGGCCGACACGGGCAAGGGTTTTGCCTGGGGCGCCCAGTTCTGGAGCAACGAGCTTCAGCGCCAGACCACGATCCGGTCGCTGATGTCCACGCTCAACCTGATCGTCAAGACCGTCAGCGACAGCAACCTGCACTTCAACGCGCTGCTTGAATCGGCCTCTTAGAGCCTTCGCAGGACGCGCTTGACGGCCACGACGCCAACGCATAGGTTCTCTCCCCAGACGACATCCCGTCGCAAGGCGGCGTGCGCCTTGTGCGCGCCCGGGTCTGTAGAACACCCCAACATGCCCCGGCACAACGCGCTGGACTCACCCACACCGCCTGCATACATTCGCCGCGACCCTGAGCCTCGCCAGCCCCGCACAGCGCGGGCCGCGCAAGCGCATCAGGCACGGCCTGACGGCTTCGGAGGATTCAGATGGCCATCAAAGATCTTGTGCTCTACCCCGACGACGTGTTGCGCGTGCAGTGCCGGCCCGTTGAAGAGATTACGGACGATGTGCGCGCGCTGGTCAAAGACATGATCGACACCATGTACGACGCCCCGGGCATCGGGCTGGCCGCGCCTCAGATCGGCAGCGACCTGCGCATCTGCGTCATCGACACCAGCGCCCCCGACGATCCCGACAACCTCTGGGTCCTGATCAACCCCGAGATCATCCAAAAAGAGGGCAAAATCGTCTGGGAAGAGGGCTGCCTGTCGATCCCTGGCGTCTTCCACGACGTCAAGCGCGCCGAGAGCGTCACCGTCCGCGCCCCCGACGTCAACGGCGCCACCTACGAGCTCGCGGCCTCTGGCCTTGAGGCCGTCTGCCTCCCCCATGCGCTCGACCCCCTCACC
>CAKZKQ010000572.1 GCA_937123825.1 uncultured Pseudomonadota bacterium
CGACATCTGGCTGGGCGAGTCGGCTGCGCGGCTTGTGCATGGTGCGCAGCTGGAGCTTGGCCGGGGGGCTGGGGATGGCCTGGAGGCTTGGTGGATAGAGGAAGCGGCACGGCTTTTGGAATTGGGTTTGGAGCGGGCCAACCGAGACGACGATTTTGGCCAGGATGGCCACCCGTGGGCCGCGGAGCTTGTGGCGGCGTTTGAGTCGTATCGCGGGTTGAAGGAACGCGGCGCTGATGTGACCGATTGGCTGGAGGCGTTCAAGGCGCGGACAGTGTTTTGGTGTGCGCAGATTCTGGGTGGGGTGCCGCCCTTCCCTCCCAAACCCAGGGCTCGGCTTGAAGACGCTGGCACGCTCAAAAAGCGCCTGCCGGGCCACAATGCCTGAATCAAAAACGCCACACCGCCCTGCTTTTTGGCCTGTGCCGGGACCGAACCACGTTGTGGTGAGGTTGATTGGTCCCTACGAGCAGGTCACTGCGGTCACCAGGCAAGCGGCTCCACCATCCATTCATGGGCTGTGCGTGTTGCTTGTGACGAGTTTGGGGTAAGATTGGGGCTGGCATTGACTCTGTACCCGGGTCACACTACAAGACTGAGTTTTGTGTTTTGATTTGGAAGTTCCCAATTCCTAAACTTCCTAACCAGAGAAGATAGATGAAGAACTTGATGATGCAGGGTGTGAAGCTGGCCGGTGTGCTGGCGGTGTTGGCGTTGGCCGCTTGCGGCGCTGACGCTGTCGATGAGCAAGACGACCAGGGTGTGGATTACTCGCAGTACAACGAGCTCTATGAGGCCAGCCAGGGCGGCAAAGAGGACACGCTCAACTGCAAGGGTTTTGGCATCCCGGATAATGGCGAGACCGACTTCCAAAAGCGCGTGGCGCTGACCTTTGATGATGGTCCCAAGGCGGGCAAGACCGACAAGGTGCTCGACATCCTCAAGGCCTACGACATCAAAGCGACCTTCTTCATCCTTGGCAACGCCGCCAAGGGCTCCGGCGAGAGCGGCGACGCCATCCTCCAGCGCATGGTCGATGAGGGCCACATCCTGGCCAACCACACCATGACCCACGCCAACATGTCACAGGTCAGCTCCGCACAGTTCGAGCGCGAGATCAACGGCAACACCGAGATCCTCCAGAACTACGGCGTCACGCCCCGCTACTTCCGCTTCCCCTTCGGCGCTGCCAACTGCACCCGCATGGAACAGCTCGCCGCAGCCGGCATGGTCAGCACAGGCTGGACCGTGGACTCGGCCGACTGGTGCTTCAACAGCCCCACTGGTGGCAGGGGCCACTGCTCCTCGCGGACCTTCGCCCATGTGCCTGACCGCTTTCGCAGCGACATGGCCGGCTACATCATGGATCAAACCCGCAAAAACAACGGCGGTGTGCTGCTCTTCCATGACATCCACGACTACACCGCCAACAACCTTGAGAGCGTGATCGTCACCCTCATCGAAAACGGCTACACCTTCACCAACATCGACGACGTCGATACCTTCCCGCTGCTCAACGGCAAAATCCCTGAGCCCAAGCCCTTCACCGGCGACGCCTGCGCCCAGGACCTCGACTGCGACTTCAACGACGGCAACGCCGCTGGCTTCTGCGAGAGCTTCGTCGTCGGCCAAGACCCCGTCACCGGCGACGACGTCCAGGAAGGCTTCTGCTCCCAGAGCTGCGAGGGCTTCTGCGCCGACCGCTCCGACAAGCCCGCCACCTTCTGCGTCAGCCTCGACGAAGGCATCACCGGTCAGTGCGTGCGCAAATGCAACGCCGACGCCGACTGCCTGTCCAACCAGGCCTGCGTCGAAGAGAAGCGCCACATCGGCTCCAGCACCGCCGCCGACCGCACCGCCACGGTTTGCCTGCCCAAGTGAGCCAACACACACAGAGGAACACGCACTGCGCGTGTTCTTCTTCAAGTCACACAGAAGACCAAACAAAGGCCACCCCACACGGTGGCCTTTGCTCGTTTTTCCCCCTCGCCTTCAACAGCCAGCAGCCCCACAACTCCCACATGAATCCGCCTCACCTCACCATCCATGGCTTCGGTGATGGCCGCCCTCTTCTTTATAAAACTTGAAAATCACAGCCTCAAAATGTGATAAGTGGTTCATGGTTCAGTTGGGGTGACAAGATGACGACGAAACAATCGGGCGCGGCCCCCAGGCGTGGGGCGTGGGCGTGGTGGGCCTTGGGGCTCTGGGCACTTTGGGGGTTGTGGGCGCCAACCACGTCGCTGGCGCAGTTCAATGGGACCCAGGACTGTCAGGTCAATCGGGCGCTGCCCGGCGGGGTGCCTTATGAGTTGGCGCGCGGTGCCCATGCGACCAACGCCAAGCTCTTTGGCGCCGTCACCACACTCAAAAACATCGTCTTGCCAGAGCTGGCGGCAGCGGTCTACGACGCTGAAGCGCTCTACCGCTACGCAGGCGGACAAGACGATGAGCGCTCGATGTTGGAGCAACTCTCACTCGACCTGGAAGACCTTGTCGAGTGGGAGCGGCGCGGCACCGTGGTGCACTACGGCACGATGGGGCTTTATGGACTGACAAAGGTTCCGGTGAGCTTGACGGGGTGCGACGCCAACGTGGGGATCGCAGACTTCGACCTGGGCGCCGTCAACTTTGGGCTTGGCTTTCGGACAGGGCCACTGACGCTCTTCTACTCGGCCAGCGTCACCTCGGGGGTATTGGTCAACAGCGCCTTTGACCGGGCCCTGGGCACAGGGATCGTGGCCACCTACGGGGGCGTTTACACCATCATGGCCCCGGTCTTTGGGGCAGGCACGCTGCGCAACGGCGATGGGGTCAGCGCCATCGAGGGCGATTATATCGCTGGCGGCGAGCTGGACCTTGGGCTGGTGACCGCAGCGGCGGGCTATATCGGCTCCAGCGGCTTTTACGCCAGCATCGACCAGCGCCGCTTGAAGCTCTACGCACGCGCAGCGGTGCAAAACTTCCAGGAAAGCAGCGAACTGAGCTACCTGCAAGCGGGCAAAGACGGCTTTGATTGGTGGAACCGGGGCGGCTGGCAAGGGTCAAGCTCGGCCTCTGTGCGCAAGCTTCGTCTGGCGCTGCCCAACGTCGATGACCTCCAGGGTGCGCTGCGAGACGCCATCGTCAAGCAGCTCGACCTGTGGACGGCGCACCTGCGCCAGAATGACATCGTCCAGATCTTCGACCTCCACCTGGCTTACGCCTGGCGCCCTCAAGCCCAGGTGCGTGAGTTCCGCCTCAGCGTGCACACCCCCGGCTTCAACATCGCCCAGGACCCAACGCAGCGCCGACGCGCCATCCAGGACGACCTTTTGTGGGGCATGGAGGTGTCGGGCTACATCGGCACCGTCAACCTCCCGCGCATGGCCTTCTTTGGCATCGGCGACGAGCAGCGGCTCGCCATTGGAGTCGAGGCCCTCTTCCCCATGGAAGACGGCACGGTGAACCTCAAGGCCTTCCGCAACGACCCCGAGATTCTCGACATCTTCCCCTTTGCGGCCGACGCGTGGCAGTTCCAATTGAGCGCCACCTTCGCCTTTGGGCAGCACTGAGGAGAGCCGACGCCATGCACCCAGGACACGCCCACAAACGCACCCCCCACGCACTCACACTCTGCACCTTATGGCTTTGCGCCATAGCAACCACAGGCTGCGGCGAGACCGTCAAACTTGGCATCGAGGACCCTTGCCAAGACCTCGCCTCGGCCATCTCCTACCGCACCTATTTGTGCGATGGAGACCGCGATGCCGCCAACGCGCGGCACGATCTGGCCCTGCAAACGCTCTCGTGCAGCGAGGTGACCAACGTGGCCGAACACTTTGAGTGCCTCGATGACATCACCAACGCCACTTGCGACCAGGCCAACGCCGCTGGCGACGACATCATCGCCTGGCTCTCGCTGGGCGATGGGTGCTTTGCCGAGGTCGACACCAGCGGCAACCTCAACTGCACGGTCTTCAACGTCGCTGCGCGCCAGGCACTCGTGACACGCTCGGTCGCCTGCGGCGACAACGCCTTTGTGCTGAACGAAGAAGAACTGGCGCGGGACTACGGCTGCGTGGAAGCACAACCGGGACGCGATGAGGAGAGCAAACAACAAAGGCAAGCGTGCCTGGAAGCCATCCCCAGCGCCACCTGCCGCCAAACACAGGTGGCCGAGGCCTGGCTGCCGCCCGAATGCGAAGGCCTCTATGCGCGCACCAACACCATATCGGCTCAGGACGTCTGCGCATCATTGGCGGTCCTGATGTCCGAGGTGCTGCCGCGCTGCTCAACGCTCTCACCGGCTGAAATCGAGGAGAGCTTCCCACGCATCTTCACCTGCCAGGACGTCCAGCCCGAACAAATCCAGGCCTACCTGACGTGTCGGCGCCAGATGCGTGAGGTGGCGTGCACCGACGTGGCCCGCAACGACGTCTCCATCCTTGAGGCCGCCCAGTGCGGCATGTTTGCGGCTTTGCCTTAAAACCCTGCTTTGACCTCAGACCCAAACTCAAGGCTCAGATCGCTTCGCCAGGAGGTCTGTGAGAGCCTCCTGGACGTCCAGGGTCTTGGGGTGATTGGGCCCCAGCGCTTTGCCCAGACCCTCTGCACCGGCTTGCAGGCACTCCACCGCCTTTTGCCCATGTCCAAGGGCATCATGGACGGCGCCAAGGTGCCTGAAGAGACCCGATGTCACGGGGTGGTCTGGCCCCAGCACCTTTGTCCTCATCTCCAGGGCCTTCTCAAGATGTTCCAGCGCCTCTGCGTGACGCCCGAGCTCATGAAGGGTGCAACCAAGGTCGGCCAAAGCGGTGAAGACATCGGGATGATCCTCTCCAAGGGCCTCCACCACCAACGCCAATGCTTTTTCCGTCAGTTCAAGCGCCTCTTGATGTTCTCCCAGAAGATTGTGTGCGGTGGCAAGCTCGCCCATGGTTCGCAGCGTGTCTGGGTGTGTCGCCCCCAGCACCCTGGTCCTGAGTTCCAGGGCCTTGGCGTTGAACTCCAGGGCCTCTTGGCCGAGCTTCATCAGATTGTAGATGAGCCCAATGTCAGACACAGAGCGCAAGGTGTATCGGTGCTCTTCTCCCAGCAACTGTATTCGACCTTTCAAGGCTTGCTTGGCCAACTCCAGCGCCTCGGCGTGGCGTCCAAAGCGGCCGAGCGTCGTGGCGAGGTTGCCCATGGAGTGCAGGGTGTCAATGTGCTCCGGGCCCAGCGTCCTTGTCCTGATCTTAAAAACCTCTTCGTGGCGCTCCAGGGCCTCTTGATATCGGCCAAGGCCATAAAGGGCTGCGGCGAGGTTGTGGGCAGAAACCAAAGTGTCGGGGTGCTCTGCCCCTTGGAGCCTTGTTTTTATGTCCACCACCTCTTGCCCCCACTTCAGAGCCTCGGAGTATTGACCCAGATAGTGAAAGGTCACAGCAACAAGGGCCCGTGCAGACAAAGTGCTGTGGTGTTCAGTTCCAAGGAGCTCCGTCCTCATCTCCAGAATATTTTTGCCAAGCTCCAGCGCTTTGGCATACCGACCCATGTTGATGAGTATGGTGGCGAGCAAGCCCATGGTTCGCAGTGTGTCTGGGTCTTCTGCTCCCAAAATCCGCGTTCTGACCTCCAACGCCTCCTCTTCGAGCTTCAACGCCTCCAGGTGACGTCCGGTGTCGGTGTAGGCCATGGCCAGATGGTCCATTGAAGTGAGCGAGTCTGCATGCTCTGGGCCCAACACCTTAACTCTGAGCGTCAACGTCTTTTGGTGAAGCTCCAATGACTCCTGATGGCGGCTCAGTTCGCTGAACGTGGCGCCAAGGTTGCTGGCAAAGGTCAGGGTCGAGGGGTGTTCCTCCCCATGAACCTTTGCGCCCATCCCAAGCAACTTCTCACGAATGGCCAGTTCGTCTTGATGCCGGCCAAGGCGGTTGTAGGTGATGGACAGGGTGTTCATGGCCATGAGTGTGTCTGGGTGCTCTTCTCCAAGCGCCTTTTTTCTGACCCCCACAAGCTTCTCACGAAGCCTCAACGCATCCTGATACCGGCCAACGTCCTGGTAGGTTTGGGCAAGGTTGTTCATGGCAGAGAGAATGTCCTTGTGCTCTTGGCCCAAAAGCCTCGTCCTGATCTCCAACACCCTCTCTTTAAGCCCAAGTGCATCCTGATGACGGTCGACTTTCTGATACGTGTGGGCGAGGTTACCCATGATGATGATCGTACCGTCATGTTCTTCGCCCAAAAGCCTCAATCTGGCCTCCAACACCTTCTCTTCAATCTCCAACGCCTCCTGATGGCGGCCCAGTTGACCGAATGCGACACCGAGGTTGTTGGCAAAGGTCAGAACCGCAAGGTGTTCCTCCCCATGAGCCTCTGTACCCATCTCCAACGTCTTCATCCGGAGCGTTAACTCTTCTTGATATCGTCCCAGTCGATTGAGGGTCTCGGACAAGGCACCCATGGCAAAAAGAGTGTCCAAGTGCTCTTCCCCAAGCGTCTTTTTTCTGATCTCTAAAAGCTTCTCACGGAGTCCCAACTCATCTTGGTATCGACCAATCGCGTGATAGGTTTGGGCAAGGTTGCCCATGGCGGAGAGAGTGTCATTGTGCTCTTCGCCCAAGAGCCTCAATCTGGCCTCCAACACCTTCTCACGAGGCCCCAACGCATCCTGATACCGGCCAATCCTATGATGGGTTTGGGCAAGATTGCTCATGGCGGAGAGAGTGTCATTGTGTTCTTCGCCCAAAAGCCTTGTTCTGACCTCCAGAACCTTCTCTTCAAGCTCCAACGCCTCCTGATATCGCTCAAGCCTGTAGTAGTTGTTGGCCAGATTGACCATGGAGACGAGGGTGTGCAGGTGCTCTTTTCCCAGTGCCTTTGTTCTGGCCTTCACCAAGTCTTCTTCAAGCACGAGCGCTTCTTGATGACGGTCCAATCGATTGTATGCAGCGGCCAACTCAAGCATGTAGGAGATGGTTTGCTCGTGTTCGTCTCCGAGCGCCTCTTTGGAGATGGCCACCAACTTCTTTCGAAGCTCCAGCATCTCCTGCGTCCGGCCCAGGTGTTGGTGGGCGTAGGCAAGACAGTCCATGGCCGTAAGAGATTCGGGATGCGTCTGTCCCAACTCTCTTGTCTTGAATTCCGAGACCCTCTTGTAGAGTTCGTACGACTCCTGAAACTCTTCCAACTCGTAGTGGACGTAGGCCTGTTTGCTCATGGCCCCCAAAGTGTCGGTGTTGTGAACGCCCAACATTTTGATTTTGGCGCTCACGACCTTCTTGTGAAGTTCCAACGCCTCTTTGTACTGGCCCGCGCCTTCATGGGCATCGATGAGGGTGCCCATAGCCAGCAGGGTGTCCAGATGATCTTCTCCAAGCGCCTTTGCATGCCCCTTATATGACTCTTGTGCCCACCGAATGGCTTCCTGATGCTCCTCCAGGCGAAGATGGGCGGTGGCGAGGTGGCTGATGGGAAGCAGCGCATTGGGATCACTGCCATCAAGCGCTTTGGCAGAACGCTCACGAACGACTTGCGCCACCTTCAAAGCCTTGTGGAACCGATGTTGGTCATCGTAAAGCCACCACACCCGCTGACCCAGACTTGACGTAAAGTCTATAAAGGGGTTGGCCCGCTCAAAGAGGGTCAAAGCGTGCGGTGTGCACGCTTCGAGCTTCTCCCAATCGTCCGGGTCCTGCCTTAAGACCAGCCCCATGACCTCGTGCACAGCGTACTGAGCCAATTCACGAGCTTTACCCCCAGCGCCGTATTCACGGAGCACGTCGCCCACAACACGATGCATCGTTCCAAAGGATGCAGTATCCAGACTCCCGGTCACCAAACGCCTATTGAGCAACACAGTCCGGGCGCCCTCGCCGGCCAGCAATGCTTTGGGGCGCTTAAAAAACCACCCCAGCGGATTGCAACCAGCCGGCAAGCACCCCGAGTGGTATTGCTCGGCCAGGGCGTCTTCGTGGGCCACCATGACGGACATGGGAACGGGCGAGCAGGCCAAGTGGGACAGCACCCTGGCCAGCCCCAACGCATTGGGCTCAAGGTGCTTGGCGCTGTATTGAAGCGCTTCCACGGCGCCCTTGTACGTCCCAAGAGGATGCAACCCCCCGCCGATCCCTGTGGCCCCCTTGGCCGCCATCAGACGCCGATACTCCAACAATGAACGCCAGCGCACGGCCCGCTCGACCAATGCCGCGTTGAGGTTGTCCAGCGCCAGCGGCAGGCCGCCCACCCACTCCACAACTTCCTGAACGCCAGCCGAGTTCCATTGATTCTTGGCAAGCCCTCGGGTGAGCAGCTTGGCGGCGTCCTGCACATCAAGTGGTCCAAGCCGAAGCCGGTGGTCCGCCCCCTGCGGCTCACCACGGGATGTGACAATGACCGATGCCTTGCCCCAAAGCGGACACCAGTCCGCACCAGCCCCAGACTCCCCCTCCAAAAGACCGTCCACCACCCACAACGACGGCTGCGCGATGCTCGCCGTTGCCTCGGCCAACATCTGCGCCACATCTCCCCCGCCCTGTTGCAGTTCACCCCAGGCAGGCGCGTCGGGCACCAAACGCTTTAAAAACTGGTAGAATTGAAACTCTTTGAGGGGCTTTTCTTCGGCGTCAATCCACCACACCCCACCCGGATAATGCGCCTTGCCAAAGCGGTGAACGTACTGCGCCACAAGCTGCGTCTTGCCAATGCCCCCAACGCCCCCCACCGCCACCGTGGCAGCGCGCTCACCCCGATGAAGGGCCTCATGCAATTCCAAAAGCGCCTGTTCACGACCACAGAATCTGGCGGAAAGCGACTGCGGCACAGCCCCAACAAAGATGCCAGCCTCCAACCCACCGCCCCCACCCTGACCGGCCTCACTGCCATGATCCATGGTCGCCCTACTGCGCTGAAAACCCCATCACACACACCAAAGACACTCCCCAACCACTGGCCATTGCCCTGGCTAGCGAACGGTCACACTCAGAGATGCCTCATCAAGAGAAGAGGGACTAGAACGGAGCGCCTCAAAGTGAGCCCTGGAATCCAGGGGAGTAGATGTGCTTAAAAACCCTGCCAAAGAATTGTAGTATATCGTCTTTGGTG
>CAKZKQ010000573.1 GCA_937123825.1 uncultured Pseudomonadota bacterium
CGCTCATCGAGGACGTTGATCGTCACAACCCCGGTGTTGAAGCGGGTGGTGATCAACTCAAAGCTGGAGTCGATGTCGTCGATAAAGGAGAGATCGCCCTCAAGCTCATCGCGCTCGCGGATGGGCGGGCGCAGCGGGAGCCCGGCGATCGCCGAGGTCATGACCAACGGATCCCCAGAGGGGGCCGGGACAGCGTCGCTCAAGCGGGCACTGTTGACCTCATTGTTGCTGCTGTCATCGCCACAGGCCAGCATGCTCAGGCCACAGGCCACCAACACCGTCCAGATCCGCACCTTGCGCACCATTTTGCTTCTCATTGTCGCTCCTCCTCGCGTCAGCACTGCGCACCTGCACACTTTCACAATTTCCCGATCCTGGATCCAGTCTCCAGGGCCATATCTGACCCCATAAGGTCCACAAGGGGCTTGCAAAGCAGGTCTTCATCCCCCCGCTCGCGCACCGTTTGCTCCAAAACCGCCATGGAGCGGGCCACAGAACCGGGCCAGCGCCCCTGCTCAAGCCACGGCAGCGGCAATCGCTGCAGCGGTTGGCTGTAAAACTCAAGCAAGCCGCCCTTGAGCTTGCCCGTCGCCCGCATCACGCGCTCGACCTCGGGCAGGTGCAGCACCAACCACAAACGCACCAGCGCCTCGGGCCGGGCCACCACAAAGGTGCAGTCGCTGCTGACCACGTGCCCGGCCAGATCGAGCCCAAAGCGCACATGGGCGCTGCGACGTGCGGTGATGAGCTTGGGGCGGCGCATGTCGGCCAGCCGACGCGGCCAGTGCAGCGCCCACCACGGCCTGAGCCCCTCCCGAACCTCTCGACGCCGCTCCAATACAGGCCGCAGCGGCTTCAAATGCTCCAGCAACGCCTCTGGCGGCTTGGTGTGACCATCCAGATAGATCATCACCAACCCCTCGGGCGACTCCAACGCAGGCTTTGCACGGCGCACCTCCAGGCGCTGCGTCGTGGCCCCGCGCCACAGCGGCTCCAAAAAAGGCCGCACGTCGGGATCATCGCCCCATCCCCGCTCCCGCACCTGGTCGCCGGTCAGAATGAACCCCGGGCGCTCCAACAAAACGCCCTGCCCCAACCACTTCAAATGGCGCTTGCCCACCCGATCACAGCCCGACACCACCCCTTGGCGGTCCTGGGCAAGCTCGCCCAACGTCACTGGCCAGCTCTGCGCCGCCTCAAGCGCCATCGCCTGCGCCTGAGGATGGACAAACGGCTGCCAGGGCGCGCTGTCCACCGGAGCGCGCAGCCCCTGGTGCTGCTCGGCAACGGTCAACCGCTGGCCATCGTACCGGACCTCGCTCCAGCCGTAGGTTTTGCTTGTGTCGGGCGCGTCGGTGCGCCTGAGGATGACCGCCAGGTTGTGCTGACCCAGAGCTTTGGAGAAGAGGGGTTTGCCGCCAAAACGGATCCACTCCACGATCTCAGCCCTGGCCAGGAGATCGGCGCGCAGCGCGTCGGCACCAGACGCCGAGGGCCAATACGCCGTCGTCAGCGCCATCAACGTCCCACCCGGGCGCAGCAGATCCAGGCCCAAATGCAGAAAATAGTAGAGGTAGTCCATCCGAGGCCGCGTGCGCGCCTTCCAGATGGGTCCCAACCCTGCAGCGGCCTCAAAGAGCGGGCGGTGGCCCTTTTCACCGATGTATGGGGGGTTGAGGAGGACCAAATCCGCGCTGGCCGCCTTTAAAACCGACGACTGCGCCAGCGCCAGCGCGTCCCCTTGGATGATCCTGGCTCCCGGCAGCGCCTGTCGGGTCTGGGGCACAAGTTCGGCGTCAAGCTCAACACCCAGCAACCTCGATTGCGGCATCACCTGACGGCAGGCGGCCAAAAGCGCACCGGGACCACACGCAGGGTCAACCACGTCGAGGGTACCGCTGCGGGCCACACGCTGGCAGAGCCATCGAGCCACCGGCGCGGGGGTAAAGTGCTGTCCAATGCCAGCCATCAGACCACGTCAGAGGGTTTTGAGGCGCAGGGTGTAGCGGGCATCGCACGAACTCCTGCGGGCGCCAGCGCGGACTTTGATGAAGTATTTGCCCTCGGGCAGATCCAGCCGCAGCTTTTCAGCGGTTCCAGCGGGCGAATCGTCGGACTGGGCCACAGGCAGGCCCTCTTCGTCGACGACCTCGATGGCCAGATTCAGGCGCGTACCCTGAAGCAAGACTTCGAGCTTGGTGGTTTCGACCGGTGGGGGATCGTTCCACAGCTCGGGGGTCGGCGGCGCGGCGTCTTTTTTGTTGGCGTCCTTGGCCTCACCGGGGTTTTCGGGTTTGGCCTTGGCAGCCTTGACCTCAAACGCGTAGATGTCCACATCGGCGACCGGGAAAATGAAACCCTGGACCGATGCCCCCGGCTTGAGCAGGGACGCTTCGGTCAACTCACCGTTGGGTTCGACCTCCTCACCCTCAGCCTGGCGGCTCTCGATGATCAGCGTGTAGGCCCCGACAGGATTGGTGTTGGGGGGATCCTCTTTGCCAAGCTCAAGCCGGTCTTTCTTCTTGCCTTTGCCCTTCTTCTTTTTGCGTTTTGGCGGTTTGCGGGCGCTCACTTTGGCGCGAGACACCACCAGACGCGTCTTGCCGCCCGGCACAACGCGGTTGCAGATCAACTCGTCGCGCCCGACGCCCGCCTTGTTCAAGCTCAGCGCCCCGTCCTCAAGGTCTGGGGCGTCAAAACCGAGCGCCCAATCCACCCCTTTGCCCTGAAGCCGGACGTGGAAGATGAGGGGCGAGTCGCCATCGGCGGTTTTGGGCAGGTCGAGTTCAAAGACGTCGGTGTCTGTGGGGCTGTGGAGGTACCCGGTCACGGTGGTTTTGCCGGGCTGAAGGACGATGGGGTTGAGTTCGGAGCTGGGCTCGGTCTCAAGCACCTGACCTTCTGGCAGCGGGGGGTGCAGCAGGGCGCGCAGCGTGTAGGCGGCCTCGACCCCTTCCTGGGGCTGGTCGGCGGAGACCACGACCTCGATCTTGCCCTGCTGGGAACCCAACGCGACGTTGGGCCACACAGCGGGGCTGGTCTGGTCGTCCTTGGAGGCGGGCACGGCAAAGCTCTCCAACTCCACGCCATCGACCACCAAAGCGATCTTCATGGCGGTTCGGGGCGGGGGCTGGAGTTCAAGGCGCAGGGCGCCGCCTTCAGGGGAGTCTTCTGGCACGGCGACCTGATAGCGATCGGTGTCGTTGCTGTGGTTGATGATGCCCTGGAGTTCGCCGGGCAGGTTCAGCGTGCCGCTGAGGTCATCGACGGCAGGTTCGATCTCCAGGTTGTCGCCGTAGAGGCTGCGGGTGAGGCTGACGCGGTACTTGGCGGGGAAGCCGCCGCTGGGCACCACCCCGGCGATGCCCACCACGACCTCGGCGCCGGTGAGGTTGAGCGCGGACTCGGCTTCACCCGCCGCCGCCAGGTTCTGGCGGTTGCCGGGCTCTTCCCAGAGGATGACGGGATCAAAACCTTCGGTCAGGGGCTCAACGCGCAGCGTGCGCACGCTCTGATCGGGCTGTGCGGGGATGCGGATAAAGTCGACGTCCCCGGCCTGGGTCAGCGCCCCTTCAAAGGGCTTGAGCGCCGTGGAACCCGGCCCGGTGGTGGTCAACGTGTAGGTGTTGGCCTTGGAGGGCGAGTCGTTGGGTTCCTCTTCGGCGACAACGGGCGCCTGCTTGGGAGGCTCGGGGCCCGCGTCAAGCTTGTTGCCGCGCCGGTCGACGCTCTGATCCTGGCCGCAGGTGCAGGCAGGCAGCGTCAGGAGCATAAGGGCACACAGGGCCCAGGGCAGCGCGCGGGCGCTGCGGCGCGGCTCACTTGGTGTTGTAGCGTTGGATAAGCACATCGGTGATGTCCAGGGAGCTGGGCGCCCAGAGAATGGAGGACTCGGTCTTCTCCAGGATCAGCGTGTACTTGTTTTCTTTGCCGATCTCGGCCAGGAGTTTCTCGAACTTATCCAAGATCTTTTTGGTCTCTTTGCCCTCGGCCTCGGCCAACTCGCGCTGGAGTTGGACATAGAGGGACTGAAGCTCCACAAACTTCTTCTGGTACTCGCCCATCTTGGTGCGCTGTGTCTCTTCGTTCCACAGCTTGCCTTCGATGTTGGTCTTGATCTCTTCCTGAAAGGCTTTGAGCTCCTTCTGGGCGACATCGAGCTGCTTTTGGCGCTCGTCGAACATCTTCTTGAGCTTGGCCTTGGCGCGCTTGCCGTCCTCGACTTCGTTCAGCGCGCGCTGCAGGTCGACGTAGACAATCTTGACCTGAGCCTGGGCGACGGCCGGGGTCACCTCATGGCTGATGGCAAAGGCCGCCATGGACATGGTCAAAACCACCAACCATCGTGCGATCACTGCGTGGAACTTCATGGTGCACCTCTAATTCCTGAAAAGACGCTGGGGTGATGTCACGGGCCAGCGTTGTAACGTTTGATCAATTCATCGGTGATGCGCAGCGTATCGGGCATCCACAGGTGTGAGAGCTTGAAGCTCTCGGTCAGCGCCACCGCCAGCACGTCGGCCTTGGTCAACAACCTGGGCGCCCAGTAAGGGGTCGCATCGCTTTGTCCAAGGATCAGCACATCGCCATGTTCTCGGCCGATGGTGTCGAGCACCTTCTGGGCCTTGTCGAAGATCTTCTTGGTCTCCTTGGCCTCGGCTTCCTCAAGCTCGCGCTGCATGGTGTTGTACTGGGCCAGGAGCTCTCTGTGCATCTCCTCGTACTTGGCCTTTTTCCTGCGGAGCGTCTCCTCGTCCCAGCGGCGCTGCTTCACGCTCAGTTCAATGATGTCCTTAAAGCGCTGCAGCTCATGTTGCAGGACATTGAGCTTCTCCTGGCGCTCTTCAAACATCTTCTTGAGCTTGAATTTGGCCCGCTTGCCGTCCTCAACCTCATCCAACATGCGCTGAAGGTCGACGTAAGCCACTTTGACCCCTTGTGAGGGGGCTTGGGCCATCGCTGACGCCTGCCCCAACCCCAAAAAGAGGGCTGCGGCGGTCAGCATCATCGTCCAGCGTGTGGATGCGGTCTTCAACACGGCGTCGTGCCTCGCAAGGATTGGGGCCCTGCGGCTCACTGACCCGAGTTGTAGCGCTTGACCAGCTCGTCGGTGATGTTGAGCGAATCGGGGGCCCAGAGCACCGAAGACTCGGTCTTCTCCAGGATGACGGTGTAGCCCTTCTCCAGGCCAATGTCCTTGAGGATCTTCTGGAAGCGCACAAAGATCTTCTTGGTCTCTTTGGCCTCGGCCTCGGTCAACTCGCGCTGGAGTTGGACGTAGAGGGCCTGAAGCTCGGTGAACTTCTTCTGGTACTCCATGACCTTCTCGCGCTTGGCGTCGTCGCTAAGCAGATTGCCCTCGATCTCGCCTTCGAGCTTCTCTTTGAAGGTCTTGAGTTCTTCTTGCTGCGCGTCGAGCTGCTTTTGGCGCTCGTCGAACATTTTCTTGAGCTGGGCCTTGGCCTTCTTGCCGTCATCAACCTCGTTGAGGGCCTTCTGGAGGTCCACGTAGGCGATCTTGACGTCCTGGGCCTGGGCGACCGTGGGGGCCATCACGACGGTGGCGGTCAACGCCATGCACAAAGCGGCCAGCGCCGCCACGAACGCGCCGCGCGCGCTTTTGGTCCAATTCTTCATCTTCGCAATCCTCACAACATCCATCGGAGTCGTTAACAAAACCATCGCATCAAACGCATCTGAACCTGGCTAGAAGGCGTTGCCGATGCTGAACTCAAACACCAGCGGATCCTCTCCGAGTAGACGCCTCATGGGGAAGCCCCATTCAAAGCGCAGTGGGCCGATGGGGCTGAACCACCGGAAACCAAACCCGACCGAGGTCCGCAGCGTGTTGTCAAAGTTGTCCGTGCTGTCCGAGAAGAGGTCGGGGACAAAAGAGAAGCCCTGCCCGTCATCGAACGCATTGCCCATATCGAAGAAGAAGACCCCTCTGATTCCCACGGCGGTGAAAATGGGGAATTCAAGCTCGACGTTGAGCACCAGTTTCTTGTTGCCGCCGATGTTGAAGTCGCTCAGCAAACTGCCCGGGTCACCGGGGTCGGCGCCGACATCGCGGGACGGCCCGAGGGTCGCGCGCTGGAAGCCGCGGATGGAGTTGGGTCCGCCCAAAAAGAAGCGCTCGAAGATCGGCACGGGCTTCTGAGAGTCGGTGCTTTGGATCACACCGACCTCGCCGTTGAATTTCAACACAAACTCCCAGAAGACCGGGAAGTACCAGCGGCTATCAAAGGTGTAGCGCACAAACTCGTTTTCACTCAGCGTCAGGTCATCGGCGACCTCAACGGCAGCGGTCTGCAAAAAGCCGTTGCTGGGGAAGAGGCGGTTGTTGCGCGTGTCCCAGAAGAGGCTGGCCCGCAGCGAGCTGGTCAAGCCGCCGGTGAAGACGTTGGAGACGCGGCGGTTGCCCGAGCCTGTCCGTCCTCCCAACTCCACATCGACGCTCTCAAGCTTGTAGGACATCGACACCGACACGTCGCCCCATAGCCCCAGCGTGTCCTCGATCAACTCGGGTGGCAGTGGGTAACCCAGCGTCAAGTTGCCACCCGTCGATCCACGGGTGAAGTCGTTGAAGACAAACTCGAAGTCGAAGACGTCAAAGGAAAGCTGCCATTTGCTGTCAAAGAGGTAGGGCTCGCTAAAACGCACGTTGAAGAGCGTACGGATGCTTGAGAGCGTGGCCTGCAGCGACAACGACTGGCCGCGGCCAAAGAGGTTGTTCTGGCTGATCTGGGCCATGGCGATGAAGTTCTCCACGCTGGAGAACCCGGCGCCGACCTGGAAGGTGCCGGTGGGGCGCTCAGCGACGCTGATTTTGACGTCGATGATGTCCGGCTTGCCGCTCTGGGTGGTGGTGATATCGACCGCCTCAAAGAAGCCAAGGCGCTGGACGCGGGCCTGAGAGCGCTTGATTCGGGTGGAGCTGAAGAGATCCCCCTCGGAGATGAGCAGCTCGCGGCGGATGACCTTGTCGCGGGTCTTGGTGTTTCCGACCACCTCGATGCGCCCAAAGTAGACTTTGCGGCCCTTTTGGATGTCGTAGACCAGCGCGACGGTCTTGTCTTCCTCGTTGATCCGGGGAATGGGGTTGATGTTGGCGTAAGCGTAGCCGTCGTCCTGATAGAGATCTTTGAGCCGCGTGATGTCGCGCCGCAGCGTGCCGTAGCTGAAGATGTCCTCAGGCGCCATCGAGATCATCTCCAAGATGTCTTCTTTGGGGCGAATGAAGTCACCGGCCACATCGACGCTGGCCACCGTGTACTGGTCACCCTCAGAGATGGGGATGGTGATGAAGAGCGACGACTTGTCCCGGCTGAGGCGAAGCTGGGGCTGGGACACCTTCACGTTGATGTATCCCTTGTCGTAGTAGTAGGCCGCCAGGCGCTCCAGGTCGATCTCAAAGGACTGCTCTTTGAACGTCCCCGAGCCGGTCAAGAAGCTAAAGAGCCCGCCCTCTCGGGTCTCCATGATCGCCGCCAGCTCGCTGTCGGGGATGGAGGCGTTGCCCAGGAAGGTGATCCGCTTGACCTCGACCTTGGAGTGCTCGTCGACGTCAAAGACAACCACGACCTCATCGGGGTTGTTCTCAAGCGGCACGGCCTCGGCGTTGACCTCGGTCAGAAAGAAACCCTTCTCGGCGTAAAGCTCAACGATCTTCTCTTCGTTGGCCTTCAGCGCGCTGACATCAAGGACAGAGAAAGGCCGCAAGTTGACGACCTCCTGAATCTCATCGTCATCAAGCTCATCATTGCCTTTGAACTCGATGCGCGCGATGGAGGGCTTCTCCTTGACGATGATCGTCACCACCAGCTTGCCGTCCACCTCGCTGGCGTCCACCTGGAGGTCATCAAAGAACCCCATGGCAAAAATCGCTCGGATGTCTCGGCTGATCTGGTCGTAGGACAAGGGCTCGCCGACCTGCTGGCGAACGTTGCGCAGCACAGCGGCGGCCTCAACGCGGCGCAACCCATCGACTTTAAGCTCGTCGACGGTGCGGCCTTCCTGCGCCCAGGAGGCCCAGCTCGACAGCACCAGGGTCATCACCACCGCCGCCATCCACAGCGCGCGGCGCCACAGCCCCAGCCCTTTGGCCTGCCATGTGCCCGTCATCCCTGCCGGTTCCAATGGTGTATCCACTTCTCTCCTTATCGCCCCGCTTTAAAACGCCCCCGGCACAAGACCGCGTGTCTCACAATGACAGCGCAGCCGCCGCTGGCGTCGGGGCCCGTGTCCCCTGCTCCTCAAGAGTCTCCAGCGTGGCCCTCGACCAGATGCCGACACCCGCGCCTCGCTCTCCTGAGTATGTCTTTGGCGCGCGCAGCCACGCGCAGCCGGTGCCTGGCCCCCTGCGGAGGGTCAGGCAAAGTAGAAATCTTCTCCGCGCTCGGTGACGTCAAAGAGCTGGCCGTCTTTCATCAAGAGCCGGCGCGGCATGGTCATCGCCAGCGCCGGGTTGTGGGTGACGACCACGATGGTGATGCCCATCGACTCGTTTAGATCCCGAAAGAGGGTGTGTATCCCATCGCCGGTGCGCAGATCCAGGTTTCCGGTCGGTTCATCGGCCAGAAGCAGCTTCGGCTTCATGATCAGCGCCCTGGCCAACGCCACGCGCTGCTGCTCACCGCCGGACAGCTCCCCGGGCTTGTGCCCCACGCGATCCTTGAGCCCCACGCGCGTCAACAGCTCGTAGGCGCGCCCTTCGGCCTCGCTGCGCGGCTGGCGATCGATCATCGCCGGCATCGCCACGTTCTCCAGCGCCGAAAACTCGGGCAAGAGGTGGTGAAACTGAAAGACAAAGCCGATCGACTTGTTGCGAAAACCGGCCAGCTTGCGCGAGCCCATCGCAAAGACGTCCTGACCATCAAAGAGGATCCGCCCTCGCGAGGGCCTGTCCAACGTCCCCAGGACCTGGAGCAAGGTGCTCTTGCCTGCACCACTCGAACCCACCACCGCCACCATCGACGCCTTGTCGATGGTCAGGTTCAGGCCCTTGAGTACAGCAATCCGCTTGCCTTCCTTGTGGTAGTCTTTGTGCAGATCCTCAAGCTGGATCACAACGCTCGCCTCATTCCAATCATCAAAGGCCCGCCGCAGCACGGCAAGGCACAGCTCGCCAGTTCTTGCGGCCCTGTGCATCTGGCCATCGCGCCCTTTTCGGGCATCATTTCACATTCACCACATACCTCTGCGACCGTGGTCTGCAAAGGCCATCATTCGTATCTCAAGCCATCGACCGGCTCCAGCCTGGCGGCCTGAATCGATGGATAAATCGTCGCCAGGACGCTGATGGCCATGGCGCTGATCGCAATCAGGCCAATCTCCATCAGGTCCATCTCCACCGGGAGGTTGTTGATGTAATACACGTCCGGGTCAAGCTTCACGCCATAGAACTCTATGATCAGGCAGCAGGCCACACCCAGTATCAACCCTATTACAGTCCCCAATATCCCTATGATGGATCCCTCAAAGATGAAGATCCGCATCACCCCCACGTCGGTCGCCCCCATGCTCTTGAGGATGGCGACCTCGCGGGCCTTCTCTATGACGATCATCACCAGGTTGCACACGATCGAGAAGCTGGCCACCAGGATGATGAAGACCAAAATGATGAACATGACGATCTTCTCCAGCTTGAGCGCGAAGAAGAGGTTGCTGTTCATGTCCTTCCAGTCTTTGAGCACCACACCGGTGTCGATCCCGGCGGTCAACAGCGCGGCCCCGGCGCTCTCCTTGATCTCGGTGACGCGCTCCACGTCATCGGTCTTGATCTCGACCCCCGTGACCTCTTCCTTCTCAAGGTTGAGGAACTTCTGGGCTGCGGGGATCGACATGTAAACATAGCGAGTGTCGTACTCGTACATGCCCGAATAGAAGACCCCCACCACCTTAAAGGGGCGACTCTTGGGGATGGGGCCAGTGGGGCCCATGTCGCCCTGGGGCGAGACGATGTTGACCTCGGAGCCGATGTCGACCTGGAGGGATTTTTTGAGTTCGCGGCCGATGATGATCCCGGGGACCTGGGGGCGAACTCTGGCCACATCGGGCTTTTTGTCGTCTTTGGGCGGGCTCTGGCCGGGCAGCGGCGGCATGAACCCGTCGGGGGTCTCGTCCCCATAAGGATCTTCGACCTTGGCGCCGGCCTTGGCCGGGGGCGCCTTCTGACCGGGCAGCGGCGGCATGTAGCCCTCGTCGGGCTCATCGCCGTAGTAGCCCTCTTGATCGAGCGGCGGCGGGTTGTCATCCCCAGGCGCTTTGCGCTCTTGCCGGTCGCCAAAGATGAACTTTCGGCGGAACTCGGGGGAGGCGCCTTGATCGAGGACTTCGCGCCCGTTTTTGTCTTTGAAGAGGGTGCCGTTTTTGGTGGGTCGGCCGGCGGCTTTGTCGCTGCCAAGCGGCTCCAGGCCAAGCTCGGTCTCCAACTCGTCGAGGATGATGTCGAGCTCTTCGGTGTCGCTGAGGCCTCGGCGTCCGGGGCGGACGCGGGCGGGCGCCGTCAGGTAGGCAAGGTCGCCGTCGACGAGGTTGCGCTCCAGATCGCTGACGGTGCCGGTAAGCTCTGGGTCAATGCCCTTGATGACCACCCCCGCCAGGTTGGTGGGGCTGGAGACCATGACCTCGCTCTCGACGTAGGGGGCGGCGCCGATGATGCCCTCAACACCCATGAGGGTCTCGACCAGCGCTTTGGGGCCTTTGACGGGGCGCTCATCCTCGCCGGAGGCCACGATGTGGGTCTTGGTGCCAAGGATCTTGGTCTTGAGGTCGTTCTCAAAGCCGCCCATGACCGACAACACCACAATCATGGCCATGACACCCACAGCCACGCCTGCGACGCTGATCAGCGTGAT
>CAKZKQ010000574.1 GCA_937123825.1 uncultured Pseudomonadota bacterium
TCACACCACAACACCGCAAGACTACAAACGCACGGGGATGGATACTGGTCCAAAGACCCCAACACTGTCAAACGACAACCCCACCGCCACGATCGTCACGCCCGCCGCATCGGCCTGGCGCAGCGCGCTGGCAAAGTCGGGATCCACATCTTCAGCAGGGGCCACCTCGGCGATGTCCCCCCGACCCGCCACAAAAACCACCGCCGCTCGCTGACCCCGCGCCGCCATCGAGGCCAACTCCAACACATGCTTGCGCGCACGCTGGCTGGGCGCGTCGGGAAAATAACCCACCCCCGGCTCACCATCGCGCACCCAGGTGACCGACTTGGCCTCCACAAAGACTTCGCCCTGGTCATCCTCCAGGCAAAAATCCAGGCGGCTGTCGCCGACCTTGACCTCGGCCTCCAAGCCCAGCAAACGCTCAGGCACACAGAGCTGCGGCAAGTCCCCCTGCTCTAAAAGCAAAGGCACCAGAGTATTGGGCAGCGCGCTGACAAGATTGACGCACACACCGTTTTGTTCGGCCAAAATGGCGCTGTAGGGGAGTTTGCGCGGCGGACCAAAAGGTCCCGCCAAATGAACGATGGCGTCCTCGACCAGCAGCTCACGCATGCGGCCAGGATCAGCCAGGTGACAATCCACAACCTGCCGGTCGTCCGCCACCATGGCGCACCGCAGCGCAAAGCGGTGCGGTCGTTCAATGAAACGCGCCGGAACCAGCGCGCTGGGATGCCGGTAAAGGTACCGGGTCATGCTCAGGCGTCTTTGGCGTCTTCGCCAGCCGCGCCCTCTTCGGAAGCATCACCTTCCGAACTGTCAGCAGCAGCGGCATCATCACCGGAAGACGCCTCTTCCGAGGCAGCTTCACCAGCGGCCTCACCCGCATCCCCAGCAGCCGCCTCGGCAGGAGCATCCGCCGCAACCTCCTCGGAAGCAGCATCATCCGCGCCGTCTTCAGCAGCATCGGCCTCTTCGGAAGCGCCCGAGTCCTCAACAAGCCCACGTGCCGCCAAAAGCGCGCCAAGGCTGGTTCCCGCCGTGCCCTCTTCTTCGTAAGAGCTCATCCCTTCGCCCTCACCAATGAGGTGGGCCTTGATGGAGAGCGACACCTTGCGATTCTTGCGCTCGGCCGACAAAACGCGGACCTTGACCTCCTGGCCAACCTTCACCGCGTCGTCCACCCGCTCCACCCGATCGGTGGCCAGCTCCGAGACATGGATCAGACCCTCGAGGCCCGGCACGATGGTGGCAAAGGCCCCAAACTCCGCGATCCGCGAGATGGTCACCGTCAGCGTGCCGCCCTTCTTCAACTCCGAACCCGCCGCTTCCCACGGATCCTGATCGAGCTGCTTGATGCCCAGGCTGATGCGGCGGCGGTCGGCGTTGAGCTCCAACACCATCACCTCCAGCTCATCGCCCTGGTTGAACTCGCGGAAATCGCCGGGCTTCTCCACCCGATCGGTCCAGGACATGTCCGAAACATGCACCAGACCCTCCACGCCGGCAACCACCTCCACAAAGACCCCAAAGTCCGCCACCGAGGTGATCTTGCCCGTGATCTTGTCGCCCACGTTGATGTTCGACAACGCCTGCGTCCACGGATCGGGCCCCAGACGCTTGATGCTCAAACTCAGACGCTGGCTGTCCAGGTTGTACTCCTTGATGAGCACCTCGACCTCGTCGCCCTTGTTCAACACCGCCCGAGGATCCTTCACGTCGCGATCCCAACTCAACTCGCTGATGTGCACCAGCCCCTCAACGCCCTCGGCCACCCGCACAAAGGCCCCAAAGTCGGCGATGCTCGTCACCGTGCCCTGCAAGCGCGTCCCAGCCGGGTTGGCCTCGGCAAACTCCGCCCAGGGGTTGGCCAAAAGCGACTTGCGGCTAAGCCCAACCCGGTCGCGCTCCGGGTTGATCTCCACGATCTTGACCTCAAAGACGTCACCGACGCTGACCAGCTTCGAAGGCTGCACGTTGCGGTCCCAGCTCATCTCCGAGACATGCAACAAGCCCTCCACACCGCCCAGGTCCATAAAGGCCCCAAACTTGGTCACGCTCGTCACCCGCGCCTCAATGATCTGATCCATCGAGAGCTTGGCGTAGGCATCGGCCTTGAACCTGGCCTCCTCCTTCTCCGCGATCGCCTTGCGCGTCAGCACCACCTCGCCTTTTTTGCGATCAAAGCGCTGAATCTGACACGACACGCGCCGACCCATCGCCCGACGCGCATCCGCGCGGCGAATCCCCGACTCACGACCCGGCAAAAAGGCCCGCACGCCAATGTCCACCGAGAGACCACCGCGAACCGGACGCGTAATCACGCCCTCCACGATCGCCTTCTCCTTGGCCAAAGACACCAAACGGTCCCAGACGCGCAGCTTCTCGGCCTTCTCCATCGAGACCAACCACTGACCGCCGCGCTCCACATCCAGAAGCACCTCGATCTCGTCACCGGCCTCCACCATCCACGACTTGTCCGCCGCTTTGGCCTCACGCACCGGAAAACTCCCCGTCGCGCCGCCGTCCAACGACACCAAAACCTCCTCCTGGCCGATCTCCTTGACCGTCGCCTTCCAAACCAAACCAGGCTCAGGACCGCCAGGGGTCACTTCTTCCTCAGGAGTCGGCACGGGCGCCTGCGCCTCTTCAGGCTGCGTCGGGGTATTCTCTGTGCTCACGTCTTCTACCTCTCTTCGCAAACTCTCGCCAGGCACCCTCCAACAGGCACCCACACCATCATTAAAGGCTTCTGGCATAAACCAACTCCACCTCCCAGGTCAATCAACTTCGCTTGCTGCGCTGCGCTCAGTTGCGGTTCGCGGCGTCTGCGCTTCGCTGGACTTGCTTTTGGTTCGCTGCGCTGCGCTTGCTTTTGGTTCGGTCGCTGCGCTCCCTTTTGGTTCGTTCGCTTTGCTCACTTATGGCATTTGCGATGGATGGGTTCTTGGCTTCGCCGGTACGAGTGGGGCATTTCGTCGAAATTGGTTCGTTTTTGGAGGCTGGATGAGCGTCGGTTGAGATTTGTAGGGCTTTCCAAGGGGTTTGTGGGCGCTGGTGGAGTCTTGGATGGCTTTCCAAAGGGGTGGAAGGCTTTCCTGGTGGAGTCTTTTGGGCGTTTCAAAGCCGTGAAGGCTGGTTTGGGGGCGAAGGCAGGCGGCGATAGCTCGCCTTGCCAAGTGACGCTGGAAGTTGAGGACCAACACCGATCATGAGCCTGTGGGGCGAAGGTAGGCGGCGACAGCTCGCCAACCTGAGCGGCCTCAAACTTGAGAACCACCGCCACAGCCCCACACCAAAGCCAGCAGGGCAGGCGAGCTTCGCCGCCTACCCTGCCCCCCCCAAAAAACACGGCCAGGCAGGAAGGCGAGCTTCGCCGCCTACCCTGCCTCCAACCTCAAGCCGGTCATGCACACATGGGCGCAGGCACCAAGACCACAAACTTCGCCAGCCGGACGACCCCACCACCCCAAACGAAACAATTTCGACGAAATGCCCCACTCGTACCGGCGAAGCCAAGAACCCACCCATCGCAAATGCCATAAGTGAGCGCAGCGAACGAACCACAAGGGAGCAAGCGCAGCGCCGGCGACCGAACCAAAAGCCCCGAAGGGGCGAACCAAAAGCAAGTCCAGCGAAGCGCAGACGCAGCGAACCGCTCTCAGCGCCCTGCGCTGAGAGCCCCGCTATTCTTCGAAGAAGACGGCGTTGAGTTGGGTTTCGAGGGTGGTGTCGGTGGTGGGTTGGGAGGGGGGTGAGGAGGAGGAGGAGGAGGAGGCGGCGGCGGTTTCGAGGGTTTCGATGCGTTGGGTCAGCGCTTCGATGTCTTTGAGCAGGGCGCGCACGACGGTGGCCATGGGGTCGGGCAGGTCGCCGTGGTCCAGTGGGCCGTGGTGCTCGACGGTGGAGACGATGCGGCCTGGGACGCCGACGGCGGTGGCTTCGGCGGGGACGTCGCGGATGACGACGGAGCCGGAGCCAATTTTGGCGCCGTCGCCGATTTGGACGTGGCCGAGGATGCAGGCGTTGGAGCCGACGACCACGCCCTGGCCGAGCGTGGGGTGGCGCTTGGTGCGTTCCAGGCTGGTGCCGCCAAGCACGACCCCTTTGTAGATCAGGCAGTCGTCGCCGACGATGGCCGTCTCGCCGATGACCACGCCCATGCCGTGGTCGATGAAGACGCGTCGGCCGAGCGTGGCGCCGGGGTGGAGCGCGAGGCCGGGCAGCGCCCGGTTGAAGTGGGAGAGCATGCGGGCGCTGGTGGTGGACTTGCGCTTCCACAGGTCGTGGGCGACGCGGTGGAGCCAGAGGGCGTGGAGGCCTGGGTAGGACGTCAGGATCTCCACGACGTTGCGCGCCGCCGGGTCGTGGCTCATGACCGCCTGGACGTCTTCCCAGAGCATCGCCCAGAAGTTGCCGGGCGGCGTCGGCGCGGTGGCCTTGACCTCGGCTTTGGGCGGGGGTTGCCAGCTCATGACGACTCTCCTCCCTTGCATTGAGACGCGATCAAGTCCGCAAAGAGCGGCGTGGACAGATAACGCTCGCCGCTGGAGCAGCACACCGTCACAATCCGACGGCCCGCCATGCCGGGCAGCGCCGCCACCTTGAGCGCGGCGGCCACGTTGGCCCCCGATGAGATCCCCACCAGGAGCCCCTCTTCTTTGGCCAGACGACGCGCCATCTCAAAGGCGTCTTCATCCCGGATGCGCACGACGCCGTTGAGCAACTCTCGATCAAGGTTTTCGGGCACGAAGCCTGCGCCCAACCCTTGCAGTCCGTGGGGCCCGGGCGGACCTCCCGAGATCACCGCGCAGCGATCGGGCTCGACCGCAAACGCCATGAACTGGGGGTTGTGCTTGCGGATGGCGCGCGTCACGCCGGTAATGGTCCCGCCGGTGCCCACGCCCGTGACGATGGCGTCGATCTGACCGCCTGTGTCACGCCAGATCTCGGGGCCAGTGGTGCGCTCGTGCACGGCGGGGTTGGCCGGGTTCTTGAATTGCTGCAAGACCAGCGACGAGGGAAGCCTTTGAGCCAGCTCCATGGCCTTGTCCACGGCCCCGCGCATGCCCAGGTGCCCCGGGGTCAACTCCAGCTCGGCGCCCAGCGCCAGAAAGAGCGCCCGACGCTCGCGGCTGTAGCTGTCGGGCATGACCAGCTTCAACCTCAAACCCCTGGCCGCCGCCACAAACGCCAGCGCGATGCCCGTGTTGCCGCTGGTTGGCTCGATCAAGACCGTCTCGGGGTGAATCAGCCCTGCCTTGCAGGCCGCGTCCACCATGCTCACCCCGATGCGGTCCTTTACGCTCGACAACGGGTTCATAAACTCCAGCTTCACCAGGATCTCTGCCGGACAGCCCTTGGTGATCCGCTGCAGCTTCATCAGGGGCGTGTTGCCAAAGGCCCCGGTGACGTCTGTCAGTATTGCCATGAATCTCTCTACCCATCTGCCAAAAACAACGGCGCGCACGCCGCGCCGCACCGCAGTGTCCTCGCCGCACCCCCAGGTTGGCAAGTCCCGGGGGGCTGTGTTAGACCTTCAGGTGGCAGTTTTCATGTACACAGGCACCGCGCACACCCACCAACAGGCGCTCGCCGTCACCATCAGACAACGGCCTCGCCGTGGGTCCACACGCGCTGTCACCCCAGGAAGGAGCGACCCCCAAGCATGGCCAGAAAATACTTCCAGAGCCGGGTCGTTGAGAGCCGCAACCTGTGCTCCAACGTCAAGCACATCGTCTTTGAGCCCCAACAAGACGAGCCCTTTGAGTATATCCCAGGGCAGTTTGTCATGATCCACTTCCCCAACGAGGCGGGTCTGGAACTGAACCGTTCCTACTCCATCTCCTCCATCCCAGGGGAATGCAAAGGCTACGCGCTGTGCGTCAAACGCGTCGACTTTGGCAAAGGCTCAACGCTCCTCCACAGCCTGGAGGTCGGCCAGGAGATAAAAACTTCCGGCCCCTTTGGGCGCTTCACCCTGCGCGAAGAACAACCCAAGGACATCATCCTGGCCGCCACCGGCACCGGCATCGCGCCGTTTCGCTCCATGCTGGACCAACTCAAGGCCGCCATGGATCAGACGACCCGCGTCCATGTCCTGATGGGCGTGCGCCACACCAATGAGCTGCTCTACCACGATGAACTGACCCAACTGGCCGCCGACAACCCCAACTTCACCTACCGACCCTGCGTCAGTCGCCCCGCGCCTGAGGACAACTGGGAAGGCCGGGTGGGCTATGTCGGCTCTTTCCTGGACGATCTGGAGGCGGAAGGCTCACTGGTCCCCGGCGACACGGTGGCCTACCTCTGCGGTGTGCCGCCGATGATCGACGGCATGCGCAACAGCTTCAAAGAGCGCGGCTTTGACCGCCGGGCGATCCGCACCGAGAAGTTTGCCTCGCCGCCCGACCCCGTGCCCAAATCCGCAACCCCCAAAGCGGCCCCGGCCTTTAAGCCCAAGTTCCTCAAAAAGGCCAAGAAGTAGACTGAGCCCTGCTCAGAGGCTGTTGAGGGTCCAGTCGTAGTTCAGGAAGGTTCCAAAATTGACGTCGTCAGCCTCGGGGCGGAAGGCTTGGATGAAGCCCTGGGCCGAGTTGTAGGGCGGCTGGTTGAAGTCGACGGCGAACCAGTTGAAGAGGCTGGAGATGCCTGCCGGGCCAGCGCCTCGCGCGGTGTCCTGGACAAAAAGCTCGGCGCGCTGGGTCAACTGGGCGTCGACCTGTGGGCCGGTGAAGGCAAAGTCGGGCAGCAGCGGGCAAGACACCGCGCCGCAGTTGAGCCCGACGTGGATGCGGGGATCGACCCCGTTGGTGCCCGAGATCCCGGCGTGACGCTCCAGATAGACGGCCCAGGCCGCGTCATCGACCTGCGACACCGAGTCGTGGGTCCGATCGCCCCGAATGACCCCGTGCTCAATCTGATCCAGACTGTAAAGCTCGCCCCCCACGGTGTGCACTTGCGCCTTGAAGAAGGCAAAGTTGTTGTCTTGCGGGGAGAATGACGGGTTGGCAGCCAGCTCTGCGATGGCTTGACGCACCACCAGAGCGTTGTAGGCGTTGAGCCAGAAGGCCAAACGCTCATCGGGGGAGTTGAGCTGTTCGGGGGGCATAACGGCGAGCAGGCCGACGTAGCGCTCAAGGAGTTCGGTGGCCTCGATGGAGTCGGCGATGGCCTGGTAGTCCACCAGACCGTTTTCCACGTGCGTGGCCAGGATGGCGTCCCAGGCCAGGTGGTCAAGGCGATCGATCCCGGTGACGTCCACCTCGGGGAGTTCTCCGCTGGGAGGCTGGACGACGTCTTCGGCGGGGGTGGGGTCATCAACGAAGGCCGCCAGGTTGTCTTTGTCTTCGTCGGGCAGCTCGACGTCCAGATCGCCGCAGCCAGCGGCCAGCAACAACGCTGCGGCCATGATGACCAGCGGCGCGCGATGGCCGATGGCCTTCAGGCGCCAGTTGGCGCGTTTCCACACAGAATCATTGACCAAACGCATAGGACACCCCCACACCAAAGTCGTTGCCAGCGGCCGAGTTGCGCGCGTACACAATCGAGCCCGCCGAGAAGGTCACCGCCAGGTCTGGATCGAGCGGCGCGGCGGTCACAAGCACGTAGCCTTGAACGTAAACAAATTCGCGGGTCAGGCGAACATCAGGGTTGGGATCGTCGCCCAGGTTGATGACGGCGTTGCTGAAGACACCCAGCGCGATGTGCTCGGGCCAGACAAAGTAACCAGCGCTGGCAACAGCAAAAATCCCATCGACGAAACCATCAAAACGGGCCCGATAGCCAAGCTCACCGGTGATCCAGGCGGGCAGCGGGTGGAGCGAGTATCCTGCCAGCGCCTTGACGGTCACATCGACGTTTCCATCGCCAGGATCGGGGAAGTTGGTCGCCGAGCGCGGAAAACGGGTGATCTGCCCAGAGGTTTGCTGAGCCAGCGGCGTGTAGAGCGGCACCTTGGCTTCAACGGCCAACGCCACCGGCAGACCTTCGGCCACACCCCAGTCCAACTCCAGGCGCATGTCGCCCAGCGACTGGTTGACGTAGTTGACCCCCTGCTGGGATGAGTTGGTGCCCACCACCACGGGCAAGTCGGCGATCAACTGGAGCCTGCCTGGCAGGCCCACCTCACCGTAGATGTTGTAGGTCTGTCCTGCGTACGCCAGCCCCGTGGAGAGGCCCTGGTTGAAGGACTCTTCGGCGGTAAAAAAGGTGGCGCCGACCTTGGTGTAGGTCTCGCCGGGCGCCTTGATCCAGGGACCAGCCTGGACCTGGGCACTCCATAAACCGGCGCAGAGCGCCACCACGACCGCCGCCACACCGGCGCAGCCGCGCACCAAACTTTCAGACGCTGCCGCATCAGACAACAAATCGCCCCGAAGAGAACCACGACGCACAGATATGGCCTCAACTTTGGAGCGCAAAGAACGATGGATCATAAGGGTCCCCACAGCGTCACAGATCGATGGCCAACTCCTTTGGAGCATGAATGCCCAGGCCGTCTGGCCAAATCTGGCGCCGATGTTGTGTCGCGCCAAAGCGCGGGTGGTCCTGAAGCAAGGCCGATGGCGTCAACGCCAACGCACCAAGGGGGGAGAGGCTCGAACACACCCAAAAGACCACCTCGGTAAGAGGCCACGTCACGTGGGCGCATGGAACCAGAAACAGGACACAAAAATCGTCTTTACCTGTGATTTGGGGCGTTTGGTGACTGCACATCGCACCAAACACCCCGCTGAGCGGTCTGGATCGACACCAAAAGCGCACCCCAACCCCCACCGGCGTGGTTTGAAGGGCACGTTTTGGCCTCACGCTTTAGCGTAGGACCTCAAAGGCAATTGGGCAAGCGGTCGCTCGGCACCGAGCCCGCAATCGCAAGAGGATTCGGCCCGGCAACCCCCGCAGAAGCAAGGCCAACAACCAAGAACAAGCAAGCAGTTTGTACAGACCCGCAGATGGTATGCGGACACGGTGGCTACTGGGCTTGACCCACTGTGGCTTATGCGCCACAGTGATCTACGGCTTGAGTCAAGAAACGAGCGCCTATCGACTATGAACGCAGCCCCAAAGCAGGTGTCCAAGCCATTGACGGCTGGGACACTGCTGGAAAATCGCTACCTGCTCCAGGAGATCCTGGGTGAAGGCGGCTTTGCGACCGTTTACCTCGGTCGGCAACTCAACATCGATCGGCCGGTCGCCATCAAGATCCTCAACTTGATCGACGACCCCGAAGCTCAGAAGCTCATCGAGGGCAAGTTCCTGCTCGAAGCCCGCTCTGCGGCAGAGATCAACCACCCAAACGTCGTCAACATCTTTGACTACGGCATCTCCGAGGCCACTCGCCAGCCCTACATCGTCATGGAGCTGCTCCACGGCCACACCATCGAAGATGAACTGCGCATGCGCGGGCCAATGAAAGCCAAGCGGCTCTTTGACCTGCTCATCCCCTGCCTTGACGCCATGGCCAGAGCCCACCGGCTCAACATCATCCACCGCGACCTCAAGCCCGGAAACCTCTTCATCGCCGACAACGGCGACGGACAGGAGATCCTCAAGGTGCTCGACTTTGGCGTGGCGCGCGCCAAAGCCGTCCAGGTCCGCTCCACCACCGCCAACGGCCAGCTCATGGGCACCCCCAGGTACCTGGCCCCCGAATACATCGACGAGCGCATCGCCACCACCGCCCTGGACGTCTACCAACTGGGCCTGGTCATCATCGAAGCCCTCACGGGCTACCCCGTGGTGCCGACCAACGACCCCATGGAGAGCCTCTGGATGCACAGCCGGGGCGAACTCAACGTCCCCGTCAACCTCATCCGCAGTGAACTGGGCCCTGTCCTGCTGACCGCCCTCGAAGGCGACCACCACCAACGCTACGGGGACGCCGGCGCGCTGCGCGACGCCCTTGAAGGGCTCGACTATGACGCGCTGCCCGAACCCGGACGCAAACTCGTCTCGCTGGCCCGCGCGCGCTTCGATCCCGAGTTTGAGATCGACGAAGATCTCATCCCCCCACACGCCCAGACCCTGGAAAACATCGAAGCGCTCAGGACCCCGCTCTTTGGCACCTCCATTTCCAGTTCTCCGACGATGCAGATCGACCCCAACAACCCCCCAGAGGCCACCCTCAAGCAGGATCCAAGGCAGGTCCAACTCTACGTCAACATGGACCTGGCCGTGCCCGGCGGCATGACCCCAAACGCCGACCCGATCGACGTGGGCCCCACCACCGAGTGGGACGCCAGCATGCTTGAAAAGTACGGCCTGCGCCCCCCCGAGCCCAATCCCCCGACCGACATCGTTTCGCTCTCCCCCTCGTCGCTCGACGCCCTGGATGAGCAGATGCAAAACAAGGTCGTGACCTTCCCCAAAAACCGGGCCGCTGCGCCCAGCGCCAAACCCAGCGCGCCGCCGCCCATCTCCTCAGCCATCCGCCGCGCCATCGACAAGCGCATCGCTCAAAACCAAAGCCCTGAGCCCGCTCGCCAGCCACCCACCGACGCCCCCAAAGAGCGCCGCAAGGCCGCCAGAAAAACGCGGCGCCCCTCCAAGAGGGCACCGGCACCAGCCTCACCCCAGTGGCAAGACCGCACCGCCACCATCACGCACGCCGCGCACACACCGCCGACCACACCCGGCGAACCCGTTTGGCTGCCCACCCCCATGACGATCGCCATCGCCATCCTTGTCCTGGGCCTGCTGGTCGTGACCTTCCTGATCATCTACGTCCTGATGACCATGGCGCCCAACCTCTGAATCCCCCAAAACACGCTCAAAGCCAGGGACCACCGTACACCACTTGTGGGCGATACAACGCACCCCAAAACCGGCAGACGGCGACCCACAAGACGGCCACAACCACAAAACCCTGGTCCCAAGCATAGGCCAGGCCCTCGTAGAGATGGGCAAAGGGGCGATGTTGTGGAAATGGGAGGCGCGCTTAGCCCGCAGAGACCTTTTGCAGCACTGTGAGCGCCGCGCGGCGGTAGTGATCCGCTTCGGTCAGGCCACGCACACGCGAGACAGCGCGGGCGATCCGCGCCACACGCTCACGCAGGTAGAAGTCGCGGCCTTTGGCCTGACTGCGCAGCGCCATCAACTCGTCCATGAACTGCTGGCGTGGCTCCTGGTTGCCGCAGAGCGTCTCCACCCACGCCAAACCAAAGAGCAGCAGCGCCGAGACCTCGTCCATGGAAATCTCGCGGGAGACCGTCAACCCCGTCAGGAAGAAGCCGCGCGCTTTGCTCAAGTGCCCCTGAAGCAACGCCAACGACCCCAGGTTCAGCGCCGCCTGACAGGTGATCTCCTGATTGTGGTTGCTCTGAGCTTCCTGGTAGGCCTCGGTAAAGAGGCTCTGGGCCTGCTCCAACTTGCCGCGCCCCATGGCCACGCGCCCCAACTGAAGCTGGCAGTTGGGCCGGTAGAGCAGGATGCCGTTTTTCTGGAACATGTCGACGGCGTGCTTGAGCTGAGCCTCGGCCTGATCGACCTGCTCACGCTCCAAGCTCCAGAAGCCCAGATACATCAAGCACAGCGCCATGCCGTGGGCGTCGCCGATCTTCTCGTGCAACCCCAGGGCTTGTTTGCCCAGGTTCTGGGCCAGACCCACGTCCCCGCGCAAAAACATGATCTCGCCCAGCAAGAGCGTCGCCTTGGCGATGCCGTAGACGTGCTGAAGCTGGTTGAAAGACGACAGCGCCTGGTTGGTGGCTCTGGCCGCCGAATCCAAATCGCCGCCCCGGCGCAAGACCATCCCCAGCAGCACCCGCGCGTGCGCCGTCAGAATTTGCTCTCCGGCGGCCTCCAGGCGCTCCAACGACTTGCGGATCGACGCCTCGGCTTCCTTGCGGCCTTTGAGGTAGAGCAGCGCCAGACCTGTGTCGGCGGACACCGAAGCGCTGGCGATCACCATCCCGCACTGATCAAAGCGCTCCTGGGCCTCTTTGAGCAACCTGACGGCGTCTTGCAGGCGGCCGCACAGGTGGTGGATCCGCCCCAGGTCCTGCATGCAGTGCGCCTCGACCTCGACGGCCCTGGCGTGCTTGGCGATCTTGAGCGCGTCGCGCAGGACCGCCTCGGCGGTGCCAAGCTCGCCGCGCAGCCGCGCCACTTCGGCCTGACCCAACAACGCCTCCGCCTGACGGGCCATGTCGGCGGGATCGTTGCTTCCAAGCTGCCGCAGGCAAGCGGTCGCGCGGCGGAAGCAGCGCAGCGCCTCACGGTGACGGCTCTGGAGCGTGTAGATCTTGCCCATCAGCGTCATCGCGCGCCCTTCGGCGCGAATGTCTTTGAGCGTCCGAGCCGTGTCAGACGCTCTGCGCAACATGTCTTCAGCGGGACCGAGCGAGCCCAACCGAATTTGCAGCCCTCCCAGACACAGCTGCACCTCGGCGCGCTGGGCGGTGGGCGAGCCGTTGCGGGCAAGCTCTTCTTCGACCTGCTGGTAGAGTTGCAGCGCGGTCTCCAGATCGAGGCTCTTTTCGGCGCTTCGGGCGCTGCGCAGACGAGAATCAATGGCCCGATCGTGCTTGCCAGCCGCTTCCCAGTGGTGGGCGACATCGGCGTGCAGGCTCATGGTGCCTTTGCGGCCTCGGCCGTCGCGCCCCGAGCCCTCTTTGGCCCGCGCTGCGGCCTCGTGGTAGGACGAGCGGCCTGGATCTTCGTTGACCCACGCCGAAAGGCTCTCTTGGATCAGGGCGTGGGCAAATTCGTACGTCACCTCCCCGGTCGAGGCTTCCTGACGCGCCAGGAGGTCGATCTGCACCAACCCTTCGAGCACCCGGTTGAGCTTGCGCAGCAGCTCGGGGCGGCCAAGATTGACAAAGAACGACTCCAGGAGGCTGTGCTTGAAGCTCACCCCCAACACTGAAGACAGACGCACGACTTCGCCAAGCAACTCCCGGTCGGGGTCCTGACGGACGGCCTGCTCTACGCGGCGGCGCAGCAAGTCCCCCATGTTGTCGGGGATGGCCGACATGCCCATGCCGGGGCGAAGCTGCCAGGTGCCGTCCTTTTGCTCCAACATCCGACCAAAGGAGAAGAAACGCATCAACTCCAGGATGTAGAGGGGGCTGCCTTTGGCCCTGGGCAGCATGCGGCGCATCAGCATCGGGTGCAGCGGCAGCAGGTGGCGCACGATCCGCACCAGCGCGCTGTCTTCGAGCGGTCCCAACTCAAGGCGCATGAAGCCCTGACCAAGGTGACGGCCCATGCGCTGCACGGCGCCGACCAGCGCGGCTTTGTCGCGCATGGCTTCGCGCCGCACGGTGCAGACAAAGAGCAGCGGCAGCGCCTCTTCGGATTGCACCAGACGCTCGGCAGAGGGATCGGCGCTCTGCGCCTTGCCCATGTTCTGCACAAGGTGCTCGGCAAAGCCCAACGCAAACGGATCGGCCCAGTGCAGGTCCTCAATGAGGATCACCAGCGGACGCTTGCGGGCCTCTCGGATGAGCAACCGCTCCAGAACGCGAAACGCCATCGGGGCGTTGGCGCGCGTGGCGATGGCGCTGCCCGCGTCCTTGGTCAACCCCGGGCGCAGCGCCCGCATCAGGGTGTGGACAAACTCTTCGGCGGGGATGCCCAGCTTGCGCAGGCGCCTGGCGACCACGTCCCTGGCCGCCTTGTCTTCCAGATTCTCAATGCGCAGCAGGCGCTCGATGGCCTCGCGCAGGCCTGTCCCCGGCCCGATGGCGTTGGCGTGGTGCGTGCCGGTGTAGACAGCCGCCCCGCGCCGCAACATCAACCGCTGGAACTCGTGCAAAACGCGCGTCTTGCCAATCCCGGCCTCGCCTTCGATCAACGCCAGCCCGCCAAACCCCTTGAGCGCCTTGACCCCGCGCTTGTCCAACTTGTTCAGCGCGTCTTCGCGCCCCAAAGTCGGCACATCGCTAAAGTCCAGGCGAGCCATGGTGGGCACGCGCACGGGCTCTTCTTTGGCTGGGGAAGGCTTGTAGTTGTCCAGCGAGGTGATGAGCGTCTTGGCGCCGTGATCGATGTAGCGGGCCCGCTCGCGCGGCTTGGCGCGCGCCACCTCAAGGTTGATCGACACCGCCCCGGGCGCGTCGGCGCCCAGCGCAGGTTGCGCTCCAGAGGCGATCACCTCGGCGCGCACCACCTGCTGCATGCTGGCGGCCAACTCCTCGGGCGCAAAGAGATCACCGAGCAGATCCTGAGCCCCCACCACCGGCGCCGGAATGCGAGGGCCTGCGCTCATACCACCGGTGGGCGGCGCAGGCTCAGGCACGATGCCGGGCGGAGAGGCACGCAGCGGGATGGGCTTCTTGCGCGCAGCGCGCCTGTCGCGCTTCACCCCCACATAAACGTCGGTCAACGACCCCAACGAGGTCAGCGCATCGCCATTGAGCAGCTCCAACAACCCCGGCAGCGCCTCGGTCGCCGACTCGGGGCGCTTGTGGACCTCTTTCTCCGTCATCAGGTCCACGTACTTCTGCACGGCGCTGTCGGCCAGGGGCGCCGGCAAACGCGGCAGCGGCTCCTGGGTCAACTTCAGGAGCACCTCCATGCTGGTGCGCCCCTTGAAAGGCCGCTCACCGACCAACATCTCGTAGAGCAACAACCCAAAGGCAAAGAGGTCCGAGGCCGGCAAGACCTCCTCGCCGTACGCCTGCTCGGGCGCCATGTAGAGCGGCGTCCCAAAGACCACGCCCTCCTGGGTCAAAGCCGGGTTGTCCGGGGTCAACGCCTTGGACAGGCCAAAGTCGAGCACCTTGACAAAGTCCTTCTCGCCGAGCAGATCACACAAAAAGATGTTTTCTGGCTTCAGATCGCGGTGCACCAAACCCTTGGCGTGGGCCTCGCCCAACGACCGCAGGATCTGCTCGCCGATCTTCAGCGCCCTGCCCAACGTCAACCCACCACCGGCAAAGATTGCCTTGGACAGAGGCTGACCTTCAAGCAACTCCATTACAATGTAAAAGAGGTTCTCTTCGGTCTGACCATAGTCGTGGATGATGATCGTATTGGGATGGCGCAAACTGCTGGAGTAGTACGCCTCGCGCCGGAAGCGCTCGACTGCCACGGGATCGCGGCTGGCGTCCGGTGACAAAAATTTGATGGCAACATCGCGCCCTATGGACTCGTGTTTGGCGTGATACACCACGCCAAAGCCGCCGCTGCCAAGTTGCTTGACAATACGATAGCGGCCCGCCACCTGGTCGCCAACTGCAGGGAGTATCGCGTTCAAGGCGTCTGCTCAGGTCTCCCGAAATCCAGCTCTGCTCGGTTAAATCAACCGACACACATCGTAACGCGCCGACCCATGCCACTGCAACCCCTGGCGCATGTCCGACATGCACTACACCAAAGACACATGGCTCATTCCCGACGCACGGTTTTATCTATGCTACACTTCAACGCCACGACACCCTAGACCGTGTCCGACAAATCGACCCGATCCATTGGCCTCACCGCTGCAGAGCCGTTGAACCAAAGGTCGTGCACACAGACTTGCCAGGAGCCCCAAAAGCCCCTGACCGTCTGCACACCATCACACCCTCGGCATAAACCCTGCACAAACAGTGTGGCATTGGTGGTGCCTGACGACAATCAGATTTTCTGAAATCGTCGCACAAAGACCACCAGCGTGACCCATTCGTGTCGTATTTGTCAGACAGGACCCAAAGCCTGGAGCGCTTTTGTCATGAAGACATCTCGCCAATTTTGTGCGCCGAGCCACGCTGTGTTGCTGGGCGCCGCGCTGCTTTTGACTGCGTTGGCCGCGTGCACCGCGCCCAACCCCCTCTACCAACCCGACCCCTGCCTGGAGGCATCGGACTGCGAAGCGGGGCAGGTCTGCTACCAGGGCGAGTGCCTGGATGTCAACACAGAATGCCAGGACGATGATGACTGCCCCGGCGATCAGATCTGCGATGCGCAGCAGTGTGTCGATGACGACGACAACAACGATCCCAACAACAATCCAAACAACGATCCGAACAACCAACCCAACAACGATCCAAACAACAACCCCAACAATGATCCCAACAACGATCTCCCCGACGATTGCCAGCCGCCCTGCGCGGATGGGGAGATCTGTGTTGAAGACGGCGGACGGTTTGAGTGCGTCGAGAAGGTGTGTGAGCCGGGACAGGTGCGCTGCGCCGAGGGCGGCACTCAGAACTGCATCGATGGCGGCGCCGCGTGGTCCGAGACCTTCCCCTGCGACTTCGACACGGTCTGCGTGGAGGGCCAATGCATCCCCAGCCAGTGCGACCCTGGTACCACAGTCTGCCGCGGCGAGGTGGTGACTGTATGCACCGATGGGGGGCAGCTTGAGCCGCAGCGCGATTGTGGGCAGGAAGGGCTCTTGTGCCAGAATAGCCAGTGTGTTGAGCCCCGGTGCGATCCAGGCCAGGCCTTCTGTCAGGGAAACACCGCGGTGGTGTGCAATGAACGCGGCGACGGGATCGACCAGGAGCGCGACTGCGCCGCCCAGGGACAGTTGTGCCAGGATGGCCAATGCATCGACGTGGATCCCGACTGCGCAAACGCCGTGGCCTTTGCCCAGATCGAAGGCGACCCCGACAGCGTCCCCAGCGAGCGCCTTGAAGTCTCGCTCGACACCGCCGTCCGGCTTGACGGCTCACAATCCTCGCTGGCCGCCGGCTGGAGTTGGAGCATCATCAACCGCCCCGACGGCTCCCAGACCTCCATACGGCGCGCCCAGAACCCCATCGCCCTCTTTGCGCCCGACGTCCCAGGGACCTACGTCATTGAGCTGCGCGTCTTTGGTTTTGATGATGAACCCGGGTGCACCACGGCGCAGATCACCATCGCCGCTGGTCAGCAAGACCGACAGGGGCTCTCCATCGAGATCAACTGGGCCACGCCCAACGACCCCAACCCCAACGACGGCATGGGCGGCGACCTGGACTTGCACCTGCTGCACGCAAACGCCGACGCCTGGAACACCCAACCCTGGGACTGCTACTGGCAGAACACCAGCCCCAACTGGGGCGGCCCGAGCAACAACGATGACCCGTTGTTGGTCCTCGACTCTGGAAGCGGCGGACCCGAAAGGATCGAGATCCTGCGCCCAGAGCGGATCACCTACCGCGCCGGCGTGCACTACTTTGCCGACAACGACTACGGACCCAGTCTGCTCTCATTGATTGTCTACGTGGACAACGTCCAGATCTACCGCTCCCCTGGCCGACAGCTCAACGAGCCCGGCGTCTTCTGGGACGCGGTCTTCATCCGGTGGCGCGGCAACGAGGCCGAGGTCGAGCCCATCGACGTCATCACCGAGGCCTTCCCCGAGGTCGATTGACACACCCTTGACGGGCGGCGCCGAGGTTCAGCGCTTTTCTGGGCCGACCACAATGTTGATGGTCTCGTTCTCGGGATCAAAGACGATCACCGCCTCGCGGCGCTCAAGCTGGCGCCTGACGTGGGCGATCTTCTCATCCAGGCTGTAGACCCGATCGCCGTAGTCGGTCCCCTCGCGGGTCACAAACTCTTCAATCACGCCGCGCAGCGCATTTTCACTCAGCTTCTGGTAAGGCACTTCCATCGCACACCTCCTGGCGCGCCCGACATGGGGCTGCGTCCATGGCATCAGATCAACGCAAGACCCTGGCCTTCGGGGTCTTCCATCAAGACCTTGTACTCCGAACAGATCAGACCAATCTGGTAACCATCCAGGAGGCGATGGTCAAAGGTTCCGGCGTGGCGACACACCGGACGGATGACGATCTCGTTGTCCCGCACCACAGGTTTGGGGTCGGTGCGGCCCAGCAGGAAGATGATGGGGGTGCGCGAAATGGGGATCAGCGGCGCAAAGCCTGCGTGCACCCCAAAACCGGCGCAGTTGGTGATCATGGCGCTGCCAAAAGGATCGGGCTTGACGCCCATCCCCGTCAGGTCCATCCCCGCATCAAAGGTCAGCCGGCTTAGGTTGGTCAACATGCTGCCCAACATCGGCTTGGGCACCGCATCCAGGACCCGCTTGGTGCTCTCCAGGTCCTTGTCGTTGCCGGTGCGCACACGGTTGGCCCGCTCGGCGATCTCGCGCGCGATGTCCACCACCGACTTCTGATCCACGTTCTTGATCTTGATCCCGGACAGATCCGCGCCGCCCGCACTGCCTTCGCTCTTGATCGCCACCTGGACAAAGATGTCCACCGTGGTGCGGCGCATCGGCTGGCCGCGGATCATCAACACATTCAAATCGGGGTTGTTGGCGATCACCGTCCCCATGACTTTGACGGCAAAGTGCGTGGCCGTCACCTTCACCCCCGTCTGCTCGCGCAGCAACGGGGCCAGGCGATTGACCTCGCTCATCTCCACATCATCAAAACCCAACACCTGCGGTGAATTGTGCTGGCTCCACATCGCCCCCGCGATCCGACGCCAGGAAGAAATGTGTTCCAGCGGCTTGAAACGTCCCATCAACAGACCTCCATCAGTCACACTCCCGAGGCACACGAAGGTGCGCACCCCGGCAACCCCCAATCCCGATTCAAGCCCGTGGCATAGCACACCCCCAGCACCGCACACAACCTCACAGAGCATCCATCTGCGAACGCCGCTCTCTATTTGTAAACCCACCCCAAATCACACCAACCGTGCAAGGGGCATCATCTTAATGTATAGACCAGATTCGGTTGAAAATGGGCCAGGACCAAGACCCACGACGCACGCTGCGCCGCGAGCCAAAGCCACCCACACACCCATCACAGGCAACGCGCTCTACACGGCCCCTCACCCGGAGCAACCACGACCTTGAAGATCCTTGTCATCGCCGCCGATGGCGCCATCGGCCAAGGCGTGGCCAACCGCCTGGCCCAGGCGGGCCTGAGCGTCACAGCCACCACCACCGCCGCCCACACCGCCGCCCCCATACCCAACCTCCAATGGAGACGAGTCGACCTGGACGTCCCCGCACAGCTCGACCCGCTGGCCAAGGGCGCCCAGGCCGCCTTCTACATTGGCCCCACCTTCCCCTCCCCCGGCCAACCCCAACACACCGCCCTGCGCACCGGGGTACGACGCGTCCGCAACGTCCTTGGCACCCTGCACAAACACCGCGTCCCAAGACTCATCTACACCAGCACCGCCGCCACCCTTGGCACCCCCAAGCACGCCGCCACCGGCCAGGACATCTACACCCCCGGCACCAGCCCCCACGCCCTGCCCAACGTCGCCCACGCCATGGAGTGGGAGATCCTGGCCGCCAACAGCTTCGCCTTCAACACTGCCGTGCTGCTGCCCACCATCGTCCACGACCCACAAGAGGCCCCAAACACCGGGCTGACCCCCATCATCCGCGCCCTCGACCACACCCCCCTGCCCTTCTGGCCCGCCGAGCGCTCCCTCAACCTCATCAACGCCGACACCCTCATCCAAGCCCACCTCAAAGCCCTCCAACACGCGCGTCCCGGACAGCGCTACCCCGTCGGCGCACCCCAACCCACCCCCCTCTCCTCACTCCACACCCCCACCACACCCACCCTCCCCTTCACCCTCCCCCTCCCCTTCAAATCCCCCCCACCCCTCCAAATCTGGCTCGACACACACCCGGAGCGCTTTGGCTAGGGCCAAAGCGCGGTTCGCGGTGCCGGCGCTGCGCTTGGCTTGCTTTCGGTTCGCTCACTGCGTTCGCTTATGGTTCGGTCGCTGCGCTCCCTTTCGGTTCGGTCGCTTTCGCTCCCTTATGGGATTTGCGGCGGGTGGGTTCTTGGCTTCGCCGGTACGAGTTGGGCATTTTGGCGAAAGTGGTTCGTTTTTGGGGGTCGGATGGGCTGGTTTGGCGGCTTGTGGGGCCTGGGTATTGAGTTTTGGGAGCGAAGTCAGGCGGCGAGAGCCCGCTGGCCTGAGCGGGGTTTGTGGGGGAGGTTGAGGCTGGGGGGCTTTCCAAGGGGACGAGCGCTCTTTGGTGGGTTGTTTGTAGGTGGTGGGACTTTGAATGGGGGCGGTGGTTGTTGGATGATGTGGTCCTCAACCAAATCGTGCGCCAACAAGGTGATTTCATGCGTGATTGTGTTTTTGGGTCTCTGTCTTCTGTGGTGATGGTCGGTGTGTTGTGCTCGGCGCTGGGCGCTTTGGGGTGCTCAACGACGCCTGAGTTGAACGACGACGGCAAGGAGATGACAGAAAAGGCCGTGGAGGCCCCCAAAACCCAGGAGAAAGCCCAAGAGGCCCCTCAAATGCAGGAGAAGGTCGAAGAAGCAGGGACGATGGTGGTGCATCAGACGTGGCATGGGCTCTGCAGCGGCATCTTTGATGAGCCAGGGGGCGACGTCAGGGCGCGAGAGCCGATGTTGATCCAGAATCAGGAGGACTTTGACAACCTCATCGGCTGCATCCCCACCCACCGCATCCAAAAACGACGAGGAAACCCGCCGCCAAGCGATGACCCGCTGCTCAAGCGCCCCGAAATCGACTTCACAAAGCACTCCATGATCGCCGTCTTTCGCATGGACATCATGGACGGGGACATGATCTTCGAAAAAATCACCCGCGACGGCAACAACCTCACCGCCGAAGTCACCTGGCCGCCCCCAGGAGAGCGTCTCTACGCAGCGCGCCCCATCACCATCGGCGGCTACACCGCCGTCCTCATCGATGAATGCAACGGCTGCAAACTCACCGTCAAATAGCTCCCCACAAACCCCGCCCAGGCCAGCGGGCTATCGCCGCCCACCTTCGCCCCAAAAGAAACCCAACGCCCCATCAAAAGACCGCCCGCCTCCTTGGAAAGCCCTCAAACCTCCACCACCCACCACAAACCCTCTTGGAAAGCCCTCAAACCTCCACCACCCACCACAAACCCTCTTGGAAAGCCCCCAAGACTCCACCATCCCCCATCTCCGCCCCCAAAAACATCAAAAGGCCCAACAAGCCGCCACCCCAGCCCGTCCGGCCTCAAAAACATCAAAAGGCCCAACAAGCCACCTCTGCAGCCCATCCAGCCCTCAAAAAACGAAACAATTTCGACGAAATGCCCAACTCGTACCGGCGGAGCCAAGAACCCAACCCATCACAAACGCTATCAGGGAGCGCAGCGACCGCACCAAAAGAGAGCCAAGCGAAGCGCCGGCGACCGAACCAAAAGCCTGCGCAAGCAGGCGAACCAAAAGGGCAGCCAAGCGCAGCGCGGCAACCGAACCGCGCCTTGAGCGGGGCTCAAGGCGCCACGTACTTGACGAGCTTGAGTTCGGAGTCGGCTTTGGAGGAGGTGACGTAGATGCGCACGGGGGTGCGCAGCTCGTCGTCGGTGAGGTGGATGGTGGAGAAGTAGTAGGGTTTTTGGCGCCGGGTGAGTTTGGGCTCGGTTTTGTTTTTGGAGCCCTTGGGCCAGCGAGAGTTGAGGACTTCGCGCTCGATGTCGACCTTCATGGTCGAGAACTTGCCAAGCGGGGTGGTGGCTTTGCCTTTGCCGGTGACTTTGACCTTGAGCTTGGAGAGCTTCCAGCCGTCGTAGACGAAGTAGTAGTAGACGTCGCCCTTTTTGAGGGGTTCCATGCGCAGCTCAAAGAGCCAGGAGAAGGCGTCGTGGATGGTTTCGGGCACGGCGCGAACGAACTTGCGCGACTCGGCCTTCTTCTTTTCGGCCTTGGCGGTGCGCTCGACCCTGGCCGAGAAGTTGCCGGGCTCGTACCGAACCTTGTAGATGCGCTCCTCGCCGCTCTCCTTGATGAACTTGTCGGATTTGATGGGCTGGAGGGTCTTGAAGTTGATGAAGGTGTCGGCCTTGTTGTCGATGGGGTAGCTCTTGGCAAAGAAGCCATGAGAGACCGCCTGGGCCGCCAGGGGAACGTAGGTGGTGCCTCGGGCCTTTTGGCGCTTGCCGACACGCACCGAAGCGCGGGCCGCATCACTGCCGGAGACCTCAATGGCGTAGTAGAGTTCCTCGCCTTCGAATTTGAAGTTGCCCTTGTTGCGCAAGCTGGCGCGGACTTTGTCCATATCAACCTTGATCGGCTCGCCGGTGGGCTTGACGGGCTTGACGGTGCCGGGCTTGAACTTTCGGGCGTTGAAAGGGGCAGCGGGTTGCTGCGCCATGGCCACACCAGGAACCGCCAGAACAAGGCCAGCCGCGCTCAGACGCAGGGCGTCACGGCGAGTGAGGCCGGATTGGAGCAGCATGCGCTCGACGGGGTCAAGGAGAGGGTTGGACATGGGGGTCACCTTATCAGAGTTGTCTTCGTCCACAGGGGCCTGATACGTACTTGGGACTTCGAAGAGGCAATGCAAGGGAAGAGTGCCTCGATGCCGCGCCTCAATATACTACGTTGAAGCCAGGCCAAGGAAAATGGGCGCGGCATCGAAGCTCGCAAAGTCTGACGGCAGACCAGTGAGGATCTTCAAAGTCCGCGGTCGATTTTTACGGAAAAATCCTCCCGCAGTGCATCCTAACACATCACCAAGGCCCTCGACCACGGCCTTTAAATGGATTTACAAATCAGGAGCCAGAGCATGTCTTTTCAGACCATCGACCGCCACGGGATGTTGATCCGGGCTCAGGCGCTGGGAAAAATCGCCACCAACAGCTACATCGTCGGCTGCGAGGCCACGGGCCAGGGCGCGGTGATTGACTCCTGCGCGCAGATCGACGCCATTGAGGCGATGACCAAGGCCAAACCAGCCCTGACGGTCAGTTCACTGCTTCAGACCCACGCCCACATTGATCATGTGGCGGCGTTGGCGCAGGCGCGCACGCTCTTTGACGCGCCGATTTACATTCATCCGGACGAGATGCCGCTCTATGAGGCCGCGCCGCTCCAGGGGCAGATGTTTGGCATCCACACCCCGCCGCTGCCGCCGCCCGACAAGTTCTGGAGCGATGGTGATGAGGTGACCATCGGCCAGTTGACCGGGCAGGTCATGCTGACGCCGGGCCACACCCCAGGGCACGTTTGCCTGTACTTTGAGGCTCAGAAGGTGCTCTTCAGCGGCGACCTGCTCTTTGCGGGCTCCATCGGCCGCACGGATCTGCCCGGCGGCCACGCCCCCACGATCCTCAAGTCGTTGCTGCGCGTCGTCGAACTCCCCGACGACACTCTGGTGCTCAGCGGTCATGGCCCCGCGACCACCATCGGGCGCGAAAAGACCCACAACCCCTTCATCCGCATGGCCCGTGAGCGCGCCTGAAACGCCCCAGGACGCACAGACCGCCCTCTGCCCTCCACTGACCCGGCGCAAACGGCCCCAGGCAACACACGCCAAACCAGGGCCACCACCAGCCGGGTCAACCTGTCACCCCAACAAACCCACCACCCTCTTCACAAGAACACCACCTGCGTGAGTCGACCGCGCATGGGCGCTGCGGGTGTGTCTGCCAAGGGGCAAGAAATGCAAAACCCGCCGTGAAGTGCGGCGGGTTCAAGGGGCGAAGGCTAGAAGACGGCCCCGCGCGTCAGCGGTGGGGCCATGAAGCCGACGTCGGCGGTGGGTTCAGCGCTTGCGGCGCACGACGATGAGGCCCAGACCCAGCAGGAGCAGGAGGCCGAAGCCGCCAGCAGGCGCGGGGTTGTTGCCGGTGAAGCTCGGGGCGGAGCAGTTGCCCATCGGGGTGGCAATCTCCTCGCCCTTGTCTTCGTCATCGACCTGATCCAGGGAGCCGAGCTGCTCGGGGGCGGGCTGGCAGACGTTGCCTTCGCAGACATCGCCGCTGGGGCAGCCGCCGTTGTCGAAGCAGTACGGGGTGCACTCGCCGTCGGTGTCGCAGACAGTGCCCAGGGGGCAGACGCCGCCGCAGTCGTTGCTGACCGTCAAGAGGTCAACGCAGACGAAGTCGTCGTTGATGCTGTCGTTGCGGCACTCCTGGCCGTCGGCGCAGTCAACCGGGTCGTTATCGACCACACCGTCACAGTTGTTGTCCACACCGTCGCAAAGCTCTTCGGTGGGCTCGTCCGCGTCGCAGATGAGGCGGCCATCTTCGCAGGCGAAGACACCCACGGAGCAGGGACCGAACTCGCCTTCGACCTGGCACTCTTCACCGAACTGCGGGATGTCGGTGTCGGCGATGCCGTTGCAGTCGTTGTCCACACCGTCGCACTTCTCTTCGGTGATGGCCGAGAGGGTGAAGGAGCCCAGCGAGGTGACGTTGTTGTCCTCGTCACACTCGTTGTGGTCGTTCTCGAAGTCGAGCTTGGTGAAGAGCTCGAACTGGCCTTGGACGTCGCTGTTCCACTCGAGGGTCAGGGCCTCGCAGTTGTTGGGCGCGTCGGTCTCCAGACGCTGGGTCGTGACGGTGGTGGCGACCAGACGGTCGTTGTCCGGGTGACCCAGGTAGATGCCGACATCGACACCGGCAGGCAGCGGCACATCGCCGTTGTTGCAGACGGTCAGCTCCAAGCGGTTGTAGGCCGGGCAGTACCCAACGTCGGTGTTGGGGTAGTTGCCCGCATCCGCGCCCTGGTCCAGGTCGCCGACGGTCTCAACAGCCAGGTCGGGGGCCGAGAAGAGGCCCTGGTCGCCCTGGAAGTTGTTGCGCCAGCCGTTGGTGTTGCGCTGCGTCCAGTGACGCTGCTCAGGCGAGGTGACGGAGCTGTTATCGTTCACGTTGGTGATGTGGTAGCTGTACTGGTTCCAGATGGTCCTGGTGTTGACCCAGTTGTCGTTGGCGTCGCCGTAGACGCGCACACCCGACAGCGGGGTGCCGTCGTAGTCGCCGTAGTCGTCCTGGTAGTTGCCGACCGTGTTGCGGCCGACGACGATTTCGGCGTTGCCGTCGTTGTCGATGTCAACGATGACCGGGTACTCGACCAGGGTGCCGGACCAGTTGCGCTCCTCGAAGGTGACCTCGCCGGTGCGGCCGTTGTAGATGCGCAGGAAGAGCTCATCGTTGTAGACCACATCCGCGACGCCGTCACCGTTGAAGTCGAAGACCGACGAGCCGGTGATGTTGGACGAGAAGTCGCGGGTCTGACGCTGCCATTGGACCTGGAGGGTCGGGGCGCCGTTGATTTCGACCAGCTTGAAGACCGCGTAGGCCTCGCCGCCAGCGGTGCCAATCTCGGGCAGACCGTCGCCGTCGAAGTCAGCGATGTTGGGCGCACCACCCTGGCCGCCGCCGGGCAGCGCGTGCTGGGCCAGCAGGTTGCCGTTGCGACCATCGAGGACGTAGACCGCGCCGCGGACCACGACGACTTCGGGCACACCGTCACCGTTGAGGTCGGCGATGGCCGGAGCGATGTCGTAGTCGTTGTTCCACTGGCCGTAGACCTGGATGTTGTCCCACAGGATGGAACCGTCGTGGTTGTAGGCGCGGGCACCGATGACGATTTCCATGAGGCCGTCGCCGTCGATGTCAGCCACCGCCGGGGCGCAGAAGCCACGCGCGGTGTAACCGTTGGGCAGGTTGCCCCAGTTGTCCCACAAGGTGTTGCCCTGAGCGTCCACCAGCCAGAAGCAGGTGGCGATCTCGTTGCCGGGCGTGTTGGGGTCGATGTCGGCGATGGCCGGCGAGCCCATCTCGTAGTGACCGCCGCGGTTGACGTCGGTGTTGTTCCACAGCTCGTTGCCGTTGTTGTCCAGGGCAACCAGACCGGAGTTGTTGGGCGCGCCGCGGGCGATGTCACGCCAGGAGTACGCCACGATTTCCGGCACACCGTCGTTGTCCAGGTCACCCAGCGCGGGGCTGGAGGCACCCGAGACCTTGCGGTCGGTGTAGACCCACAGCTCCTGGCCATCGGAACCGTTGATGGCGCGCAGGTAGCCGCCGCTGCGGTACTGGCTGGTGGTCGTGGTGAAGAGGACCACCGGCACATCGTTCTCGTTGACGCGGCCGTCGTTGTTGGTGTCGCGCAGCGGGCCAACGATGGGGGTCATCATGACCTCATCGTGGTCGGGCTCGACATCAGACTGGGACCACATCCACTCCAGCGTGGGCTGGACCGGCTCGTCGCGCGGGAAGTACTGGCAACCGCAGTCAACAGCGTCGTCGATGAAGCCGTTGCAGTCGTTGTCCAGACCGTCGCACAGCTCGGCGACAGGCTGCGGCGCCGAGCAGTCACCGAACTCACCGTCGGTGCAAAGCTGGGTGCCACCGCCACAAGCGGTGCGGCAGGCGCGGCGGATGGATTCGTCGGTGAAGCCATCGCAGTCGTTGTCCTCGCCGTCGCAGATTTCGGCGGTGGGCTGACGCGCGGTGCAGCCTTCCCAGTTGCCAGCATCGCAGGTCTCGATGCCGCCGCCGCAATCGGTGGAGCAAGCGCGGGTCAGGTTTTCGTCAACGACACCATCACAGTTGTTGTCCTGGTTGTCGCAGACTTCGGTGGTGGGCTCGGGACCGACACAGGCCTCGTTGCCCGCCACGCAGCGGTTCTGGCCGATGGCGCAAACGCCCAGGCGGCCAGTGGCGCAGGTGTCACCCTCGCCGGGGAAGGTTTCATCCGTGGCGCCGTCGCAGTCGTTGTCAACACCGTCGCAGACCTCGGCAAGCTCGCCGGGCTCGGGCGCGTCGCAGACCAGCGAGCCGCCGTCACACAGGAACTGACCGACGCGGCAGGCGCCGATGTTGTTGGTGGTGCAAGAGCCACCACCCTGCGGGTTGCCTTCGTCAACGTCGCCGTCGCAGTTGTTGTCCAGACCGTCGCAAAGCTCGGCCACAGGCTCGGCGCCTTCGCAGGCGAAGTTGCCGTTGCTGCAGACCGTCAGACCGGCCTGGCACTCACCCTGGTTGCCGGTGTCACACTGGACACCGCCGCCGGGCATCTCCGGCTCGGCCAGGGCCTGAATCTCAGCCTGACTCATGGCCGTCCGCGAGATGACCACCTCGTCCACCAGACCGTTGAAGGCGGTGTTCGGGGTGTTGGAGCGGTGACCAATGACCAGCGGGCTGGCGTCATCCTGGAAGGCGCCGCCGCTGGTGGAGGTATGGGCCAGCGCACCATCGATGTAGATGCGGATGGTGGTGCCATCCCACGTGGCGGCCACGTGCGTCCAGCGGTCGAGGGCGATGGCCGTCGGCGCCGTGTGGTAACCGGGGTTGGTCAAGCCGTAGCCGTAGAAGGCCGGGCGGCCGTTGGCCAACGTCAGGTAGTAGGACGCCGCGCGGTAGACCGTGTAGGCCCGGGCCGAGTGGGCCGCGGGGTTGAGCCACGCCGCGATGGTGATCTGGTTGTGACGGTCCATGTCGAGCTCGGTGCCGTCGGCGGGCACGGAGCCATGGTCGCCGGTGCCGTCGAGCGCCAGGGCGTTGCCGTAGCGACCGTTGCGGCCCAGACGGGCATCGAGGTTGATGGTGCCGACGTTGTTGTCGCCGGCGTTGTCGCGGAAGGTCGAGCCGTTGTTCTCCTCGAAGGACCAGTAACCGACCAGGGCGTCGCTGGCGAAGACCTCGGGCGCGTCGCCCACTTCGTCAGCCTGACCGTCGCAGTCGTTGTCCTGGCCGTCGCAGATTTCAACGCCGGGTTCGGGACCTTCGCAGATCAGACCCTGCTCGCCGCGGCAAACCTTGGTGCCCTGAGCGCACAGACCCTGCTGACCGGAGACGGTGCAGAAGGTGCCCTCTTGCGGGTCTTCTTCATCGATCTCGCCGTCGCAGTCGTTGTCTTCGCCGTCGCAGACTTCAGCGATGGGCGCCTGCGCGGAGCAGGTCTGCCAGTCGCCCTCGACGCAGGTCTCGGTGCCCACGCCGCAAGCCGTCTCGCAGGCCCGGTCGAAGCCGTCGGTCAGACCATCACAGTCGTTGTCCAGACCGTCGCAGGTGTTCTGGTCGAAGGCGCCCTCGGGCGTGCCCAGACCACCGAAGCCAACCAGGCGACCGTTGTCCCAGGTGCGGCAGCGGTCGTTCTCGTTGCAGTTGTTGAAGAAGAGGTTGTCGAAGCTGACCTCGACGTTGCTCGGCACAAAGTCGTGACCCCATGCCTGGAGCGTGATGGAGGTGGTGTCGGTCGCGACCGTGCCCACCGCCGTCTGGATCCAGTTGCCACCCAGACCGTCCATCACCAACGAACGCATCGTGTTGCCCACGCGAATCAGACGCAGGCGACCCTCGCGGGCGCTGGTGGCGCGACGGCCCGTGACCGTGTTGCCGAAGGTCGAGACATAGCCCTCACCCTCGATGCGGTCGCCGGTGCGCTGGATGGAGCCAACGCCGTCCACAATCAGACCCACGCGGATGTGGCTCTGGTTGGGCCAACCCGGCAAGCCGTAGTCGATCTGCACGTCGAAGTCGCCCTCGACCTGGAAGCGGCTGCGGATGCCACCGATGAAGGTCTCGCCGCGGGTGTTGCGGGCAATGCGGGCGCGCAGCACGCCGCCAGCCTCATCAACGCGGACACCGGCGTCACCACCCTGGTTGTAGGACGGGTTGGTGAAGGTATCCCAGCGACAGGCGGCGATGTTGCCGTCTTCAAAGTCGTCGAAGGGATCGAAGCCGCCGCAGAACTCGTCAACTTCGCCGTTGCAGTCGTTGTCGATGTCGTCGTCGCACAGCTCGGTGTCGGCAGGCTCACGCGCGCTGCACTCGCCCAGGACACCCTCGACACAGGCGCGAACGCCGTCGCCACACTGGGTCGAGCAGGCCACCGTCGTGTCTTCGTCAATCACACCGTCGCAGTTGTTGTCCTCGCCGTCGCAAACCTCGGGGCCGAAGGCCGGAGGCTCGGCGATGCCACCTTCACGGACGGTGAAGTTGTCGAAGTGCACCTCGATGTCGGAGGGCAGCGAGCCGTGGCCGTGGATGGAGAGCGCCACCGCCGTGGGGGTGGTGGGCATGTTGTCCTGACGGCCGAACTCACGCCAACCGGCGTCGTCGTAGTAGGCAATCATGGTGCTGCCTTCGCGCACCAGGCGCAGGCGACCCTGGGTCTGGCCGGTCTCGACCAGGTTGCTCAGGACGCCGCCGAAGTTGGCGCGGTAGAACTCGTTGCCGCCGCGCTCGTTGAGGCGGTGGGCCGTGGAGTTGGCCGCCGCCAGGTTGACGCGGATGCCGCTTTCGGGGTTCCAACGCACCAGGTTGAACTCGGCGGTGATGTCGAAGTCACCCGAGACTGTGAAGCGGCTGGTCAGACCCGAAGCGTAGTTGGGCAGACCACTGACGGCCGCGGCGGCCAGCTTGGCTTTGAGGACACCGTTGGCGACCTCGGGCTGGGTGGCGGCGCCGTTGCTCGACACCACGTTCCAGTTGCAGCGCACCAGACCACTGTCGAAGTCGTCGAAGGGATCGTCGTTCGGGCAGTAGTCGTCGATGCCGCCGTTGCAGTTGTTGTCGATGCCGTCGTCGCAGATTTCACGACGGGGCGCCGTGACCTGGACACGCTGCAAGCTGTTGGAGCCAGTGCCACCGATGTAGAGGTAACCATCGGAGTGGTAGGTGGTCGTCAGGGTGCGACCGACCGTGGCCACCGTGCCGTAGTTCAGGCCGCGGACCGTGTTGCCGTAGCCCGAGCCGATGCGGATGATGTCATCCTGACCGGGGTAGTTGGCCCAACGCTTGACGTAGAGGAAGCGACCGTCGCTGGCCACGGTACCGGCACCACCGCCAGCACCCTGAGCTTCGAAGGTGCGCACCAGGCTGGAGGCCGAGATCTCCGTCGAGCGGTGCTCGTAGATGTTGTTGCTAAAGCGCAGCGCGCCCATCCAGAAGACATCGTTGATCCAGTCGTACTGACCTTCGATGGCCTGAGTGGCGCCCTGGTTGTGAGTGGTCTCACCCAGGATGCGCTCGCGGCGCCAGTCGATCTCAACCACGCGGGCACCGTTGCTGCCAGTCCACTGGATGGCGTAGAGGGTGTCGCCCTTGGCCGAGATGCCGTCGATGTAGAGCGAGCTGGTGCCCACCTGGAACTCTTTGACCTGCGCGAAGTTGTTCTCGGGGTCGAGGACGCGCACGGTGTAGCCGTTGAAGTTGCCGCCGTTGCGGCCGTAGGCCAGGTTGAACATGTAGACGCCGTTGGAGGTGATCAACTTCCAGTCGGTGTTGACCACACCCTGGCGACGACCCAGCAGACCGCCGGGGACGTTGACCGTGGAGACATCGCCGAAGCCGTCTTCGTCGCGGGGACCGCAGACCACTTCGCCGCCGATGCAGACCGTGGTGCTGACCTCGGCGCAGACACCGTCCAGGCCACTGTCGCAGGCGTCGCCCGCGTCGGGGTTGCCCTCGTCTTCCTGACCGTTGCAGTTGTCGTCGATGGCGTTGCAGCGCTCGTCCGCGCCGGGGTTGATGGCGGCTTCACCGTCGTTGCAGTCGGTGTTGTCGGCCACGTAACCGTTGGGCACGGTGCAGGCGTTGCGGGCGTTGTTGGGGTTACCAAAGCCGTCGCCGTCGAAGTCGCGGAAGAAGTCGCGCTGGTTCTCGTCGATCTGACCGTTGCAGTTGTCGTCGATGTTGTTGCCGCACAGCTCGTCAGCACCGGGGTTGACGAAGTTGCGGGTGTCATCGCAGTCGCCAGCGCGGTTGGTGTAGCCGGGAGCGCCGGGGCAGACGTTGGAGGTGCGGTTGGAGCCGTAACCGTCACGGTCATCATCGCGGAAGAGCTCCACCAGGAGTTCTTCGTCGATCTGACCGTCGCAGTTGTCATCGACGCCGTTGCAGTCCTCGTCCGCATCGGGGTTGATGTTGGCGTTGTTGTCGTTGCAGTCGAGGTTGTTGCTGACGTAGCCGTTGGGCTGTTCACAGTCACGCGCCGTCAGTGATGAACCAAAGCCGTCACCATCCGAGTCGAGGTACCAAGTGCGGATGTTCTCGTCGGCGATGCCGTCGCAGTTGTCGTCAACACCGTTGCCGCAAACCTCAGTGGCGTCGGGGTTGATGTTGGCGTTGTTGTCGTTGCAGTCGCCGTTTTCGTTGGCCCAACCATCCCACTGCGGGCAAACCCGAGCGGTCTGGTCTGTGCCGTAGTTGTCGTTGTCGCTGTCGCGGAAGCGGGTCACGCGCAGGCCTTCGTCGATGGTCCCATTACAGTTGTTGTCCAGGGCGTCACAGACTTCATCGGCGTCGGGGTTGACATTGGCGCGCCCGTCGTCGCAGTCGGTGTTGTTCTGGACATAACCGGCGGGCTGGTCACAGGCGCGGGTGCTGACCAGACGGTTACCGAAACCGTCACTGTCACCATCGCGGTACCAGACCAGCGTGCCCTCATCGACTTGACCGTTGCAGTTGTCGTCGATGTTGTTGGCGCAGACTTCCTCTACTCGCGGGTTGACATTGGGGTTGCCGTCGTTGCAGTCACCACCAGTGTCAGCGCGGTACAGACCGGTGGGACCGCAGTTGACCACTGAGTCGTTGCTGTCACCGTAGGCGTCGCCGTCGCGGTCGAGGAAGAAGCGCGCGGTGGGCAGGCCGTTGTCGATCTGACCATCGCAGTTGTCATCGACGCCGTTGCAGACCTCGGTGGCACCGGGGCGGATGTTGATGTTGTTGTCGTTGCAGTCCTCGTTGTTGTCCACATAACCCACTGGACGCTCACAGGACAAAGTGGGCGCGTTGCCGTCACCAAAGCCGTCGCCGTCAAGGTCACGGTAGAAGCGGATTTGGTTCTCATCAACCTGACCATCACAGTTGTCATCAACGCGGTTGCCACAAACTTCGTTGACGCCGGGGTTGATGTTTTCATTGCTATCGTTGCAGTCGCCGGTCTCCTCGGCGTAGCCGGGGGTGTTGGCGCAGACGCTGGCTTCCTGGCTGGTGCCGTAACCGTCGCCATCGCTGTCGCGGTAGCGGGTCACGCGCAGGCCTTCGTCGGTCTGGCCATTACAGTTGTTGTCCACAAAGTCGCAGACTTCGGTGGCGCCGGGGTTGATGTCGGCGTCGCCGTCGTTGCAGTCGCCGGGGTTGGCACCCCAGCCGTTGTCGCCCACGCAGACGTTGCCAGCGGTGGTGCCGTAGTTGTCGCCGTCGAGGTCGCGGTAGCGACGGACGGTGACGCCTTCGTCCACGCCGTTGACGCAGTTGTCATCGATGTGGTTGCAGACCTCGGTGGCACCGGGGTTGACGTTGCGGTTGCGGTCGTTGCAGTCACCGCCGAGTTCCACATAGCCCGCCGGCTGGCTGCAAGCGCGAGTCGAGACGGTCGAGCCATAGTTGTCGCCGTCTGCGTCGCGGTAGTAGGTCACCAGGTTCTCGTCAATCTGACCGTCGCAGTCATCATCAAAACCGTTGTTGCAGATCTCTTCAACGCCAGGGTTGATGAAGCTGCGGACATCATCACAGTCGCCGTCAGTGTCAGCACGGTAGAGACCGGTAGGACCGCAACGCACAATGCTCTGGGCGGTGCCATAACCGTCGCCGTCCTGATCGCGGAAGAAGCGCGCGGTGGGCAGGCCGTTGTCGATCTGACCGTCGCAGTTGTCATCGACGCCGTTGCAGACCTCGGTGGCACCGGGGCGGATGTTGATGTTGTTGTCGTTGCAATCCTCGTTGTTGTCCACATAACCCGCTGGGCGATTGCAAGCCAAGATCGAAGTATTGGAGCCGAACCCATCTCCATCACCATCGCGGTAGAAACGGATTTGGTTCTCATCAACTTGACCGTTGCAGTTGTCATCAACGCGGTTGCCACAGATTTCCTGGGCATCGGGGTTGATGTTTGCATTACGATCGTTGCAGTCGCCGGGCTCATCAGCATAGCCGGGGGTGTTGGCGCAGACCTGAGCGGTCTGGTTGGTGCCGTAATCGTCGCCGTCTGCATCGCGATAGCGGGTCACGCGCAAGCCTTCGTCGATCGTCCCATTACAGTTGTTGTCAACATTGTCGCAGACTTCACGCACACCGGGGTTGATGTTGGCGTTGCGGTCATTGCAGTCACCGCCGCGGTCAGTGTAACCAGGCGGGCGATCACAAGCACTTGTGCTGGTCCCAACATCGCCGTAGGTGTCATTGTCACGGTCGATAAAGAAGACCACCTCGTTTTCATCAATCTCCCCATCGCAGTTGTCATCGACATTGTTGCCGCAGATCTCCTGGGCGTCAGGGTTGATATTGGCGTTGTTGTCGTTGCAATCACCATCATCGACCACATAGCCGGGGGTGTTGGCGCACACGTTGCGCGCTGTGGCGCCAAATCCATCCCCGTCACGGTCACGATACCTGAGCACCAAAAGATTCTCATCAACTTGACCATCACAGTCGTTGTCCAACCCATCGCAAACTTCAACTGCGCGCGGGTTCACGTTGGCGCGACTGTCATTGCAGTCTTCATTGTTGTCCACATAACCTGCTGGACGGTCACAAGAAAGCGTGGAGCTGTTGGGGTTGCCAAAACCATCTCCATCACCATCTCGGTAGAACCGGATTCGGACCTCTTCATCCACCCCCCCGTCACAGTCATCATCGATGCTGTTGCAGACCTCGGTGGCGCTGGGGTTGACGTTCTCGTTTCGGTCATTGCAGTCACCACGACGCACTGCCCAACCTTCCCAATCAGGACAAACGCTGCCGGTCTGATTGGTGCCGTAACCGTCACCATCTTCGTCGCGGAAACGGGTCACACGTCGGCCTTCGTCGGTCTGACCGTCACAGTCGTTGTCGAGGTTGTCGCAGACTTCGCGGGCGCCTGGGTAGATGTTGGGGTTGCCGTCGTTGCAATCGCCGCGGCGCACGGTCCAGCCGGGGGTATTGGGGCAGACCTGAGCGGCGACCGTACCAAAGCCATCGCCGTCGTTGTCGCGGTAGCGGGTGGTCAGCAGACCTTCATCGGTCTGACCGTTGCAGTTGTCATCGACGCCGTTGCAGACCTCGGTCTGACCAGGGTTGATGTTGGGGTCACTGTCATTGCAGTCACCACCACTTTCCACATAACCATTGGGCTGGACACAAGAGGTGGTCGTCGAACCGCTGTTGCCAAAGCCGTCGCCGTCCGTGTCGCGGTACCAGGTGCGCTGGCCTTCATCGATGGTGCCGTTGCAGTTGTCATCCAGGCCGTTGCCGCAGATCTCGGAGCGGCCGGGGTTCATGTTGATGTTGAAGTCGTTGCAGTCGCCCAGCTGGTTGGTGAAACCGGGGGTGCCGGGGCAGACGTTGACGGTGTCGCCGCCGCTGGAGTAGCTGATCTGGGCGTAGACCGTCACAGCGCCAACGTTACCACTCAGGAAGATGTCGAGGTTGGCCAGGCGGTCGTTGAAACGCGCGTTCCAGAACGCCGCCGAGACCGTGAAGCGGTGGCGGACCCAGCAGTTGGAGCAGGTGCCGTAGCGGAAGGCGTCGCCCACCGCAGCGCCGTCCAACTGGACCGGCAGGTACTCGCTCGAAGAGTTGATGTCGCCGTTGGCCCAGATGTCCAGGGTCACGTTGGAGGCCGCCGGGGGCAGGTCGCGCAGCGTGTAGCGGGCGAACTGGCCGCGGGGGCGGTATTGCTGACCGGTGGTTTGTGAGAAGTTGCGGCGAGCCTGGGCGTAACCATCGCGATCGTTGTCGCGGTAGAGGTTTTCGCGCAGACCTTCGTCAACGGTCCCATTACAGTTGTTATCAAGGTTGTCGCAAACCTCGGTCCGACCCGGGTTGATGTTGACGTTGCTGTCGTTGCAGTCACCAGGGCGCGACGTGTAACCAGGGGGCTGGTCACAAGCACGAGTCGTCGCAGTCGTGCCGTAGGTATCGCCATCGCTGTCGCGGTAAAAAGTCACCAGGTTTTCGTCGACCCGACCATCGCAGTTGTTGTCCAGGTCATCGCCGCAGACCTCAGAAAGGCCGGGGTTCATCCGGTCTTCGTTGTCGTTGCAGTCGCCGGTGCTGCTGGTATAACCAGGGGCGTTGGGGCAGACGTTGTAGGTTCGACCGGTGGAGTATGTCACTTGGAGGTAAGTGCGGGCGGCACCAACACCGTTGCGGTTGTAAATTCGGAAGTCCACGCGCTGGTCAGCGACGTAGCGGTTCCAGTCGGCCTCAGAGACCGTGTGGGCTTGAGAGCGCCAGCAGTTGGAGCAGGTGCTGAACCGGAAGAAGTCACCGCGGAACTGGCCGTCGATGTTCAACCCCAGATACTCGCTTGAGGAGTTGATGTCGCCGTTGGCAAAGACCGTGACGCTCACGTTGCCGCGCGCTTCGGGCAGATCGCGGTAGGTCCAGTTGGCGGTGATGCTCAGCTCACTGGTCTGGAAGGACTGTGTGCCGCTGCCAACGCCGTAACCGTCTCCGTCGCGGTCTCGGTAGCGGGCCACAAGCAAGCCTTCATCGGCTTGGCCATCACAGTCATCATCAATGCCGTTGCAGACCTCGCGGGCGCCCGGGTTGATGTTGGCGTTGCCGTCGTTGCAGTCGGTGTTGTTGGTGACATAACCGCCGGGCTGCGAACAAGCGGTGCGGCGAGAAGCCGGGTTACCGTAGTTGTCGCCGTCGGCGTCGCGGTAGTAGTTCACCAGGTTTTCATCGATCCGACCATCGCAGTTGTCATCAACGCCGTTGTTGCAGACTTCGTCCACACCGGGGTTGATGTTTCGGTTGTTGTCGTTGCAGTCGCCCTGGCGCGTCGCGCGGAAGTTGCCTTGCGGACCACAAGAGCGAATCGGCGCGCGGCCACCTTGCATGGCCTGAGCCCAGTCGGCGTCGTTGAGGTAACGGCCAAAAACCTGGACATCATCAATGAGCATGTTGGCGTTGTTGCCATAAGAGATGCCGCGACCACCAATCTGGGGGTTGTAGCGGCCGTGGCCGCCGCCCGTGTTGGGGTTTGCAGCCGAGGGGCTGGTGGGCCAGTTTCTGCTGACGGTGCCGCCGTTTGCGCGGCCGTTGATCATGATTTGGACGCGGCTGTTATCGACGCGCACACCAACGTGGACCCACTGGCCGCGCGGTATGGCGCTGGAGGAGTAGGCGTTGTAGTTGGAGTTGTTGGCGTCCGAGCCGCCCCAGAAGCGCAGCTGGCCATTGTTGTACATCGACAGCGTGTAGCCCTGACGCGGGGAGCAGCAAGAGCCAAACTGCATGATGCCTTTCTGGTCGCCGCCGCCGGTCCACTTCACCCACGCCATGTAGGAGTAAGGGCCGTTCTGGTTCAAATCGGTGATGCCGCCGCCGCCGGGAAGCTGCAAACGGGCGCCGTCGCCGCCGCCGGGCGAGTACATCGAGCAGCGGCCGTTGCGCCGGTCGTTGGTTTCAAAGCGCGTGCCGCCTTGGAACGTGCCGTTGTTCTTCTGAGCGTTGGAGCTCTTGTCGCGAACGGTGTTGCCGGCGCACTCTTCAAAGTCAAAGAAGAGACGGTCTGCCGTCGAGCCGCTTTCCTCTCCGTAGGTGTCGTTGTCCGCGTCGTAGTAGTAGTCGCGCGTCGGCAGGTTTTCATCAATGCGGCCATCGCAGTTGTCATCCACCTGGTTGCAGATTTCGTTGACACCAGGTCGGATATTGGCGTTGCGGTCATTGCAGTCACCAGGGCGAGTGACATAGCCAGTGGGGCGTCTACAGCTCAGCGTGGAGACGTTGTTGTCGCCGAAGTCATCGTTATCGCTGTCACGGTAGTACCGGGTCTGGACACCTTCATCTGTTTGATTGTTGCAGTTGTCATCGACACCGTTGCACACCTCTGAACGACCAGGGTTCACGTTCTCATTTCGGTCGTTACAGTCCCCAGCCCCATTGGCGGTGTAGTCACCGTAAGCACGACATTCATAAATTCGAGAGTTGGTGCCGTAGGTGTCATCATCCACGTCTTGATAATAGTAGCGGTGGGCAAAGCCTTCGTCGGTCTGACCATCGCAGTCGTTGTCGCGGTTGTCGCAGACCTCACGAGCGCCGGGGAAGATGTTGCGGTTGCCATCATCGCAGTCGTGGGTCCGGGTGGTGTAACCACCAGGCTGGGTACAGGCCAGCGTGGAGCTGTTGCGGTTACCCCAACCATCACCATCGGCGTCACGGTAGTAGCGACGGCGGTTTTCATCGATTTGACCGTTGCAGTTGTCATCGATGTTGTTGCCGCAGACCTCTGCCCGGCTGGGGTTCACGCCCGCATTGTTGTCATTGCAGTCGCCAGCGCGGCTGGCGGTGTAGTAGCCGCTGGGGCGGCACTCGTAGATCCGCGAGCCCGTACCGTAGGAGTCACGGTCTCGGTCATAGTAATAGTAGCGGTGGGCGTAGCCTTCATCGACGGAGCGGTCGCAGTCGTTGTCGATGTTGTCGCAGACTTCGCGGGCGCCTGGGTTGATGTTGCGGTTGTTGTCGTTACAGTCGCCGGTGTTACGCGCGCGGTAGTAACCCGACGCCGAGCAACGGTTCTGGGAGCTGCTGGTGCCGTAACCATCGTTGTCAAAGTCGTAGTAGAAGCGAATCAGAACGCCTTCATCCGTGGCGCCGTCGCAGTCATCATCAAGGCCGTTGCAGACCTCGCGGGCGCCGGGGCGGATGTTGCGGTTGCTGTCGTTGCAGTCGGTGTTGTTGCTGACCCAGCCGCTGTTGCAGGCGGTGCGCTGGCTGGTGACGTTGCGGTTACCGTAGCCGTCTCCGTCGGCGTCGCGGTAACAAGTGACGGTGCTGCGGCGATAGTGCAGGCGGACACGCACGCGCGCAATGCAGCTCAGACCCTGGGTGATCCGCAGGTAGACCGTGTTGTTGGTCCCGTAGCGGTAACCCGGGAAGCCCGTGGTGTTGGGGTAGGTCCCCGAGATGATGTTTGTGTAACCGTCACAACTGCCGCAGCGGCACTGACCTGTTCCGTAGGTCGCACCGAAGTAGGTGGAGTTGAGTCGCCCCTCGATGCGAGAGCGGTTGCCGCTGCAGCCGTACACACCCTGGTTCTGGTACTCAACCCGAATCACCCGATATCCGGCGGGGATCGGGTCGCGGAACGAACGCTGACCGTTGCTCCATGAACCGTGGTTGTTGGAGCAGGCGTAGGTCTGGTTGCTGCAAATGCGGCAGTGACCACCAAAGTAGTCCGCGACCACATCGCGAGACTGCGCCGAAGCTGTGGGCGTCCAGAACATCTGGCTCAAGACCACAACGGCCGCGAAGGCCATCATCGACATCACACGGGTCCACGTCATAGCGCTGCTCCCCCTGTCGTATTGCGCAAAGCCCTCGGGCCTCCCCTGGAGTAAGGAAGGCTCCTTCCATTGACCGCCGCCTTGGACGTTTCCGGACATGTCTTCACCTCGGAACTTTGCGTTCAACATCTGACTGGTTCCTTCCGACAAAACACCAGAGCCCTGCGTCCGCCTGGATTGCAGGGTGTCATGCGTTGCGTTGATCTTGTTGAACTGGGACGTTCCGTTCGCCTCAGCCCGTGCCTCCCGTGGAGGTCCTGGTAAGTGATCAAGCGTCTTCATGTCGTCTCTGGTCGTCGTCATCATCTATCCCTTTGGACCATTCATACACTGAACGGCCCGACGCATTGAACTTTTTGCGCGACAACTGACAAGACTCCTTGTCACTGTCAGCAACAGCCCTCGAACAACACGCCGTTCATCTTGGACACGCTTGTGTCTATACCAGTCTATTGCAGATCCGGGGCCAACCTCAACCTCGACCAGCACGATCTCGAAGATCTCTCCAAACGCTCTCGCAGATCCATCGCCAGACCCCACAGATCCACCCAAACCAGCCTCCCCTTCCCCCCAGACACGCTCTTGAGTGAAAAAAACCCACTTTGACTGACATCAAACCTCAAAACACGCCCCGATCGCCCCACTTCTTCGCCAAAGCCCAAGCATGCACAGACCCCTTCAAAGTGACAATTTTCGTTGACACCCTGCAGTAGCCACCCACTTTGGGCCCCATTCTTTTTGGGCAAAAAACACAAAAAAGGCGCGCCGACCATCCCAGGTCAACGCGCCCTTGGCGCTTCAGAAGGAAGTCGGACCCGAATGGGCCCGACCCGATAAGATGGATCAGAACGGGTTGTCGCCCTCGCAACCCACCGTCCAGGCGATGCAGGCGCTGTTGACCTCGTCCTCGCAGCACTGGAAGCCGCTGGCGCCGCAGTCCACGTCCTGGGTGCAGCTCAGGAAGGCCGTGTCGCACTGACCGCGCACCGAGCACTGCGCCACCCCGCCAACCTCACAGCAGGTCGCCAGCGGGAAGGGATCGCAGACCGAGGTGTCGTTGGCGCAGTTCAGCGCCGGCACCGTGGTGTCGCAGAAGGCCTGGTCCATACAGACCGTGCCCATCTGGTCGTAGTTGCAACACGTCAGACCACCGAAGCAGTCGTCGTCGGTCTGGCAGGACTCACCAAGGCGCGCCTGGCAGGTGCCGCCAGGCACACAGATCGGGGTGCGGCCCTGCTCGTTGCAGCACTCCTGACCGTTGCCGCAATCCCCATCGTCCACACAGGCCACGGGGCACTCGGCGTCGGTCACACAGGCGGGCTCATCCAGGGTGCGGCAGCACAGCTCGCCGTTGCCGCAGTCCGAGTTGGTGTTGCACGCCAGGTTGTTGTCGTCGCCGCACTGACCGGCCGGCGAGCAGTGGGCGCCGAAGGGGCTCTCCTGGTCGCCGCAGCAGATCCGGCCATCACCACAGTCGCTGTCGCTGCGGCAGGGGTCGGGACAGGTGTCGGGCACGGTGCAGATCGGGCTCTGACCCGCTTTGCAGCACACCAACCCGTCGGCGCAGTCGGTGTCCACATCGCACTCGGGCTCCGGCGCGCAATCAAGGGGCGCGGTGCAAGAGTTGGTGAACGGACAGCAGACGTCGCCATCGCTGCAATCGTTGTCGTTCTCGCACAGCAGGCAGAAGTCGCTGCAGACGTTGTCGGCCGGCACATTGCAGCAAATGTCATCGCCACACTGCGCCGGGTCACAAACGCGGACCGCCTCAATCTCACAGCAGCCCGTGCCAGCGGGACAATCGGCGTTCTCTTCACAGGTGGGCAGCGGCACAAAGTCCTGACAGTCCACACCCACCAGGCACAGGTTCTCCACGCCCGAATCACAGCAGACCGCCTCGGGGCCGAACTGGTCGGCACAATCGGCGTCCACCTGACACTCATCGTCGCGCTCGGCGGGTTGACACTGGTTGTCCTGCGGCGCCGCCGGGAAGAAGGCGTTGATGGCCGCTGCCGGGACCGTCTCCTGCTGGTTGTCGGCGCAGGTGATGGCCGCGTCCTCGCCTTCAAAGACGACCTGGAAACTCTGGCCGTTTTGCAGGTTGAGGATTTCGTAGCCGCTCGGCGCGGTGGTTTCGACGGCCTGGAAGCAAGGCAGGACATCAAAACGGGTGCGGCGCGCGGCCTGACCCTCGGTCTCAAAGAACATCGCCGAAGCGCCGCTGCTGTAGTCGGCCAGCAACACGCCGATGTCTTCGCCGTAGTCGAAGCACTGCTCCAGGACGTTGTCTTCGCCGAAGCATTCGAGCGTGTCGCCCAGGCAGCTCTCGCCAATCAAGCAGGCTTCAGGGCTGCCACCGCAGGTGCTGCGGTTGACCACATCGCAGCAAAGCTGGCCGTTGCAGACGATCGGGTCACAGACCGTGACGATGTCGCGCTGGCAGCAACCCACACCTTCGCCACAATCGGCGTCGGTTTCGCAGACGGGCTGCGGGGTCAACTCGCGGCAGATGGCGCCGTCGGTGCAGGCGTTGGACAGGCCTGTGTCGCAGCACACGGCGTTGGGACCAAAGATGCCCACACACTCGCTGTCCTGCTGACAGTCGTCGTTGCGCTCAAAGGGCTGGCACTGACCGGCGTCGGGCGCGTCGGGGAAGTACGGCTCGAAGGCCGCCGTGGGCAGCGTCTCGCTGGAGTTGTCGGCGCAGGTGATGTTGACCGTGTCGCCGTCGATGTCGAGCACAAAGACCTCTTGCGTCAGGGCGTCCTCAATGACGAGGTTGCCGTCGGCGTCTTCGGTCGCGTTGTAGCAAGGCACCTGGTCCAGGTAGGCCCGACGTGCGGGGCGACCGGCCTGGGTGAAGAACTGGGCGCGGCGCTGGTTGCTGTAGTTGCTCTCGATGATGCCCACCTCGCCGGTGTCCACACAGGAGTCAAACTCAGCGTCGTTGCCGAAGCACACCAGCGCGCCGCCCACACAACTGTCAAGGACGGGGTCCGGCGGGGCCGGGCACTCGTTGCCAATCAGGCAGCGGTTGCCGACCTCAGTTGGGCAGCACAGTGAGCCGGCGGCGCAAGCGTCGCCCTGGCCAATCTGGCAGAAGTCCAGCACACCGTCGCACTCGGCCTGGGTGGCGCAGACGTTCTCTTGATCCAGGGTGCAGCACAGCTCTTCGCCGCAGATCGCCGGGTCACAGACCCTGGCCGGGGCCAGGTCACAGCAAATCTCGCCGTTTGCACAGTCGCTCTCTTCGTCGCAGCTGGGCCGCGGCGAGTTTTGCGCGCAGGTGTCGGCGGGCAGGCACTCGTTGAGCAGGCCGGTGTTGCAGCAGACAAGCTGCGGATCCAGATCCTGGCATTCGCTGTTGGCCTGACACTCGTCGTTGCGGGGCGCTGCATCGCAGACGCCTTCCACCGGGCGCGAAGGCAGGTAGGCCAACACGCCGGTCACCGGCACGGTTTCAACGGTGTTGTCCGGGCAGGTGATCTGCGCGTCGTCGCCGTTGAAGGCGATCTGGTAGGCATCGGAGGTGTTGATGTCCAAAATCTGGAACCCACCGCCTTCGATGGCCACCGCCTCGTAGCAGGGGATATCGCCCAGCGAGGCGGTCCGGCGAGTCTCGTCGCCGTTGTGGACAAAGAAGGTGGCGCTGGAGTCGTTGTCGTAGACGGCGCGGGTCAGACCCAGGCCATCAAAGTCCTCGCAGGACAGGACCTCGGCGCCCAGGCCGAAGCAACCCAGCGTCGGCTGGACACAGCTGCCATCGAGCGGGTCGGGCAGACCGGGACACTCATCGCCCACCAGGCAGCGGTTGCCCTCAAGGGTCTCGCAGCAGCTCTCGCCGCCGAGGCAATCGCCGTTGTCTTCGCAGAAGTCCACCACGCCGTTGCACTCTTCGGCGGTGGCGCAGACCTGAGCCTGCTCGGGGTTGCAGCAAACCTCATCGCCGCAGATCGCCGGGTCACAGACGCGGGGAGCAGCAAAGTTGCAGCAAATCTCACCCTGACCACAGACATCGTCCGTGACGCAGGTCTGACGCGGGGCGTTGGTGACGCAGGTTTCGCGGGTGGCGCAGATGTTCTGGTCACCCACATCGCAGCACTCAAGCTGCGCGTCGAGTTCCTGACACTCGGGCGTGTCGGCGCACTCGTCGTTGCGTCCAGCCGGGTCACAGTCACCGGGCAACGGACGCGCGGGCAGGTAGACCTCCATCGCGGCGCGCGCGATGGAGAACTCGGTCTGGTCTTCGCAGGTGATGACCGCTTGATCGCCGATCAACTCGATGACGTGGGTCTCTTCGGTGAACGGATCGCGCCACTCAAAGACCCCATCGTCGGTGCCGATGGCCTCATAACAGGTCAACTGACCGTCGGTGGTGTTCAACACCGGGCGGTCTTGCGCGTCATTGTAGTAGAGCGCCGTGGAGCCCGAGACGAAGGTCGCTTCGGTGCGATCCAGCGGCGAGTAGTCCACGCAGGAGTCGAGCGTGGTGTCACCGGCGAAGCACTCGGCGGCGGTGGCCAGGCAGGTGCCCAGCACCGGGTCGGGCACGTCTTCACAGACATCGCCAGCCTGGCAACGGTTGCCGACCTCGGTCGGACAGCAGACCTCACCATCGGCGCAGGAGTCGGCGTCGTTGATGTCGCAGATGTCCACCACGCCGATGCAATCGGACTCGGTGGCGCAAACCTGGACGTCGGCGATGTCACAGCAAACATCATCGCCGCAAACCAGCGGGTCACAGACGCGCGTGGCGGGCAGGATGCCGCAGCAGATGGTGTTCTCGGCGCAGGTCGGGTCGTTGCCGTCGGGGTCGTTGTCGTCGGGCACACAAACCGGGCGCGGCGTGCGGGCCAGACACTCATCGGCGCGCAAGCAAGCGTTGCGGTCACCCAGGTCACAGCAGACCTCACCCAGACCGCCGCACTGGCCATCGTTGGTGCACTCATCGTCGCGAACCGGCGGCTGGCATTGGCCTGCGTCGGGCTCTTCAAGCAAGTAGGAGCGCACCGCCGAAGACGGCACCTCAAAGACATCGTCGTTGGCGCAGGTGATGGTCGCCTGCGGGCCATCGAAGCTCACGGTGTGGGTCAGGACCGACGGGCCGTTCTCATCGACGATGAACTCATCGATGGTGTAGGCGCCGCCCTCCTGCTCCAGGGCCGCAAAGCACCCGGTGCCGTTGCTGCTAGTGCGCACACCGCGCTGCTGGCGGTGGGTGAAGTAGCGGGCCTGAGCGCCGCCAGCGTAGTTGACCTCCAGGAGGTCGTCGGCGTTGCCAGCGTAGTCCACACAGGAGTCAAAGGCGTTGTCGCGGCCGAAGCAGCTGAAGGTCGCCTCCAAGCAGGTCCCGACGATCGGGTCCGGAGGCTCGGGGCACTCGTTGCCCACCAGGCAGCGGTTGCCCTCAAGGGTCTCGCAGCAGGTCTCACCGCCGCCGCAGGTGCCGGCGTCTTCAAGGTCACACAGATCCACGATGCCGTTGCAGCGGCGCTCATCGCCGCAGGCGTTGGTCACCGGGGCGGTGCAGCAGGGCTGGTCGGTGCCGCAGATCTCCGGGTCGCAGATGCGCACGTCGGTCTGCTCGCAGCAGAACTGGTCGTCACCGGCGCAGTCGCCATCCTCAAAGCAGAAGCTCTGGGGGGCGTTGCGGGTGCAGCTCTCGGCGGTCAGGCACAGGTTCCGGTCGCCGACGTCGCAGCAAGTCAGGCTCGGGTCGCCGCACTCGGCGTCGTTGGCGCACTCGTCGTTGCGGTCGGCCGGTCCACACTCTCCGTCGCCGGGGCGCTCGGGCATGTAGCGGGCCAACTGCGTGGCGGGCACGTCGTTGACGGTGACGCCGTCTTCGCAGGTGACCGAGGCCACGTCGCCGTCAATCGCGATGGAGAAGACATTGCCATTGGCCAGATCCCGCACCAACAACTCACCGCCCTCGCCGGTGACCGCGTCGTAGCAGTCGCCGCCGTTGGAGATGGCACGGCGAGCATCGCGGCCACCGCGCTCGAAGAAGATCGCCTCGGAGCCTTCGTCGTAGGTGACCTCGGTGCGGTCAAGGGCGCCGAAGTCTTCGCAGCTAAGCTGCTGGCGGTCGCGGCCGAAGCACTCAAGGGTGTTGCCGATGCAGCTGAGGATGACCTCGTCGGGCGGCTCGGGACAAGCGTCGCCGACCAGGCAGCGCGTGCCGCCAACTTCGGGGCAGCACACCTCGCCGTCGGCGCAGGTCGCCGGGTTGTTCACGTCACACAGGTCAACCTCACCCAGGCAGTCGCCTTCGGTGGCGCACACCTGCGCGTTTTCGACCGAGCAGCAGACCTGGTCACCGCAAATCAGCGGGTTGCAGATCACACCCGGCGAGAAGAGGCAGCACTGGGTGCCCTCAGCGCAGGTCGGGTCGTTGCCGTCGGGGTCGTTGGGGTCGGGCTCGCAAGGCGGCCGCGGGGTGCTGTTGAGGCACTCATCGCCGCGCAGGCAGGCGTTGCCCAGACCGGTGTCGCAGCAGACCTCGCCCAGACCGACACACTCGGCGTCGATCTGACACTCGTCGTTGCGCTCTTCAGCCTGGCACTGGCCAGCATCGGGGCGCACGGGCAGCCAGCGCACCAACGCGCCGAGCGACACCGTCTCGATGGTGTTGTCCTGGCAGGTGATGGTGACCGAGTCGCCGTTGATGGCCAGACCGTAGTCGCCGCCGTCAACCTGGTCGGTCAGCAGCAGGCCGCCTTCGACCTCAATGGCCTGGAAGCAGGCCTGGTTGCCAAAGCTGACGCGCTGGGCAGCGGCGCCGCGGAAGGTGAAGAAGACGCTCTGATCACCGCTTTCGTAAACCGCCTCGGTGCGGTCGATGCTGCTGTAGTCCACGCACGAGGTCAGGACGTTGTCGCGGTTGGCGCACTCAAAGACCGCGCCCAGGCAGGTGTCGAGCACGGGGTCGGGCTCGTTGGGACACTCATCGCCCACCAGGCAGCGGGTGCCGTCGTCGGTCGGGCAGCACGTCTCGCCGTTGCCGCAGGTGCCAGCGTCCTCGGGGTCGCAGACATCAAAGATGCCGGCGCACTCTTCGGGGGTGCCGCAGACGAGCACTTCGGGCACATCGCAGCACACCTGCTGGTTGTCGCAATCGACCGGGTCGCAGATGCGCTGGTCGGACATTTCGCAGCACACCGTGCCTTCACCGCAGTCGGTGTCTTCCTGACATGTCGGACGCGGCGTGGCCTGGAAGCAATCTTCGGCGGTCAGACACAGGTTCTGGTCACCGGCTTCACAGCACACCGTGCCTTCGCCGCACTCGCCGTCGTTCTGGCACTGGTCGTTGCGCGGGGCCGGGTCACAGACGTTGTTTTCGGGGCGCGCCGGGACAAAGGGCTCCAGATCTTCCAGGAAGGCCACCTGAACGATCTCATCCGGGCAGGTCACCAGGACATCGTTGCCGTTGACCTGGACGCCGTAGGCATCGCCGGTGAGGCTATCGACAAACTCAAAGCCGCCATCGACCTCGGTGGCCAGATAGCAGGGGATGTCGTTGGCCGACGTCAACAACGCGTTGGCGCCCTGGCGCGAGAAGTGGTTGACCTCGCCGCCGAGGCTGTAGAAGGAGTCGGTGCGATCCAAGCCGCTGTAGACCTCGCAGGACTCAAAGTCGCGCGTGCCGAAGCAGCCCAGCATCGGACCCATGCAGGTATCGAGCAAGAGGTTGTCGCGGTCGGGGCACTCGTCGCCCACCAGACAGGTCAGGCCGGTGTTGGAGGGGCAGCAGACCGAGCCGGGTGCGCAGCTTCCGGGGTCATCCACGCTGCAGACGTCCACGATGCCAGCGCAATCGCGTTCGCTGCCGCAGATGGCGGCCTCTTCAAGCGAGCAGCAAATCTGATCGCCACACACTGCCGGGTCACAGATCCGCACGGGGCCGGTTTCGCAGCAGAAGTTGCCATCCTGACAGGTGCCCTGCTCCAGACCCTCTTCGACGTTGCCCGCCGTACAGGCCGTGCGCGGGCCGCTGCGGGCGCAGTTGTCGCGCGTCAGGCACTGGTTGCGGTCGCCGGTGTCGCAGCAGACAAGCTGCGGGTCGCCACACTCGGCGTCGTTGACACACTCGTCGTTGCGCTCGGCTGGCGCGCAGGGGTCGGGGACGTCGGGGATGTAGGCTTCGACGTTGCTGCGCAGCACCGCCTGGACCTCTTCGCCCGGACAGGTGATCAACGCCGTGTCGTCGTCGAAGCGCACCTGGAAGGACTCGCCGGTCACCAGGTCCTGCACTGCAAAGACGTTGTCGTCTTCCGTGGCCGTCAGGTCGAAGCATTGACCCTGCTGGTTGCGGGTGCGGAAGCTCTCAAAGTTCTCGTGGACAAAGAAGGTGCCTTCAGAGCCCGAGGCGTAGGAGACCTGCTGGATGTTCAAGTCGGCGTAGTTGGAGCACTGATCAACCTCCAACTCGGTGCCGAAGCACTCAAAGGTGCCAAAGAGGCAGCTCTGCTGCCACTGCTGCTCGGCGCTCTCGCACTGGAGCGGGTCGGGACGGGCAGGCAGGTAGGCCTCGATGGTCTCGCGGGTGATGTTGACGACGGTGGTGTCGGGGCAGGTCACCTGCGCCGCGTCGCCCACAAAGGTCACGTCGTAGAGGTCGTCGGTGTCCACGTCGGTGATGACAAAGCCGCCTTCGGGGGCGTCGCTCTCCACGGCCACAAAGCAGTCGCGGTTGGCGTTGCCAGCAAGGCGAGCTTCGGCGCCGTTGTCGAGGAAATACCGGGAGCGGGCGCCGCCGACGAAGGTGGCCTCGGTCGGGCCGCCGTTGCCGAAGTCGAAGCAGGCCGCCAACTGGTTGTCGCGACCAAAGCACTCAAAGAGTTCAAACATGCAGCTGCCCGGCCACAGGTCTTCGACCGGCGGGCAGTCCTGGCCATCGTCCACACAACGGGCGCCGACGTTGCTGTCGCAGCACTGGCGGCCATCGGGGCAGGTGGCGTTGTTGCCCACCTCGCAGACGTCGATGATCTGGTTGCAGTCGGCGTTGGTGGCGCAGACATCCGTCTCGGCCACGTCGCAGCACAACTCAGCGCCGCACAGGCTCGGGTTGCAGACCCGCGTGGTCAACTGCTGGCAGCACGCCTCGCCGTCGCCGCACTGGGCGTCGTCGGCGCAGGTGGTGCGGACCTGACCGCTGCGGCAGGCGTCGGCGGTGGCGCAGATGTTGCGGTCGCCGGTGTCGCAGCACTCCAGGCTCGGATCAAGCTGGGCACACTCGTCGTTGTCCTGGCACTCGTCGTTGCGCTCAGGCGCCTGACAGATGCCCGCGTCGGGACGCTCGGGCAGGTAGGCCCGGACACCGGCGCTGGTGACCTCTTCGAGGGTGTTGTCGGGGCAGGTGATGGTGGCGTCAAAGCCGTCGAGCGCGATGCTGTAGACGTCGCCGTTGTCCAGATCACGCACCTGGAGGTTGTCGCCGTCCTCCAGCACCTCGAAGCAGTAGAAGAGGTTGTCCCCCGCGATGCGCGCGGGCACACCAAAATCGTTGTAGTAAACGCTGCGGTTGCCCGAGGCGAAGGTCACCTCGGTCATGTCCAGATCGCCGTAGTCCACGCAGGAATCGACCTCTTCAAAGCGACCGAAGCACTGGAAGAGATCAAAGACGCAGGTCCCGGCCAGCGGGTCCGGCGGCGGCGGGCACTCGTTGCCCACCAGGCAGCGGTTGCCTTCGGCCGTCTCGCAGCAGCTCTCACCGTTGCCGCAGGTGCCGGCGTCTTGCAGGTCGCACAGGTCGAAGATGCCGTTGCACTCGGCCTCCGAGGCACACACCGCCGCTTCCTGCACGCTGCAGCAAGGCTGGTCGCCGCAGATGTCGCCGTCGCAGACGATGGTTGGACCAAAGTCACAGCAAATGGCGCCCTCTTCGCCGCAGTCGGCCTCTTCCTCGCAGGTCGGGCGCGGGCGGCTCTGCTCGCAGGTCTCGCGGGTGGTGCAGAAGTTCTGGTCGCCCAGGTTGCAGCACACAAAGCCGTCGTTGCAGTCGTTGTCTTCGTCGCACAGGTCGGTGCGGATGAAGGGATCACAGGCGTTGGCGTCGGGACGCTCGGGGACGTAGGGCTCGACAAAGTTGCGCTGGACGTCGTCCACGCTGTTGTCGGGGCAGGTGATCCGCGCCAGATCACCTTCGAACTCCACCTGGTAGAGTTCGCTGGTCAAGAGGTCGGTGACCACCAGGCCAGTGCCGGGGGTGCCCTCGGCGCGGAAGCAGGGTTGCTGGTTGACGTCGCCCGTGCGCGACACAGGCACACCCTGATCCGTAAAGAAGGTCGCGGTGTTGCCGCTGGTGTAGTCCACGTCGGTGAAGTCCAGCTCGCCGTAATCCAGGCAGATGTCCAACTCGTTGTCGTCACCGAAGCACTCAAAGAGCGTGAAGAGGCAGGAGCTGCGCCAGCCCTCTTCGGCGTCTTCGCACTGCTCGGGCACCGGCGCCACCGGGAAGTAGGCCTCCACGGTCTGGCGAGGCACGTTGAGGATGGTGTTGTCGGAGCAGGTGACCTGGGCATTGTTGCCCGCAAAGCGGACCGCAAACTGCTCGTTGTTCTCGCCGGTGACGATGTCAAAGCCGCCTTCGCCGCCCAGCGCCTCAACCGCCTCGTAGCAGTCCTGGCCGCCAGCCGACACGTCGCGGGCCTCAAGCTCACCGTCCAGGGAGTAGACAATCTGAACGCCGTCGGTGTAGGCCGCAGACAAGCGGCTCTCACCAAGATCCACGCACTGGGTCAACTCCAGGTCAGCCCCGGCGCACTCCAGCACATCAAAGAGGCAGGAACCCTCCCAGGGGTTGTCCACCGGCGGGCACTGGTCCTGGTCGCCGATGCCGTCAAAGCAACGGTTGCCGTTGTTGGTGGCGCAGCAGACCGTGCCGTCGGGGCAGTTGTCGGGCTGCTGTTCACAGACATCGGCAAAGGTGTTGCACTCCTGGTTGTCGCCGCAGACCTGGGCCTGGAAGACGTTGCAGCAGATTTCTTCGCCGCAAACCGTCGGGTCACAAATCCGCACGCCGCCAAGCGAGCAGCACTCTTGGCCGTCGCCGCACTGCTCAGCCACTTCGCAGGTGGCGTGAGGGGCGTTGGCCGGGCAGGTGCCCTGCGCAGCGCAGATGTTGCGGTCGCCGCCGTCGCAGCACTCAAGACCCGGGCCCAACTCGTCACAATCGGCGTTGTCCTGACACTCGTCGTTGCGCTCGGGCGCCTGGCAACCCTCAATGGGGCGCTCGGGGAAGTAGGCGCGCAGCGCCTCGGCCGGGTAGGTCTCCTGGGTGTCGTCGGAACACGTCACCACAGCCTGGGGACCGTCAAAGGCCACCGCAAACTGCTCACCGCTGTTCAAATCGGAAATCGCAAAGCCGCCGGCCTCGTCACCAAAGGCGTCAAAGCAGTCCACCTCGCCAAACCCGGTGCGGCGCGCGGCCTGACCAAAGCTGGTGTAGAAGACCGCGTTGGCCGTCGAGAAGTAGGTCGCGTCCACGCGATCCAAATCGCCGTAGTCCACGCAGGAGTCCAACGCGTTGTCGCGGCCAAAGCACTGCAGGGTCAGTTGGATGCAGCTGCCTTCGATGGGGTCGGGCGCGTCGGGGCACTCGTTGCCCACAAAGCAGCGGTTGCCGTCGAGGGTCTCACAGCAGCTGGCGCCGTCCTGGCAAGAGCCGGGATCGTCGAGCTGGCAGACATCAAAGATGCCGTTGCATTCCCCTTCAGTGCCGCAAACCTGGGCGGACTCAACCTGGCAGCAAACCTCGGCGCCGCAAATGGCCGGGTCGCAGACCCCAACCGGCGCGCGCTCACAGCAGAACTGGTCTTCGCCGCAGGTGTCGTCGCCGTTGCAGGTCGTCTGCGGCGTGGTCTCAAAGCAGGTGTCGGGGTCGGAGCAGGCGTTGGCGGTGCCAAAGTCGCAGCACACCTGACCATCGCCGCAATCGTCGTTGCCTTCACAGGCGTTTTCACGCGGGACCTCTTCACAAGCCCCAGGCGCGGGACGCTCGGGCAGGTAGGCCTCCACAAAGGCAGCGTCCACGGTGTTGATCGAGTCATCGGGGCAAGTGATCCGCGCCTGACCGTCGATGAAGGCCACCTGGTAGTTCTCACCGCCCAGGATGTCGGACACCTCAAAGTCGCCCTCAACCGAGGTCGCCTCAAAGCAAGGGATCTGATCGACCGAGGTGCGCAGCACCGCCTGACCAGCCCTGTTGAAGAAGACGCCTTCCACGCCGTTGGCGTAGGTCACGTCGGTGCGATCCACCAAACCGCTGTACTCGGAGCACTCAAGCTGGGACAAATCCGAGCCGGAGCACTCAAAGAGGCTAAAGAGGCAACTCTCCTGCCACTGAATCTCGGGGCTGGTGCACTCTTCGGGGGCGGGCGGCGCCGGCAGGTAGGCCTGCACCACATCGAGCGGAATCTGATCCACGCCCGCTTCGCAGGTCGCGATCGCCGTGTTGTTCACAAACTCAAGCGAGATGCCCTGGTTGTCGGCCAAATCGACCATGTCAAAGCCGTTCTCACGGGCCACGGCCTCAAAGCAGTCCACGCCGTCGCGGCTCGACACGCGGCTCTCTTCACCCTCAACGATCGTAAAGACGTTGCGGGCACCGCTGACATAATCCACCGCCGTCTCGCCAAGCTCTTCGCGCAGCACACAGGCGCCAAACTCAAGGTCCAGGCCAAAGCACTCAAAGGCCTGCTGCACGCAGGTGCCTTCAAGCGGACCGGGGCACTCCCCATCGACCGCCTCCAGGCAGCGGGTGCCGTTGGCCGTCGGGCAGCACGCCAGCGCGTCATCGCCGCAAGCGCCTTCTTGCTCTTCGTCGCATTCATCAAAGACCTGCTCGGCGCACTCAACCGTGGTGGCGCAGACGCCCACCTGGGTGCGGTCGCAGCAAAGCTCGCCTTCACAGATGATCGGGTCACAAATCCGGGCACGGCCAAACGGGCAACACACCGCATCGCCGCCGCCACACTCCTCGGTGTTCTCACACGCCGTGCGGATGGTGCTCTGCTCGCAATCCTCGGCGGCCAGACAGGCCGTCCGGTCGCCCAAATCACAGCAAACCGCGCCGTTGTCACAATCTTCAGGCTCGGTGCACTGCTCATCGCGCGGGCCCACGTCACACAACTCAATCTCAGGCTCGGGGGGCAAGAAGGCCCGCAGCGCCGACAGCGGCACCACGCTGGTGCGCTCGCCGGGGCAGCTCAGGCGAGCCTCGGGACCCTCGATCTCAATGAGGTAGTTCTCCTCACCAAGGAGATCAAAGAGCTCGTAGCCCTCCACGCCGTCACCGGTCAACTGATAGCAATCGTCATCGCCGTTGTTGGCCACCGCGGTCTGCTGACCGAAGTGATCAAAGAAGGTCGCCTCGCCGCCCGAGCTGTAGCTGGCCTGCACGATGCCAAGGCCGGCGTACTGCTGGCAGCTGTCCAACTCGTGGTCGCGGCCAAAGCAGCCAAGGACCAGCCCCATACAGCTGGTCTCGATGGGGTTTTCCTGGTCGGGGCAGATGTCGGCGTTGACGCAGCGGTTGCCCACGTCGGTGGTGCAGCAAAGCTCGTCGCCGCCACACTCGACGGGGTTGAGCGGGTCACACTCGTCCACCGCGTTGCACTCAGACTCCTCGGCGCAGACGTTGGCCGCCGGGACGGCGCAGCAAAGCTGCTCGCCGCACAGCGCCACATCACAGACGTTGACCAACTCCAACTCGCAGCAGACCTCGCCGCCACCACAACTGCCGTTGTTGACGCAGGTCTGACGGGGGGTGCTGCGCTCACAGTCTTGCTCGGTCAGACACTGGTTGCGGTCACCGATGTTGCAGCACACGTCACCCAGGCACTCGGGGTCGGCGTCACAAAGATCGTTGCGGTCGCGGGGGTCGCAGGTGCCCGGCGCAGGAGCGATGGGCAGGTAACCGCGCACATCGGCGCTGGGCACGACCTGCTCGATGGGCTCAACGCCGGGGCAGGTGATGGTCGCGTTGGCGCCATCAAAGGCCACCACAAAGCGCTCTTCGGTCAGCAGATCCTCGACCTCAAGGGTGTTTTCATCCACTTCGATGGCGTTGAAGCAGGGCTGACCGCCAAAGCTGGTGCGGCGGCCAATCCGGCCAGCGGTGTTGTAGAAGAGCATCTCGGCGCCCGAGCTGTACTCCACGTCCACCACCTCCAGGGCCTGGTCTTCGGTGCACTGGTCCAACTCCAGGTCGTTGCCAAAGCACTCAAAGGTGCCAAAGAGGCAACTGGTGCCCCAGGGATCTTCCAGGTCGGGGCAGACATCGACGTCCAGGCAGCGGGTGCCGTTGATGGTCGGGCAGCACAAGGTGCCCTCATCGCAGGTGCCGGGGTCGCCCGGATCGCACACATCGTCTTGCTGGCAGACATCGTCAGTGCCGCAGACGCGGGCCGAGGGCAACGAGCAGCAGATCTGGTTGTTGCCACACAGGCGCGGGTTGCAAACGCGGACGTTGGGCACTTCACAGCAGGTCTCGCCGTTGCCGCACTGGTCGTCGGCGGTGCACGCCTCGCGGGGCGTGTTGTCCTCGCAGGACCCCTCCACCAGACACAGGTTCCGGTCACCCACATCACAGCACTCGCTGCCTTCGCCGCACTCATCGTTGCCGGTGCACTCATCGTCGCGCACGGGGTCGTTGCACTGCACTTCGCCGGGGCGAGCGGGCAGGTAGGCCTCAACGCGGTTGCGGGGCACGGTCTCGACGGTGTCGTCGGGGCAGGTGATCAGGGCGTTGTTGCCGTCGAACTCCAGCAGGTAGCGGTCGTCGTTGGAGAGGTCCAACACCTCAAACCCGTCGAGGTTGCCGCTGACGACAGCCTCAAAGCACTGCTCTTGCTCAAAGAAGGTACGGCGAGTTTGTTGACCGCGGTCTTCGAAGAATGTGGCGCGGGCGCCGGAGACGTAGGCAACTTCGGTGATGTCCAGGTTGCCGTAGTCGACACAGACGGCCAACGCCTGGTTGTCGCCAAAGCAGTCAAAGAGCGAGCGCATGCAGCTGTTGTCCCAGGGATCCTGGATCTCGGGGCAGGCTTCGACCGCCAGACAGCGGTTGCCGTCGAGGGTTTCGCAGCAGCGGCTGTTGTCTTCACAGTCGCCGTCGCCGTTGCAGACGTTGATGGCCGCCACTTCGCACAGCGGCTCGGTCTCGTCCAGGAAGAAGGGGATGTACTGGGTGATGGCCTCTTCGGGGTGCTCTTCCTGGGTGTCGTCGGCGCAGGTGACTTGTGCCACGCCGTCCTCGATGCTCACCTGGAACTCCTGGCCGGAGATCGGGTCGGCAAACTCGATGGACTCCCAGGGGCGATCGCCAGCCATGCGCGCCAGATAACACAGGTCAAAGCCGCTGCTGGTCTCCACTGTATAATTGTTAAAGCCATCGTCGGTGATGACCGCGCGGCGCTCACGGGTGTAGTTGACCACCGTCTCGCCAAAGTTGGGATCAATCCGGCATTCGGTCACCACATGACGGTTGCCGAAGCAGTCGAGCATGGGGGTCAAGCAGCTGTCCAACTCCGGCGGCGCGTCGGGGATCTCGGGGCACTGGTTGGGCACCAGGCAACGGGCCGTCCCTGCCACGTCGCAACACTCAAAGGCCTGATCCAGATCCTGACAGGCCGAGTCTTCTTCACACCGGGGCGGACCGATGGGGGTGCACAACTCGTCGTCGGGATCGAGCAGCTGGGGCAAGAAAGAACTGATCTCTTCTTCGCTGTAGGTCTCGGTGGAATCGTCGGGGCAGAAGACCGTGAACGTGTCGCCGTCGCGAGTCACGCTGTAGGTGTCGGTGTCGGGTCCGGTGCTGACAAAGTCCCAGCCAAAGGGCTGCTGACGCTCGTCGAGCGCCGTGGCGGTGTAGCACAAGTCGCCGTCGACGTAGGCCTCAAAGACTTGCCGGTTGCGATCGTTGCGCTGCCACTGCGAGGCGCGCCCGGTGCCGTAGCTGACCGCTGTGACCCCGTTGAGCGGGTTGCGCGTGCAACTGACCGGCTCAAGGCCCTCGCCCAGACACGCCACAATCGGGAAGAGGCAACTGTCGAGGAAGGCCACCTCTTCGATGTCTTCCACGTCCTCTTCGGCGTCTTCCTCAACGTCGTCGACGTCTTCATCGACGTCTTCATCGACGTCTTCGACATCTTCAACGTCGTCGACGTCCTCATCGACATCTTCGGGCTCGTCCGCGTCAGCATCTTCGCCTGTGTCATCGCCGGTGTCTTCCGCATCACCGTCGATGGCGTCCACCCCCACATCAGGGATGGTCGTGGTCGGCCCTGGCTTGGGGTCGTCACACGAACACCCTGGGGCCCAGGACCAGATTACAAAGAGAAGCACCCCTAACCAACCAAGGCGCCGGGTTGCTGACTGTTTGTTTTGATTGGATCCGACGTTTCCGCCCATCTCCGACTCCATCTCGCCTTTGTGAACCTGCGTCCAGGCTCCACTTAGTGCGCACAACGGGCTGACATGCCCTCTTCACACCACTCGACAACGCCACTTGTCATGGCCCACACCACCAATGTGGACCCACGGCCGGGTCCGTCCCGTTGGTGCCGTGGTTGCCTTGGCTCTGCCTCATGGTGCGCTTATTCGACGCTCTTAAACCGAATCCATGAAAAGCAAAGCCTGTGCCGCCCTGTGGAGCTTCCTTGCCCAGAGCATCGTCAAACCAGCCTCAATGGATAAAAATCCGGCCCAAACGCCGCGTGCATTTCAAGTTGTCCTCTGCTGGCAAAAGACCCCGGACCTGGACTGGTGGCGTTCGATGACACCGCCTGCCTGAAAAGCAAACCTTCACTTACCAAACGACACAGGTCTTTCTGGAGACATTTCTGCCTTCCATAACCGTATTCGCCAGCGACCCGAAAGTAAAGTTCAACCCACCCCGCAACCACCATCCACCACCCTCACCCACACCTCAAATTTCAGCCTAATCACACCACAAACGCCGACTGCGTCGGTATTCAGCCCCCAAAACCCACCCCACACAGCCCCCACACAAGCGCATAAAAAAGCCACACTGTGTCCCCATCCACATTTGCCCAAAGACCTGGGAGGCCAAACGCGCATCTTTATGGAAACAGGAGACGTGCAAAGTGTTGGCATGGGCCCGCACTTCACATATGCTGACCACACCGCAGGATGCACCGGCAGACCACGCACCGTGACCGTGGCCTGCCCAAAAGAAGCTGTCGGAGAAGTCTAAACGCAGCGACATCGGTGATGGCACAAGCCCGGCGAAGCACGCAGAAGCCCCAGGGCCGCAGCGCGCATCGCCACAGGTTTATGTGCCCCACCCATCTGCTGCACCACAGACCGCTGCCGCGCTTTCAACGGGGGAAATGCCTTGACCAGAAGACACACACCACCGACTGCGCCCACCCACACCCTGGCGCTTGGCCTTGCGACAGCGACACTCACATTCTTGATCGCCACATCCACCACACACGCCCAATCCACAACAGACTACGCCGACGCCGTCATCACCAACGAAGACCCCATCCCTGGACCGCCCCCCAAACCGGCCAAACGCCTGGGCAACCTCAACTTTGGCGTCGGCTACGACTCCATCGTCGGGCTGGCCGGTCACCTCTCGATGGGCTACGACAAGTTCCTGGGGATACCCGACCTCCACGTCGCCTTTGGCGCCCAACACACCGACTTCCAATCCTCGGCGCACTTTGGCCTCGTTGGACCCTTTACCCGACACTCTCCCTGGTTTTGGACCGCCTCGGTCCACCGCGACCAGAGCCGCCTGGCCCGCGAGCTGGATCTGCAGGTCACCAGCAACAACCTCCACCTTGGCGTTGGCCGCGCGCTGGGCAAACACTGGCGCGTCTCCACCGGGCTGCGCTCGGCCTCCCACCGCACACTGGGCGGCGGCGTCCTGCTCGACAACGCACCAACCAGCTTTGATGGGCTCGCCCTGGACCCAGGCCGCCTCCTCCAGGCCGCCTGGTTCGAGGTCGAACACCGCGCCGAAAACAACCCCACCGGCAACTTCCTCCAACTCCCCACCGGACTCCACATGGTGGCGCGGCTTGAGCGCTCCTCCTCGTCGCTGGGCTCGGACTACACCTACACCCACGCCAGCCTGCGCGCCTCGGTGGGCGTCGACATGCCGCTGGGCACCCACTTGCTGATGACCGGGCGCGTCGGCGCCGCCAACACCCCCTCCGCCGACCAGATGCCGCTGATGGACCGCTATCGACTGGGCACCGTGCACGCTTTTGGCGGCCTGATGATGCCCGCCCTTGGACCCACCATCGATGGCACCACCGCACCCCTTGGCGGCTCGGCTGGCGCTTACGGCCGCGCTGAACTCAGCGTCCCTCTGTGGCAACGCATCGGACTGCACGCCTTTGGCGGGGTCGAAGGCGGCGGCATCGGACAGAACCTCTTGGAGACAGACACCCTCTCGGCGGGCGCCACGGTCTTTGGCGGCGTCAAGTGGCAAAGCCCCATTGGCCCCATGCGCGTGGCCTGGGGCAGCCCCATCGCCGCCCCCGACCAACAACCCCCGCTCTTTGTCTTCCAACTGGGTCAGGCGTTCTGATGATCCTTGGGACCAGCGGCTTAAGCAGAGCTGCTTCAATGATGTCGGGGAAGAAAAAAGCGCGCTGGGGTGCTATACACGACACAGAGGGTTCCAGAACACGCTGACACCGCCAGCCTGCGCGACAGGTTGCGGTGACACACACCCAGGACACAGATGAAAGCATCCGCTCTGCTCACCACCACCTTGTTGGCCGCCATCGCTCTGGCATCCGCCTGTGGACCCCCCGACCCCGTCATTGTCAAAGCAGGCCAGACATGCCACGTCTCAGACGAGGGCTGGAAAAACTGCGATGGCGCCTGCTTCTCTGACGAACGGCTCAAAGAACTCGACCACCAGCGCAACCCAGAGAAGGCCCCCAAAGCCCCCGAGTCCCCCACCATCACCACCACCACCGGCAGCGTCAACAAAGCAGACTACGACTGCCACGGCATCCTCAATGACAAATGCGTGCTCAAGGGCACCTGTGTGGCAAAAGTCGGCCTGAACGAACCCTGCGTCGGCAACCAGATGTGCTCTGAGGGCCAGTGCATGGGCATCGACCGCGACGCCAAAGGCAACCTGGTCTGGCGCTGCACCATCAAAAAATAACTCGCCAGGAATGTCTCCCCTGGCGGTTGCGCAAAACACCTCGCCGACACTATATTGCGTCTCACCGCAGGACTGGGATCACCATCCAATAGAGCCTCACAGGCTCCAGTCCAGGAGACACCACATTGCATCAGGAGACCCTTCGTCACACCGCCCGTCCCCCGCTGATCTTGATTGCGCTGACCCTCGGCGTGCTGGCCCCATCGTTGGCAGCCGCCCAGTCCCCTCCAGAGCCCGCGCAAGCCACCGTTCAGAGCCCCGACGACTTATCCGAACCCCCCAAAGAGCGACAACCGCGCGGCTATTTTCAGGTCGGCGCCGGGTACAGCTCCATCACCGGCTTTCAAGGACACGCCTCCGTCGGCCATGACCGCCTCTTTGGCGTGCGCGATCTGCGCCTGCAACTGCGCGCCATGATCATGCCGCTGCACTCCGAGGCCAGCATCCTGCTCGAAGGCCCCTTTGGCGCCCAGAGCGACTGGCTCTGGCACACGCAGCTCTACCACCTCGACAGCGGCCTGAACAACAGCCTCAAACTTTCACAAACCCGCACCGGTGGGCAGCTTGGCATCGGCAAAAAACTCGACCGACACTGGAGGGTCACCGTCGGCGGACGTGCCGAGGCCCACACGCTCAACCACGGCGACGTCCTGCTCAAAAACAACGGCTTCTCCCCACTGGCACAAAACCCCGAGCGCACCCTGACCTCCGTCTGGATTCAAGCCGAACACCGCAGCGACAACAACCCCTCCATGGTCTACACAGACCTCCCCACCGGGCTTCACCTCATCGCGCGGCTCGAACACGCCTCATCATCGCTGGGCTCAGACTACGCATTCACCCACGCCAGCATGCGCGGCTCCTACGGCGTCGACCTGCCCCTGAGCATGAACTTCACCGTGACGGGACAAGCCGGGGCCGCCAACATCAACTCCGCCGACCAGATGCCGCTGATGGACCGCTACCGGCTGGGCACCGTGCACGCTTTTGGCGGCTTGATGATGCCCGCCCTTGGACCCACCATCGATGGCACCAACGCCCCCCTGGGCGGCTCGGCCGGCGCCTACGGCCGCGCTGAACTCAGCGTGCCCATATGGCGCAAAATCGGGCTCTACGCCTTTGGCGGCCTGGAGGCCGGCGCCATCGGCAACGATCTGGGCCGCCTCGACACCTTCGACGCGGGCGCCACCACCTTCGCAGGCCTCAAGTGGCTCAGCCCCATCGGACCGCTGACCTTTGCCTGGGGCAAGGAAGTGAGCGCCATCGGCGACAACTCTGACCCGCTCTTTGTCTTCCAAATCGGCCAGAGCTTCTAAACCCCATGCAGCCCACCCACAGACACCTGCCAGGGGCCGCGCTGTGCACCCTGGCCGCGCTGCTCGCTCTGGCCTGCCCCGCGCAGGCCACCGAGCCCGAACCTGCGCAGGTCACCCAGATCCAGATCACCGGCAACGACCGTGTCAGCGACGCCGCCATCGAGCGCGCCATCCAGACCACCGTCGGCTCACCCCTCGACCTCGATCGCCTCTCCAGAGACCTGCGCGCCATCTACGACCTGGGCCTCTTTGAAGACGTCCAGATCCAACTTCAACAAGACGGCCCAAAGGCCGCACTCACCTTCGTCGTCACCGAACGCCCCATCCTCGTCGCCGTCCACTTCAAAGGCCTCGACGCCCTTGACCAGGAAGACTTGATGGACGCCATCGACCTGCCGCTCTTCACGCCGCTGTCTCCTGCACAGATCACGGCTGCAGAACAACAAATCACCCTCCTCTACACCCGCAAGAACCGCCCGCTGACCCTCGTCAAAGCCCACCTGAGCACCCCCGCAGGCCACCCCACCGAGCGCGTCGTCACCTTCCACATCGACGAAGGCGACCAACCCCTCATCGGCGCCATCAACTTTCTGGGCAACAGCGCCGTCACCGACGATGAACTGCGCGACCTGATGGACTCCAAACCCCTGGCCCCGCTGGGGAGCATCACCGGACGCGGCCAATACAACATCGCCGTCCTCGAAAACGACCTCCAGAAGCTCAACACCCACTACCAGCGCCTCGGGCACCTCGACGCCAAAGTCGGCCCCGTGCGCACCCGCTTGGACCGCTCTGGCCAGCGCCTCTTCATCACCATCCCCATCAAAGAAGGCCCCGCCTACCGCCTGCGCAGCGCCACCATCACCGGCACGCTCCTGGGCCAGGACCCACAGAAGCTGCGCCAACTGCTGCCCCTCAACGACGGTGACATCTTTGACATGGAGCGCCTGCGCGCTGGCCTCCAGCGCCTGGCCGACGTCTACCGCAACATGGGCCACGCCCACATCAGCGCGGCGCCCCACTTCACCCGACACCCCGACCACACCGTCTCGCTGGCCCTCGACGTCACCCCCGGCCCCAAGGTCCGCTTTGGACGCATCACCGTCACCGGCAACACCTGGACCCGGCAGTCGGTCGTGCGCCGAGAACTCCCCTTTGCCGAAGGCGACTGGTTCAACGCCGCCGCCCTGCGCCGCGCCCAACTCAACGTCGCCAGCCTGCGCCTCTTCGAGGGCGTCGACATCGCCACCTCCCCTTCTCCCACCGCCCCCAACACCCTCGACGTCCAAATCAAGGTCGTCGAGGGCAACCGCTGGATCCCCGACGCCAGCCTCAGCCTCACCCCCAGCGGCGACGTTCAACTGCGCCTGGGAGAGAGCAACCTCCTGGGCACCGGGCGCAAGTTCCGCTTTGGACTGGTCCAATCCGACCTGCGCCAGGAGTTCTCCATCCTCTACATCGAACCCAGACTCCTCGACACGCGCTGGAACCTCCACCTGGAGCTGCGCAACCAGGAGCTGGACTGGCTCGACCTCAACCGCGCCTCCACAGGCGGGCGCCTGAGCCTGGGGCGCTTCTACGAACTGGAGTCCTGGGACGCCATCGTCAGCCTGCGCCCTTTTATCCGCCTCGAAGACGTCGACACCGCCCTGGCTGGCCCATCCCCTGACCTGCTCGGCGACGGCCTGACCACCGCCGCAGGTCTCTCACTGACGCTCGACAACCGCGACAACCTGCTCTTGCCCGGACGCGGCGGCGCCCTGCGCATCACCGCAGAGTCCACCCTTGGCCCGCTGAGCGAAAACCAATTCCTGCGTTTTGAGGCCAACGGACAACTCCACTTCACCCTCCCCGGCGACCTGCGCCTGCGTCTGCGGGCAGGTTTTGGCCTCATCCACGCCCTCGACAACGGCCAACTCGTCCCCGAGCGCTTCTTCCTGGGCGGCCCCGACTCGGTGCGCGGCTTCGACCGCGGCACGCTGGCCCCAACGCGCCGCCTTCGCCCCACCTCCGGCCAACCCGACGCCCCGCTCGACACCGTCCAGGTTGGCGGCAACAAAGCCCTCTCTCTGGGCATCGATCTGGCGCTGCCCGTCCCGGGGACCGACAAGCTGCGCCTGGTGGCCTTCTTTGACGCGGGCAACACCTTCGACAACGGCCAGGACCTGGCGCTGACCCCAGATCTGTGGGCCAACCCCGACGGCGGCTTTGACGACGCCCTGCGCACCGCGGTGGGACTGGGCATCTGGTGGGCCAGCCCCCTTGGCCCCCTGCGCGTCGACTTCGGCTTCCCGCTGCGCACCCTCTCCAACGAGCCCACCTTCACCATCTCCATCAGCGGCGGTGGCCTCTGAGCGGCACACCCCACACACCACATCGCGCCCGCTGCCGTGGCCACAAGGCGCCGTCCACCTTTGGGCACCCAAATCGCATCCAGTCATTGAATAAACGTGGTCACAGGCCGTTCAAAGGGGCGATTTTCAACAAGCCATCGCCCGCCAAACGATGGCCTGTCCACCAACGCAGCGGCCGGATCCAACCGCTGCATCACCCGCGCTGCCATCACACAAGGACCCACCGGCAGCGCACCCATGGCCCAAAAATCAGGCACCCACCGCCCATGAAGCACATCTCAAAGACCACCGCCGCCCTCCTGGCACCGATGTCTCTCTTCACCCTCATGACCACCGCGTGCAGCCAGGACGACAGCAACACCAACAACACGGGCAACTGCGCCTTTGTCAGCAGCGACTGCACCGACGAACCCAACAACGCCCCCAACAACGACGACAACAACGCCCCCAACAACGACACCCCGCCGTGTGAAGACGTCGAGACCGTCACCCTCTCCCCCATCCGCCACCGGGGCGGCTCTTTTGCCGCCGCCTTCAGCCCCGACGCGCTGGTGGTCGGGTACATCAACCCACGGGGCAACCCCCAACTCGACTTCACCCCCACCGGCGACGACGCCCAGGAGCGCTCCGTCGAACTGGACGCGTTCTCCTCTCGCTTTGACTTCAGCGACCCCCAGGGCATCTCACTGGCCGTCAACGACGACACGGTCGGCATGGCCTGGGGCGGCGCGCGGACCTACACCATCGGCGACTTTGAAGACGATCTGGGCGCCGCCTTCTTTGCCACCGTCTCCCCACAGCGCAACTCCAGCGTCAAAATGGCCAGCAACGACTTTGCCCGCACCGCCGAGGGCAACGACCGCGTCTTTGCGCGCTTCCCCTCCACGATCGCCACAGCAGACGGCTTTGCCGTCTTCTGGCAAGACCTCCGAGAGCAAGAGCCAGACATCTTCGCCGACGGCATCGGCACCAGAAACGGCGCATACACTCGCCGTTTCGACACCGCCGGCAACCCCCTCTCCCCAGAAGACACCCAGGTGCTCCAGGACGGGCTGCCCATCGGCGTGGTCGCTGGCGCGCTGGACAACGGCACCATCACAGTCTGGTCCACCCGAGACGGCGACAACACCGACCAGCGCACTGTGCACGTCCTCACATCAGACGATTTTGGCCAGAGCGAACCCCCAGCGCCCTTCTTCACCGCCCCAGAAGGCCTCGGTGGCATCCAACTGGCCGTCGGCCACGACAACAACGTCCTGCTCACCATCCTCGACGAAGCCCAGGGACACGGCACCATCATGCTCAACGACTCCGGCACACCGCTGGGAGAGTTTACACCCCTTGATGCTCGCCTTGAGGTGGCCTCGCTCATCGCCAAGCCCGAAGGTGGCTACATCCTGGCGGGCTTTGAAAACGACGAGACCAACACCCTCCACATCCTCCAACTCGACGCCGATGGTGCCGTAGAGCAACGCTCCGAACACCGCATGGAAGCAGGCAGAATGGCGCTCGGCCTGCGCGACGGGCGCCTGTGGGTCACCACCCGCGCCGTCAACTTTGACGACCTCCTGCCCCAAACCACCGTCCGCTTCCAAGGCGTGTGCCTGAACTGACCAGACCGAGTCCCCCTCAAAACGAGCCAGCAATGACGGCTCTCACAATCGATCTCATCGTCGTCAATGCTCGACGAACCCCAGTTCAAAGGCCGGGCAGGGCAGCGGGCTTTCGCCGCCCACCCTGCCCCCTCAAAAACACGGCCAGGGCAGACAGGCGAGCTTGCGCCGCCTGCCCTGCCCTCCCCACCCGTCACCACGCGCCACGCCGCCCCACCACCACGCACCACCTGGGATCTCGCTGCAGTGCAGTGTAAAAAGAACACCGATTCCTGAATAAGGGCATCAAAGCTGTTGTGCAGCGCAACACAAACTGCTACTTTGTTGGCGAAAGTGGATGATTTGAGACGATCAACGGCGAGGAGTGGAGCATGAAGATCGGTAGGGGGTTGGGCGTTGTTGCGGCGTTGATGCTGAGCGTGGGCGCGGTCTCCACGGCGGCGGCCGAGAGCATCCCAGTGGATACGGCCTGGGCTGAGGGCACGCGGTGGACCTACCACCAGGAATTTATGGGCATGCCGGACACGTGGGTTTATGTGCCGCAGAGCATGTCGCAGCGCGTGCCGGGCAAACGGGCGGCGGTTTTTCACTTGATGGGCTGCGGCCAGATGAGCTTCCAGATCGCCCAGGCGGGCGGCTGGCCCGACGCGGCCGAAGAGTTTGGGATGGTGATCATCATTCCGGGCATCAATCGCCCCGCTCAGCCCAACAACAGCTCTCCCAACGTCGAGTGCTTCAACTACGGCTACGACGGTGCTTTTGGGGTCTATAACCCCACGCCCAACGACCCGGACCACGCGGCGATCATCGCCGCCGGGCGCAACCTTCCCACCGACCCCGAGTCGGCCAGCTTCCAGATCGACCCCAACCAGATCTATGTGGCGGGGCTCTCGGCGGGCGGCGCCATGTCGGTGCAGCTTGGCTGCATGGCCCCGGACGTCTTTGCGGGCGTGGGCACGGCTGCGGCGCCGGGGATCGGCACGGCACAGGGCACGGCGGTGATGCCGCCGCCGGTGGGTTACAGCGCCAGCACCATGGCCTCGCGTTGTCAGAACTACGCCAACAGCTCGGGCGCCCCCGAGATGCTCTTCCAGCAGGTCCACGCCATCATGTCGGACAACAACGGCCTGCCCGCCGGGTCGGGTCCGCTGGACACGAGCAAGTTCAACAACCAGCGCATCTGGGATGGCGACAAGTTCTGCCCCCACATCTACCAGGATCTGCGGGCGCAGGCCTTTGCGGACATCATGGGTCTGGGCGCGCCGGTGGAGTCGGACGTGGCCCTGGCCAGCGGCACCGGCATTGGCTGCCCTGGCGGCGAGAACAGCACGGGGGACTCGGGCGAAGTCCAGTGCCAGATTTCCAACGCGATTGACCGGGATTGGACGGCGTATGGGGATTTTTGGCGCGACAACGATGGGCGCGTGAGGCTGGTGCAGATCAAGCAGGATACGCTGCGCCACGCCTGGGGTTCGGGGCCTTTGGGTCCGCTGGACAGCCCCGCCACGCCCACCCGCGACACCTTGCGCGCCGAGGGGTACATCAACACGACCACCGGCGAGTTTGACACCAACCGCACGGGCACGGCGGCCAACGGGATTTACGGGACGATCTACATCAACCCGGACGCGTTGGATTACCCGATGTTCCTCGGCGAGCTGTGGACCAACAACAACCCGCGCCTGGGCCAGGGGGTGGATCCTGAGGACCCGATGGATCCCGAAGATCCCATGGACCCGATGGACCCGGAGGATCCGCCGCCGATGGGCTCGGCGCCGACCGCTTCGGTGGGTTCGGCCACGGTCCAGGGCGATTGCCTGGTGGCTACTGGTTCGGCCAGCGACGCCGATGGGGCGGTGGCTTCGGTGGAGGTGACGGTGCTGGGTCTGGGGCCGCAGGCGGCCACACTCCAGGGTCAGAGTTGGCGCTTTGAGCAGTGTGGGCTGGAGAGCGGCACGTACAAGCTCTTTGTCACCGCCACCGACGACAGCAACCTGACCAGCGCCCCGTCTTCGCTCCAGAGCGTGACCCTGGCGGGCGGCACGGTGGAGTCCATCGAGGGCACCTTGACGGACCACTCCAACGAAGGCCGCGTGACGCGCTTCACCGAGGAGTATTTTGCCTTCCGGGACCAGTACTGCACCTTTGAAAACTTCACGTGGACGTGCGAGCCCTTCACGATGTACCGCTGCGAGGGCGACGCCGAGTGGAGCGACATGGAACCGAACTGCGGCGGCGGTGAGGTGGGTCAGGTCGCGCTGACGCTTGAAGCGGCCGCTTCGCAGGAGACCGTGACCGAGGGCGACGCGGTGGCCTTCACCATGACGGTGAGCAACGCGGGGCCGGATGCGGCCAGCGCGGTGCACATCATTGACACGTTGCCGGCCCAGTTGACCTTCCAGAGCGGCGACCCCCGCTGCGTGGCGCACGACCAGGTGGTGCGCTGCCACCTGGATCAGTTGGGCGCCGGTCAGAGCGTCTCTGTGGAGCTTGTGGCCAACGCCGTGGCTCCCGGCGATGCCGCGCGCGGCATCGCCGCCAGCAGCGCCCAGTCCGCCGACGACGCCTCGGCCTCGGTGCAGGTCCAGATCGACGCGCGCCCTGAAGATCCCATGGATCCGAACGATCCAATGGACCCGATGGATCCCAACGATCCACAAGATCCAAACGACCCCATGGATCCCAATGATCCGCAGGACCCAAACGACCCGATGGACCCCAATGACCCTGCGGATCCGGGTGACCCGATGGATCCCAACAACCCTGACGGCAACAACGGCCCTGGGCAAGACGGCGAAGACACCCGCGAGCCCATTGAGCTTGGTGGCCCTGGCTGCACCGTCGCCGCCAGCCACCACACCCCCGGCCCGGTGCCGCTGGGCGCGCTGGCCCTCTTGCTCCTGACCCTCGGCGCCGTCGTGCGCCGCCGCTGAACCCACACCAGGGAACACATCCATGGATCCCCTCCACATCCCCCCCATGCCGGGGGTCGTGTGCCAGGACATCGCCACCGCGCGGCTCACCACACGCGTGCGCCGCCTGGAAAAGGCGCCCGAGGACGCCCCCAGGGTCCTGCTGGTCCACGGCAACCTCTCTTCATCGGTCTTTTGGGAAGAACTGATCCTGGCCCTCGGTCCGGCGGTCAACGCCGTGGCCATGGATCTGCGCGGCTACGGCGACACCCGGCGTGCGCCGCTCGACGCCACGCGCGGCCTGCGAGACTTCACCGACGATCTGGCCGCGCTGGTGGACGCCCTTGGGTGGTCCCAGGGCCCGATCCACCTGGTGGGTTGGTCGGTGGGCGGCGGCGTGGTCATGCAATACGCGCTCGACCACATCCAGCAGGTGGCCTCGCTGGTCTTGATCTGCCCCATGTCGCCCTACGGCTTTGGCGCCACCAAAGGCCTCCACGGCGCCCCCTGCCACGACGACTTTGCAGGATCCGGCGGCGGGCTGGCCAACCCCGAGCTGCTCGCCAGGCTCAAAGCCCGCGACACCAGCGCCGACGACCCATCGTCACCGCGCTCTGTCATGGGCGCCTTCTACTTCCATCCGCCGTTTAGACCCGCGCGCGAAGAGGCCTTCCTGGCCTCCATCCTCAGCGCGCACCTCAGCGACCAGAACTATCCCGGCGACAGCACCCCGTCGGCGCACTGGCCCTTTGTGGCGCCGGGCACCACTGGCATCAACAACGCGCTGAGCCCCAAATACTGCAATGTATCGGCCTTTGGAGACCTGCCAGACGGCCCGCCCGTGCTCTGGGTCCGCGGGGCCGACGACCAGATCGTCAGCGACGCCTCGCTCTTTGACCCCGGGACGCTGGGCAGCCTGGGATTGCTGCCGGGCTGGCCAGGCAAGGAGGTCTTCCCCTCCCAGCCCATGATCGGCCAAACGCGCCGCATCCTGGACACCTACCAGACAAGCGGCGGCACCTACCGCGAGGTCGTCTTTGAAAAGTGCGGCCACAGCCCCCACATCGAGCACCCTCAGGCCTTTGTGGATGAAGTGCGCACCTTCTGGAACCTTCCCACAGCCTGAACTGGACAGGTCACCATCGTTCAAAGACCAGCCGCGACCATGAACGCGACGGCCTCACAGCCAGAAGGACTGGAGACCCACATCAGCCCGAACATCATTTGTTGGGAACGTTCGTTTTGATTTGTTTATTGACCACCGTGGTCGTGGCACCATCGTGGCCGCTGACCAACTTCTTCTTGGCGCCAAAGGTCCCAGAAGTCACCTCCACGGTCCTGTGCGCCTTGCTGTTGGACCAAGGCGCCTCTGAGCCCGAATGGCTCTGAGCCTGGGCGTTGGCACTGTCGGCCACCTTACGATCGCCCGTCATGGTCCCGTTGGCTCCTTTGACCTTGAAGTTGGTGAAGTTCTTCTTGATCAGCGCCTTGATGAAACGATCCATGAAGGCCTTCTTATTGTTGGGATCTTTGATCTTGCACACAGATCCAGTCAGGCAGCCGTGCAGCTCAAAAGTCAGGCCGTTGAGGTCGCCCCCATTGCCAAGCCCCTCATCAACCAACTTCTGCACCAATTCCTTGGCAGTGAACGCCTCGGTCTTGGTGCCCATCGTGTTGCTGTCGTAACCGGCGTGCGCCACCAGGACCAGGACATTGTTCTTCTTGGAGATGATGCCGCTGTTCTTGAGTGAGCCGTTGTTGGAATCCACGCGCAGCGACATCATCTTGTCGTTGCTGTATCGGTTGCTGCCTTTGTAATGCTCAATCGCGTTGTCCAAATACTCATCATTTTGAGCAGTGTTGGGGTCAAAGGCCACAAAGGCCACATACTGGTCGGCCAACCCGTCGCCGTCAAAGGTGTTGATGGGGTCGTTGCTGACGTAGGCGTAACCGGCGGTGCCCTGCTCGTTGGCCAGGATGCTGCCCTCTTTGGCGCGCAACCAGGCCGGATCAATGCTGGTCCAGCGCCCGGTCTGCGGGTCATACTCACGGTGCAGGAAGTGGATCAGGCCGTTGGGGTCGTGCTCCTGGCCGGTGAACCCAAAGTCATCCACAAAACCCGACGCCTCACGCACGGCCCCGTAAGGCCAGAAGCTGCGCAGCCCCTCCACCACCACCTCACTGCCGTCGCCCGAGGTCGCCATCGTCAGACTCCCCAGGTGATCGTGGTGCAGCCACGTCTTGCCATCTTCCGGGCCAGTCTCCAAGAGCAACCGCCGCACGCTGGACCAGAGCAGCGCCTGGGAAGAAGACCCTTGCGCCCCCAGGTGGGCCTGCCACGCGTCGCCCGCGCCGATCTGACCGTCGCCGGTGTGATCGGTCAGCAACGTCGTGGCCAGGGCGTCGGACTCCACGCGGGCGATCTTGTGGCCGCCCTCAGAGATGTAGAGCGTGGAGATGCCGTCGCGGATGATGAAATCGCCAAAGGGGTAGAGCGAGGTGCTGCCGTTACCGTCCACGCGCGCCACACGGTCTTGACCGGCGGAGTAGTGGGCGCGCTGCACCAGCCCGTCGGGGCCTTCGGTGGCCTGCATCCGGCCCCGGAAATCCCACCCAAAAGACAGCGCCCCCTTCTGCACCAGGTTGCCCGCCTGGTCATAATCCATCTGCTCGCCGCCCGCGCTGGTGACCGCGTTGGGCCCGGCCCCCTGGCCGTAACCCATGGTCCCAGTCACCGGCACACCGGGCTGGCTGCCGGTCGAGGTCCGCTGCGTCAGGTTCCCGGCGTCGTCCACCTCAAAACCAAGCACCTCGGCGCCGCCCGACAAGTCTGCCTGCGTCAGACGGTAGAGGGCGTTGTAGGTGTAGCGCGCGTCAAAGTTGACCTCGGCGCGCCCGGCCAGATCTTCCACGGCGTCCACGCGCCCGGTGCGCCCCAGTTCATACCCAAAACCCTGGAGCACCTCCCCGCCCGGGGCCGTGATCATGGTGTCCAGTGGGCGCATCAACGCGTCGTAGCTCCGGTTGGTGACGGTCCCGTCGGCGCACTGCACCGTCTGCACCAGCCCGCGCTCGTCGTAGGTGATGCCATCGACAAAACCGGGGATTGAGAGCGTCCGGTTGAGGCCATCAAACTCGCGCTCGATCATGGTCCCATCGGGATAGGTCACCGACCGGGGGCGCGAGGCGTTGTCGAACTGGGCGCGGCGCTCAAACTCAATCCCCGCCAGGAGCCGGGACTGATACCGCATCCGACCGCGCAGGTCATAGCCATAAAAATCGAGCCCGCGCTGCCCATCGGGGCCAGGATAGGACGTCTCCACGATCTTCTGGGCGCCGTGGGTGCACAGCGACTCGTCGCACTGACGGGGTTTGTCATAGGTGTAGGTCAACAGCGTCCCATCCCGATCGTCCTCGTCCCAGTTCTCGATCACGCGGTTGAGACCATCGTAGGCGCTGTGGACGATGATCCCGCGCTCGTCCATCGTCCGCAGCACGTTGGAGGCGTCGTCGTACTCGTAGGTGATGACCCCTTCGGTGTTGGGATCGTCAACCTCCAGCACGCGCCCCATCAAGTCGTAGCGCTGGGACTTCTGGTGGTCCTTCGGGTCGGTGTAACCCACCATGCGGCCCAGCGAATCAAAGAGATTCCTGGCCACAATCGGCTCCTGCCCTGCCTCCAAAAGCCGCTCCACCGAGGTCAAACGCCCCAAACCATCAAAATGCTGGGTAACGGGGGTGCCAAAGTGGGGGCTCTGGGGGTCGAGGTCCTCGGCGTCGTGGAGGCGCTTGCGCAGCGGCAGGTACTCGGTCCGGTTGACCGACGCCGTGCCGTAGATCTCCGCGTCCGGGTGGGTCATGCCCACCACGCGCTCGGCGGCGTCGTAGCGCATCTCAACATAGTTCACCCCCTGGGGCGGCTCGGTCGCACAGACCGGCTCAGCGGCCAGATAGGGCTGGTAGAAGCGCAGCAACTTGGAGCGGGCGTTGAAGACCACAAAGCCGCTGGCCTGGAAGACGCCCGGCTCGATCATGTCAAAGCTCTGGTAGAGCCGCCCCCGGCCGTCCATGCACTGCACCGCCTCAATGTCCACCGCCTCACCGCTCTCCGAGCGGCGCCCCACAGCGACCTGACTGGAGGGGCTGCCCAGGTTGTAGGTGTAGACCTCGGTGTTGGGTCCATCGTCCTCGGGCAGGCGGCGGCTGATGAGGCGCCCAAAGCCGTCGTACTCAAAGAAGGTGCGGCGCGGCTCCGAGACCACCTGACCGTCCTCCACCACCATCCAGTCGGTCGCGGTGGCCATGCGGTCAAAGATCTCGTTGTAGGTCATCTCCTGACGCAGCGTGTAGGGGTTGCCGTCCTGGTCCTCCAGATGATTTTCGGCCTGCACCACCCGCAACCCATCGGCATCATACACGCGCGTGCTCCTATGGACATTGCCCCCCGGCTCGCCCAACGGATCGAGCAACTCCACCACGTTGCCGTGCTCATCAAAGCGCTGGCGCTCCACGTCGATGAACCGGTCGGCGGTGACCCGGCGCGACATGCGCGACACCAGCCCCAGCGTCAGGTTGCCCGACGGCAGCCCCACAAAGGCCTCCCCGTCGTAGTAGGTCAGGTCTTCGGTGACCAAATCCGAACCCTCGCGCCCGTAGGTGCGGGTGCGGTAGGGGGCGTGGATGATCCAGCGGCCCCCGGTCTGGGTCGGCGGCACAAAGTCGGTCTCGGTAAAGCTCTCATCGCCCAGACACTGGCCACCACACGGCGCCCCAAAGTCATCCGGGCCGCGGTCGCCGCACGACCCACAGCCTTGCCCACCAATGCTGACCACGCCATGATTGGCGCTCAGGGTGACGTTGCCATAACCATCAAAGGTCGACTCAGAGCGGGTCACGACCCACTCTTCTTCGGGTTGTCCCTCCTGGGTGGTCGTCTCGGTGGCGGTGGGGCAAAGGTAGCGCACGTCGTACTCGGCCCCATCGATGATTTCGGCCACCGGGCAGTCTTCGTAGGTCGTCGCGACGGTGTTGAGCAAGCGATCATCGCTCCACGTCGTCACCGAGAGCTGCAAGCCCTTGCGGTAGATGTCCTCGGCGCCCACCTCGTACTCAAAGCGCTGCAACCCATCTTCGTGGTGATCGTCACCGGGCGAGCTGATTTGAACGTCGGCAAAGCCCCGAAACTGCTTTTCGAGGCCGTCATAGTAGCCGTGGGAGTAGCGGTAGTGGACGGCCTCAGGGTTGCCGCTGAGCGGATCGGTCTGGATCAGGCTGCCCACAATGTTCATGGCATAGGGCAGCTTGTAGCGCTGGGTCTGCCAGCCCCCGTCGAGCGCCATTTGAACGGCGGCGGTGGTGTAGACCACCTGATCGTTCTGGCCCAGCGCGTTGGTGACCCGGGTCATGAGGTTGGGCCGCACCGGAAACATCTCCAGCGCCGTCACATCACCGCCCGCCGTGATCCAGACAATGTCGCTGGAGCCGTTGGCGTTCATGTCGGCAAACAAGACCGTCGTGCCGCTGTCGCGAAGCGGGATGATCCCATCCACATCACCGCTCTCCAGCACCTGCGACGGCCCAAAGTCCGCGCCGTTGCGGTTGAGCGCAAAGGTCACCACCTGGCCATCGACCAGGACCAGGTCCGCCAGACCGTCGCCGTTGATGTCCTCAAGCTCCACCAACTCAAGCTGGCGCTGCTCCTCAATCGGCAGCCCCTCAATGACCACATCTTGGCTCCAGCGCCCAAAACCCAGGTTCATGCGGTACTGGATGAACCCCAGCCGCACGCGGACCACGTCCAGCAGGCCGTCGCCGTTCATGTCCGCAAACTGCAAACCGTCCTCGGCAAAGCCAAAACCAAGCCCCTCGACCCCTTCATCGACCTCAAAACCGTCCTCACCCAGGTTCCTGAAGACGGTCGTCTCAAACTGGGTCGACTTCATGACGTCGATCCGCTTGTCGTTGTCGTAATCGATAAACTTCAGGTTTTGCAGCTCACCCTCATCGGCGTCAAAATCCGCCGAGAGCGCCGCCGCCAAAGACGCCGTCCCCGTGCCCGGCTCGGCAAGCTCCCAGTCCCCATTGCCGCGGTTGACCAGGACACTCCCGGTGGCGGCGTTGAGCAAATCAGAGAACCCGTCGCCATCGACGTCCAAAATCTGGACCGCCGCCGTTCCCAGCGCATGCGAGGCGCCGTTGCCGTGGGCGCTCTCCACAAAATCGCCCTCAAAGAGCGCCGAACCATCGGCCTGGGCGATGTTGTAGAAGATCCGGTGCGGGCCGCTGTTTGACGCATCCACCACATCCGGCAGACCGTCGCCGTTGATGTCCACCAAGGTCGCCCGGCCTGTCGAAAATGACACCCCCAGGTCCCCCATGTCCATCGTAAAGGGGCGCCCGGTGTCCTGGGGCATCGCGTACTCAAAGTCAAAGACCACCGGGTAGGTCTGCTGGTTGTTGCCCAGGCGCTCCACGCGCCGCAACAGCGTCATCCCCCCCGAATCTGCGTAGCGCTCATACGACAAAACGTAGCTGCGCACGCGGCGCCCACGCGTCAGCACATGCACGTGCGTCAAACGCTGGGTCAACAACTCGTTGAACCCCGCCTTGGCATCCGAAATCGTCTCAGAACCGGTCTCATCGGCCCGGTCCTCATAAGCCATCGACACCGAATAGGTCGGGATCTCATCGCTCTCGGTGAACACGTAGCCCACGCGCGACAAGAGCGACACGTGGCCGTCCTTGATGTAATCAAAGCGCATCCGATGCCCGTGGACATCGACCTTCTCCACCAAATGGTACCGAAAGGTGCCCTGATCCCCCGACACCCGCGCCTCGGCCACCAGGTTGCCCTGGGCGTCGGCCCCAAAATACCCCTTGGAACCGTCGGGGTGCTCCACCAACCAATACCCTTCCCCACCCGCGCCGCGCTCAAGCCACGTGTAGCGCACAAAGCCGCCCTCATAGCGGGCGCGGTACACCGGCGGGTTGGTCCCAGGCATGCGCACAAGCTGGCTGGAGCCGTTGGCCGCAAAGTCATCCTCAGTGTCGTACTCGGGCAAACCCCGGTAGGTCATCCGCTCGATGCTGGGCGTCATCATCGACCACCCCATCCCCACCACCGAGCTGCCACCGCCCGAATCGTAGTTCAGCGACAAATTCGGGGTCACCGCCGCAAACCCCGGCGGCAACACAATCGAGACCCCATAGCGCATCGACCCCATGTTCGGATCCACCGCCAGGTTCTCACCGGCCCCCTCCAGACTCCCAGGACCCTCGGGCAAGCTCACCCGACTGTCCGAAACCCCCGTTTGGGCCTGCACATCCGCCGACGCGCACACACACAAGGCCGCCAAGGCAGCCACAACCACGATATTTTTGCTGGAAACTCTCATCAAAGCGCTCGCTCAAAAGGAGAAGACCACACCTTTTAGGTTCTGTATGACAACCTGGTGTCCACCCCTCCCCCATGAGCAAAGCCAATGCCAGCCGCAACCAAGGCTGTGTTTGACACCTCAAACGCCACCATCACAACGCCCAACCCCCCAAGCCAGGCTCAACAAGCGCAAAACACACCCCCACGCTGTCCAATTGAGCGTACAAAACGACACCCAAACCCACAGCGTCCACCCACACGCGCAGCAGTCCACCGCCGCGCCTGAGCGCATCCCATCAAAACCACAACCAAAGAAAAATCATCGAAAGAAAAGGCACACGCGCCAACCCAGCGCCGCATGCACACACCAAGCAGCGTCAGCGGCCCCGACGCACCACGTGGGTCCCCACTGGCTTGTCATGCCAGGTCTGAGAGCGCTTGTCCCACAAGGCCCACAAGCACCCCAGACCCAAAGGCAAAAACGACACGATCTTGCCCAGATTCCGCCCCGCCGCCCGACCCCAGGACAGCGGCTCGCCCTGACCATCGACCACCTTCAAACCCAGCAGCCACTTGCCGGGCGAACTCTGCAGAAAAGTCGCCTCTCCCACCAGGCAGATCAACACCCAGGACACCGCCGAGACGTCGCGCACATTGTTGCGCCAAAGCAAGAAGTCCAGCCTCACCCCAGGATCCCTGGGCGCCGCGCGCCAGGCCTCGTAGGCCTCTCCAAAACCCGTAAACTGGTAAAACAACGCCGCCACCAGCACCGTAGTTGTTTATGAAAACCTGACCCGAGTGCAATGCTTTCGCCAACCGCATCTGTCGCGCACCATCCCGCGTCCAGACGCTGGCGACCAGGCCGTATTCCGTACTATTCGCTATGGTCAGAGCCTGTTCTTCGGTGTCAAACGGGATCAGAACCTGAACCGGGCCGAAAATCTCGTCCTGTGCCAACTGATGATCTGGCGGCACGTCTGCGAACAAAGTGGGCCGGACATAGGCTCCGGTTTCTGGCGCGTCATCGACAATCTGTCCCTGCGCAGCGATCGTCAGGTCCGTGGCTGTTTTCAGAAAGCCGCTGACAATCTGTCTCTGCCGGTCCGAGATCAACGGTCCAACGCGCAGATCCTGCATCGCCGGTCCGACCGTCAGTTCTTCATAGGCCTTGGCCATGCGCGATCTGACCTGCTCATAGACGCCCCGCTGCACCAGGATGCGGGACGAGGCCGAACAGGTCTGGCCCGCGTTTTGGACACCCGCATTCACCAGAAACGGCAGCGCTGCATCCAGATCGGCATCGTCAAAAACCAGTTGCGGGGATTTCCCGCCCAGTTCCAGCGTCACGGGCACCACGTTGCGTCCCGCCGCCTGCTGCACAAGGGCCCCGGTGGCAACCGAACCGGTGAACGAGATATGGTTGACTCCCCGATGCCCCGACAGCGCCGCACCCGCCTCGGCCCCCAGACCGGGCACGACGTTCAATGCTCCGGCTGGCAGCCCGGCCTGTTGCGCAAGATGGGCAAAGGCCAGCGCGGTCAGGCAGGCCTCTTCCGCAGGTTTCAGAACACAGGCGTTGCCCATGGCCAACGCCGCCCCGACGGAACGCCCGATAATCTGCATCGGATAGTTCCAGGGCACGATATGACCCGTCACCCCATGCGGTTCGCGCAAGGTGTAGACGG
>CAKZKQ010000575.1 GCA_937123825.1 uncultured Pseudomonadota bacterium
CCAGTCGGCGGACCTCATCCAGCAGGTCATCGCGCAGGGTGCAGCAGATACAGCCAGTCGACATCTCGACCAGCGGCTCATCGGTGCGGCGCAGCTCGGTGCCGACGGCGTCGCCCAGGATCTTGATCTGGTCGCGGGCGATTTGCTGCCAACTGGCGTCGGTGCCGATGACGGCGATGGGGGCGTAGCCGCTGCGCACGTAGGTGTCGAACTCGGCCAGGCTGTAGGCCGAGGAGCCATCGCCGTAGAAGAGCCAGACTTCGGCGTTGGGGCGAACGCTGGCGGCGCCGACGGCGAAGCCGCCGCCAACCCCGAGGGTGCCAAAGACGCCCGGGTCGAGCCAGCACAGCGGGGCCCTGGGGCGGACAATGTAGGAGCCGGTGGCCACAAAGTCGCCGCCGTCCACGATCATCACGCTCTCATCTGCCATTTTCTCTTCAATGCGCATGAACAGATGCACGGGATCGACCAGGGGGCCTTCGGCGTTGGCCTTGGCGGCGATCTCTGAGTCGCGGGCCTCTTCGCGTTGGCGCAGGGTGTCAAACCAGCCCGACCAGTTGCCGGGGGCGCCAGTGCGCCGGGCCAGGCGCTTAAGGAAGTGTCCGGGGTGGTGGAGGACGGGGATGGTGGGCTTGCGGTTCTTTTTGAGGGCGACGGGGTCGAGGTTGATGCTGATCAGGGTGGCGTTCTTGTTGATCTTCATGCCGTAGCCCAGGCGGAAGTCAAAGGGGAAGCCTGCGACGATGACGACGTCGGCCTCTTTGAGGGCTGCGGTGCGCTTGTGGCGGAACTGGATGTCGCTGTGGCGGCCCAGCAGACCGCGCGACGAGCCGCCCAGGAAGGTGGGCATGCCCAGCGTGCGCACGGCGTCGGCCAACTCGGCGGCCTGGGCCGGGGTCATGTTGACCATGGCCTGGTTGCCGATGACGAGGGCAGGTTTCTGGGCCTTGGCGACGGCTTTGGCGACCTGATCGAGTTCGGCGGAGATCTTGCCGTCGTTGTTGCCAAAGGAGGGCAGCTCGCGGGGGATGTGGGGCATGTGGAACTGGTGCTGAAGGTAGCCCTTCATGGCGACGCGGGCGGCGCTGCCCAGCGGACCCTTCATTTTGTCCACGCCGGACTCCTTCAGGTACCACTCGGCGACGATCTCCTTGGGGTAGAGCAGGTCGACGGGGATCTCCAGGAAGACGGGTCCGGGGATGCCTTCGGTGCTGACGCGGAAGGCCTTGTGGAGCATGGGGGCCAGATCGCCGACCTTGTTGCAGCGGGCGGCCCACTTGGTGATGGGGCGCATCAGGGAGAGCTGGTCGATGTCCTGCAGCGAGCCTCGGCCGCGCAGGACGGTGGCGGTGGCGCCGCCGAGCACAATGATGGGCTGCTGGGCTTCCTGGGCGTTTTTGACCGCCGTGACGGTGTTGGTCACGCCGGGGCCCGCGGTGACGGCGCAGACCCCGGGGATGCCGGTCATGCGGCTGGCGGCGTCGGCGGCAAAGGCGGCGGTGACCTCGTCGCGGACATCGACGACCTTCAGGCCGTGGTTCTTGGCGCCCTGGAGGATGGGCGAGATGTGGCCGCCGCAGAGGTTGTAGAGGCAGGCGACGCCGTAGTCGGCCAGGATTTTACCGACGGCGTCTCCGCCGTGCTTCATGGTGCTCATCGTTGAATCTCCAGGTGGGGGTTAGGAAGCAGAAAGATCGCGTTGTTGAGAGGGGGTCTGGCGCGAGTGCAGGTCCTGGGTCCAGCCCTGTTGAAGGGCGGCCTGGACGACGGGCAGGGCCAGTTGCTCGACAAGGAGTTCGAGGTTGGCGTGGGGCAGGCGCCCGGACCAGATCTCGACCCCCAGGCCGTGCATGACGATGGAGGCGCGCCCAACCAGCGCAAAACGCTCTTTGGCGTCCAGGTGCGCGTAGCGGGGGTGGCGCTCCATGCGTGTGGCCATCTGTCGGCGCACCGGGCCCCATTTGTGGTGCCAGCGGTGCGGCCGCAAGAAGACGGCTTGGTAGAGTTGGGGTTCTTCGGAGGCAAAGCGCAGCCACCCGACCCCGGCGCCGATCAGCGGGTCGTGGTGTTCGACGCTGGAGGCGGTGGTGACAAAGCGGGCGATGATCCGGTCCATGAGCTGCTCGTGCAGGTCGTCCATGGAGGCGAAGTGCGAGAAGATCGGCCCGGTGGAGCAGCCCAGTGTGTTGGCCACCAGACGCGCGGTGACGTTGTCGATGCCTTGTTTGCAGGTCAACTCAAAGGCGGCGTCCAGGATTTTGTCGGCGCTAAAGCGCTTGCGGGGTGGCATTGGGGTGCTCCGTCAATGTGTAACGGGTGTTATATAACGGGTGTTATCTTTGACGTCAACCCCTCCTGTGCACAAAAAAGCCCCGGCGGTGGCCAGGGCTTTGTCGCGTTGAGGTGGTTTGAGGGGCGAGCCTTGGGGAGGGGGTTGGGCCGGTCAGGCAGCCAGGTGGCCAACCTTGACGTAGATGAGGCAGCCGTCTTCCTGGACGTAAGGGGTGTGCTTGCTCAGGTGGGGGCTGCGCAGCCAGGTCCCGGTGGGATACGCCCCGTGCTCGTCGCGAAAGGTCCCCTCAAGGACCAGAATTTCTTCACCGCCCCAGTGCATGTGGGGCTGAAACTGGCACTGCGGGGCCCAGCGCACCAGCGCTGTGTTGACCCCCTTGTGCTGATGCAGCGGCAAGACGCTCAGGCCAGGGACTAGCCCCGGGGAAAATCTGGCGGCAGCGGTGTCGATGACCACGCGGGTGGTGTCCTCGGGGTCAAATTGGCGCAGTTTGACAAAGATCGTGCACCCCTGCTCGGTAAAAGGCGCGTGGGACGACCCCGGCGGGTTGCGCACGTATGTGCCTGCCGGATACTCCCCGTGTTCATCGCAGAAGGTGCCCTCAAGGACCAAAAACTCCTCGCCGTGATCATGCCGGTGGGCGTCAAAGCGGCTGCCGGGCTCGTATCGGACGATGGTGGTGGCGCGGGCCACCTCAGCGCCGATGCGGTCCAGCATGCGGCGCTCGACCCCCTTGGCGGGGGAGGGGCGCCAGGGCTCATCCCCCGGGCGGACCACGTGTCGTTGGGTCATGTCATCGCGCACTTTTACGGGCATCGTCACGGTTCAGTTCCTCCCTGCCATCACACCGCCATCCACGTTCCAGATGGCCCCTGTCACCCAGGATGTCTCTGGGGCCAGCAGAAATTCAACCACCGAGGCGATATCTTGCGGTCGACCCACCCGGCCAATTGGGTGAAATGCATCAAAAGCGTCCGTCAGCGTCGCCTCAATCTGCCCAGGTTCAATAAACGCCCCATAAATCGGCGTCACCACCACTGCCGGCGCCACAGCATTGACCCTGATCCCATGCTCGCCCAGCTCCATCGCCAGATGCTGCGTCAGCGAGTGCAGCCCGGCCTTGGCCATCGAGTAGGCGCTTGAAGGGGTGGCCTTGACCGCCTGATGGGCCCACATCGAGCCGATGTTGACCACCGAGCCAGCGATGCCAGCCTTGACCATGGCCTGGGCGATGCGCTGGGTGGCAAAGAAGGTGGCGCGGTTGAGGTCATGGTATTTGTCGTAGTCCTCGGGGGTGTGATCCAGGAAGGGCTTGGGCGCAAAGACGCCCACGGCGTTGACCAGCCCGCTGATGGGGCCTTCAAAGGCGTCGATGGCGTCCAAGAGGGCCTGCCGCCCCTGGTTGGTGCTCAGGTCAGCGCCGATGGCGCGCAGTTGGCCTGTGGTGGCGCCGTCCAAGAGGGTCTGGCGCGCCTTGTCTGCCGAGGCCTGGCTGCTGCCGACCACGACCACGTCGCGCCCTTTGGCCAAGAGGCGTTTGGCGGTGTTGAGGCCCATGCCACTGGTGCCGCCGATGATCCAGGTCCATCCTTTGGTGGTGTTGTGGTTGCTCATGGTCTTCTCCTTTGTGTTGCTACCTACTGATAGGTAGGTTGATTGTTGGTTTTCTATCTACTGATAGGTAGATTGTTTGGCGCTGCGATGTTTCAGCGCGGGTTCTTATGGGCTTATGGAGTCCTTTTGGGTGTGTTGAGGGGTTTGGCTGGGCAGGTGTTTTGCTGCCCAGAGGGTCATTCCAGCAGCTTGTGGGCCAGCAGCGCGACGTGCTCGACTGGTTTGGGGTTGCCCATGACGCGGGCCGATATCAGCGCCCCTTCGTAGAGGGAGAAGATCTCCAACGCGCGTTCATCGCAGGCTTCTTGGGTCCATTGGGGTTTGTGGTGTGCGATGACGCTGGACACCCAGGCGATGGCCTGATCCCAGTAGGTGCGGACCTCTTTTTGGAGATCGTCGGGCAGCGCGTCCCAGTCTGCCGCCAGGCTTCCGCACAGGCAGGCCCCGCCAGGGCCGTAAAGCGCGCCCAGGAAGATCCGTTGAAGTGCCTTGAAGGCCCCCTCAAGTCCGAGTTCGTCGATGTCGAGTTTTTGGAGGTGCTCGGCCAAACGGCGAGTGTAGCGGGCCACGGCGGCCTGCGCCAGATCGGACTTGGTGGGGAAGTGGTGGTGGATGCTGGCTTTGCGGATCTGCACCTCACGGGCGATGTCTGCGTAACTGAAACCGCTGTAGCCAGCGCGTTTCATCAGCATCTCGGCGGTGTCCATGATGTGGGTGCGTGTATCCATGACAAGATCCTTTGCTCTGCGAGCGTCCGTGACGTCAGACAATCTGCCTACCAGAAGGTAGGTTGTCAAGGCATCCGATAGGGATTTCTTGCGCTGCAGGGGTTTTGTGGGGTGCTTGGGGGGCGTAACAGAGCGCTTTGTTATGGGACTGGGTAGAGGCTCCAGAGCAGATTTCGAACGTTGAATCTGCCAAACGCTGTGGGGTGCTGATACCAAAATGCACACGTCCGACTCACTCTGTGGCGGCCCTAACGGCGTCAGGAACCACGTGACTCGCTTGCGGTGGCAATGCCACAGCTTCGCTCATCCCGAGGTCTCTGGGGTGAGTTCAGCCATCTCAGCACAGGCATTGGCGGTTCAGAACAGGCATATCGTCGTCGCAGGTGCT
>CAKZKQ010000576.1 GCA_937123825.1 uncultured Pseudomonadota bacterium
TCACCCCCGACCAGCGCAGCGTCATCCTCTCCAACCCCCTCATCAAGGTCGCCCCCCAATGATGGAGGGGGGCAGGGTAGGCGGCAATCGCTCGCCTCCCTGCCCGGCGCTCACTGGCCCATCCGAGTGTGAACCTTCACCTCGCCGTGAAGCGAGCGGTGGACGGGGCAGCGGTCGGCGATTTCCAGCAGGCGCTGGCGCTGGGCGTCGTCCAGCGGGCCCTCCATCGACACCTCACGGTCGATGATGTCCACCTTGCCCTTGGTGCTCTCACAATCGTCGCAGTCTTTGGCGTGGATCTTTCGATGGGTCAGGCGCACCGTGACGCCCTCCAGGGGCCAGCCCTTGCGGTCGGCGTACATGCGCAGCGTCATCGACGTGCATGCGCCCAGGCCAGACACCAACAGGTCGTAGGGGCTGGGGCCTTCGTCTGTGCCGCCGTAGCTCAGCGGCTCGTCGGCCACGAGCCTGTGGCCGTGGGTCAAGATGTCGGTGCGGAAGCCGCTGGCGCCAGTGTGCACGACGGTGTTGTAGGCCATCGGATCCAGAGGCGTTTGCTGCTCTTCTCCCACGTCCACATAGCGGCTGGCCCAGGCGGCGATGACGCGCCCGGCGTAACGGGCGTCTTTGGCGTTGCTCAAGAGGTGGTCGGCGTGGTCCAGCGAGACATAGCTTTTGGGGTGACGCGCGGCCTCGTAGAGATGGCGAGCGTTGTCGATGCCCACGATTTGGTCGATGGGCGAGTGGAGGATCATGAGGGCTTTGCCCAGTTTTTGGACGGTTTGGACGGGGTTGCGTTCCTCAAGGGCGCGCAGGAAGTCGCGGCTTATGGGAAAGGTCCGTCCGGCGATGTCGACGTGGGCGCAACCCTCGCGCTCAATGGTGTCGATGTCGTTTTGGAGCAGGTGTTTGACGTGGGCCGGGTCGCAAGGGGCGCCGATGGTGGCCACGGCGCGGACCGAGGGCATCTGGGCGGCCACGTGGAGCACCGCCGCGCCGCCCAGCGAGTGGCCGATGAGCAGTTGGGGCGCCTGGTGATGTTCGGTCATGTAGGCGGCCACCTCCATCAGGTCCTGGAGGTTGGTCGAGAAGCTGGTTTGACCAAAATCCCCCTGGCTGCGCCCAAGGCCCGCAAAGTCAAAGCGCAGCGTGGCGATGCCCTCGCGGGCCAGCGCGCCGACGATGTGCCGGACGGCTTTGAGGTCCTTTCCACAGGTAAAGCAGTGGGCAAAGATGGCGTAGGCCGTGGGGCTGGCGGTGGCGGGCAGCTCAAGGCGCGCGGCGAGTTGGTGGCCCTGGGCGGTGGGGATGGACAATGAGATGGTCTTCATAAGGGCGTCTTCCTTATCCTCGGGTGCGCGGGGCAAGAGGCCGCTGCGCGGTGTTTTCATCCGAGGTCATGCCTTGGAGGCTGGGTTTCAGGGAACAACGGGGGGTTGCTCAGTCCCCTGTGATTGGTCTCATTCGACGCTGCGCCGTTACGCTCAGAGGCGATCAAAGTGGTTCATGATGGCCTCGGCGCTCTGGAATGAACCATGTAAACGCATCTCTTTGCGTTTCAAGACAGCAAAGGAGTCCAGCGCTCGCAAAACCTGGGGCCGAGCAAGGCCAAAGAGTTTAAAGAAGGCGGCGTCGAGTTGGGCGCGCAGGGCTTTGCGCCGCTCGATGTCCCACGAATGGGCTGGTCCCTGGTGACCGCAGTCCCGGGCAAAGTCGCTCAAGGTGTCGCAGGTGTAGATCAACTCCAGAGCGCGGGGGGTGATCCACTGACGGAGGCTTTGGTCTGCTTGCCAGGGGGCGGGTTCGTCAAAGCGTTGGGGCGGGACAAAGGGCAGTTGTTTGGCGATGAAGAGGTTGAGGTGCGCGCCGCCGACCTTGAAGCGGGCCATGAAGTCCAACGCCATGCTGCTGGCGCAGGCCACAAAGCAGGCGGCCAATTCCGAACGCTCAATTTGGGAGACAGGCAGGTTATTGGCCACGGCAAAGGGCGGGACGGCGCTGGTGATGACGGTGCGCTCGTCGGTGCTACGGCAGATGTCTCGCCAGCCAATGAACCAGCGTCGGTGCCAGCCGTTTGGCAAGGCATTCTGGAGGCTTTGTTGGCTGACCCAGTAGCGCCCGGTGGGTTGGTAGGTGGGGTCTGCCAGACGCGCGGGGTCGGCCTCGGGGAGCTTGTGTCCTTTGGCGGTGGCGCCGTCAAAGTCGCCGTGTCGGGGGTTGAAGTGGTGGATCATCTTGGCTTCGAGCAGCGGGATAAAGTGCCGCCCGTCGCGGTGGTGGTAGTGGCTGCGGCGGCGGACAAAGCCCTCTTTGTCGAGTTCGGCGGCGGTTTTGAAGTGGTGGGAGTCGTTGGTCATGTGAAAGAGCGTGGTGAAGCGCAGGCCCCAGGGGTTGTGGGCTGGCGAGCTCTCTTTGACCAGGATGGGTAGGCGTTGGTGGACGTCGAGGGCGATGGCGGCGTCGGTGGCGGTGGGGAAGATGGGGCAGGTGAGGGTGTCGGGGTTGAGGGTGGCGATGTGCTCTGCGCCAAGCGCGAAGCGGCGCTCGGGGGCGTCGAGTTCGTCGGGGTGGTGGGCAAAGAAGACGAAGTCGGTGGTGTGGTCTTGGGGGCCAGGCGAGCCGGTGATGGTCATCAGGCAGAAGGTGACCATGGTGCCGACGCCCTGAAAGAGCCGTTTTCGGTTGTCAAAGTGGTAGAGGCTCTCCAGGCGTCGTTGGTTCATGAGGTCCTGGAAGTAGAAGCGCGTGGTGCGGTCGGTGGCGATGCCCGAGGGGAGGATGGCGCCGATGCGGCCGTCTGGGGCGATGAGGCGGCTGTAGAGTTCGGCGAAGAGGGCGTAGGCGTTCAGGTCGCCGTGTGCGCACAAGGGATAGAGGCCGCTTTGGCGGACAAAGTGCCGTTGTCCATCGGCGTGTCGGCGCGCCTGGGTCAGCAGGCGGTGCAAGGCCGGGTTTTGCTGCGGCAGCTTGGCGATGAGCGCGCGCCGGGTGGCGGCCTTGGGGGCGTTGGCGATGTGGGGCGCCCGGGTGGCAAAGAACTCCTTTTCCTGAAGCTTGAGGCGCTCCCACGGCGGGTTGGCCAGGATGGCGTTGAAGCCGCCGCGCTCAAAGACCTGGGGGAAGGCCAGATGCCAGTGGAAGAAGTGGTGCTCCCCTGCGACGGCGGCAACGGTTTGGCTTTGTTGTGGGGTGAGGTCGGTGACTGCGGTGATGGGGGGCGGCGCCTGTTGGTGCCGGGGCCAGAGGAAGGCGGCGCACCATGCGTCAGCTTGCGCGGTGGTGCTGATGTGGAGTGATTCCTGGGCGGTGGTGCGCTGAAGTTGGGTGCGCTGCTGACGGGCGAGGGTGGGGTCGTCACCGGGCAGCGCGGTGATCCAGGGGGCTGTGCGTGGGGGCGGGTTTGGGGGGGCACCCAGGAGCGCGTTTCCGAGTTTAATGCGGGTGTTGAAGGTGTCCAGCGGCGTGTTTGGGGTGCGGGCCAGTCGCCAGAGGGCCAGTTGGCAGAGTTGGACGGCGAAAGGGTCCATGTCGACGCCGTAGAGGCAGTGCGTGGCGACGTGTTGGTGTGCTTGTGCGTGCGTGAGGTGGCCATCTTGGGTCAGGGCGTCGATGAGGCGCTGTGCGGCGGCCAGGAGGAAGTGACCGGTGCCGCAGGAGGGGTCGCAGACGGTGATCTGGAGCAGTTGTTGGCGTGCGTCGGTGGATTGGGTTGTACGGTGGATGATGGGGTCGAGGGTGGTTTGGAGCAGGCGCTCAACAAGGCTGGGGGGTGTGTAGTAGCTGCCCTGGGTTTTGCGTTTGGCGCCTGGGGCCTGGGCAAAGCGTGGGCCCTGGGGGGTGTGTTCGAGATGGTGGGCCAGCATGTGTTGGTGGATTTGGCCCAGCGTGTGTGCGTCGACGAGGTGCCAGCCGCCAAGGGCGTTGGCGGCTTGGTCGAGTGTGTCGAGGGCCTCGGCGCTGTGGTTGATGTTGGGTGGTGTTGAGGGAGAGGCGTTCCCGGCCAGGAGGACTCTGTAAGTGATGAGTTGGTAGAGGCCCTGGAGCGCGGCGGTGTGGAGTTGCCGGGTGGATTGAGGGGTGGGGGGCTCAGAGTTGTGGTGCAGAGCCTGGGCGAGGCTTTGGGCGGCGCGCAGCGCGGCGTGGAGCATGGGTGGGGGGTCCGGTGTTGGGTGGTGCCTTTGATCTTCGTCAGGCACGTTATACCGCGTTGACTGGTGGGGGGTCCATCAGATGAACGCGGTATCGGCCGCGCCAATGGCGACGACCTGTATGCCGCGCTTTCATGGTCGATTTTTACGACGGCGACGGCGAGTCATGATGGCGGCGCCTGTGAGGAGTGTGAAGAAGGCGGCGGCTTTGGGGTCGGTGGGGCGAGCGGTGGAGGTTTGGGTGCAGTCGAAGGCGTCGGCGATGAAAGGGCCGGTGGGGTCACGGCGAGCGATGTGTGCCCATTTGGAGTCACAGAAGTTGTTTTGGGCGGTGCAGCCGGGTTCGTATTGGAACCAACGCTCGATGAAATCATCGATGGGGGCCATGCTGTCCAAGGTGATGGCGTTTGCGCCCGCATTGACGAGTTCTTGAGTGGCCTCAATGGCCACCAGAGAGATTTCTTCTGCGTCGGCGCCGCAGTCGTCCATGGCGGCGGAGTGTGCCAATCCATCGCGACTGGCTTTGTGGTCTGTGGTGACGGCGTCGATGAAGTTCATGACATGGCGGATTTTGCGCAGGTCGTCGCTGCGCACGGTATGTGAAAATGAGTCCTGGAGGGTGTGCATGGCCACGCCAAGGTAGAACATCGGGGCCCACACATCGACTTTGATCTGGCCGTAGAAATCGGCGTAAGCGGTGATGGTGATGATTTGGCCTCTGGGGGGAAACTTCAGGTAGGCCAGCGCTGTCTGCACGGTGTCGCGGAAGAACCGTATTGAGCCTACGATGGCTTGAAAGTCGCCATCTACGCCGTCATCTCGGGTGCTGCGCAGGAAATGCTGGTACTGGCCGGCGGGGTTGGTGTGGGCGTCGCGCAGTGTGGCCAGGTTGGTCACGGAGTGGCCTTCAGTGTCGGGGCTGCGCACGCCCATGGTGAGGCTGATGAGGACCAGTTCTCCGGCTTCGCCAAACTGGTCCATGGTGGTGCCTCGTGGCCCAGGGATGACCTTTTCTGCCAGAATTTCCCAGGTCTCGCTGTCGGGCTCGGGGATGAAGAACGGTTGAAAATTTGTGGGCAGCTCGTTGGTGGTGACGGCTTGGATCGTCATGAACTCGTGACAGGAGTCGGTGAATCCCGTGGAGATGGTGTAGGCGTTTGCCTGGAAGCTTGTGATGCTGATGGCGGTCAGCGTCGCCAGCATCGCGATGCGTTGTGTCATGGTTTGGGCTCTGCAGATGAAGGCGGTCCGGTATGGAATGTGGATGGTGTTGGTGGGTGGAGGCCGCCGGAATCATAGAACGGAGCGCCTCAAAGTGAGCCCTGGAATCCAGGGGAGTAGATGTGCTTAAAGACCCTGCCAAAGAATTGTAGTATATCGTCTTTGGTGATGGCGTTCCAAGCAGCGTCCACAGCCTGTCTCATAAGCGC
>CAKZKQ010000577.1 GCA_937123825.1 uncultured Pseudomonadota bacterium
TAAGGTACGCGCGTCAAAGTCCTTATCGGCTTCGTAGAGCCAGAATTCTTTGGGGGGTTGGTTTTTGCCAACCTGGAGACTGCAACGGGCGGCGATGCCATTGCCGTTGCGGTTGTCCCAGTCGATCTCGAAGACCTGGAAGACAGCGTCGCCCAGCGGATCTTGAGCGGCGCGCCCCACCACCAACGAGAGCGGGAACTGGCGGCCGCTTTCGGTATCGGTGACCTGCACGCGCAGGCCCACCGGACGCGGTGTGGGCTCCACAGCGCCCAGTCGAATGATGAAATCACCAAAGAGGATCGGCTGCTCGGGCGTCACGACCCCTTCGCTGACCTCGCCGGTCTGGACCAAAGTGGCCTTGACCTTGGCGTTGACCTCGGGGCCTCCGCCTTCGGTCAGCAACGGACCCAGATCCAGATCGTTGAGTTCAAAGCGCCAACCCCCAAGGTTTTCGCGCACTTTGATGCCTTCGCGCACAACCCAGGCGGCCTCGGTCCCTTGAGCGGTCGAGAGTTGGAGCTGACCCCCTCGGGTCAGGCCCTCATCACGCACCAGCGGCAGAAGCGCAAAACCGACCAACGCCACCGCCAGGAGCAACACGCCCACAGCGGGCCAGATCCCATGGAAGCGGCCTGTGTGGCGCCTGCCAAGCTCAAGCTCGCGCCCGATCTCGTCCAAGCCATGCTCGGACTCGTCCAGCGTCAGGTCGGTGGCCACAGCGTCGGGAGACGCCGACGTCACGCCGCGCATGATTGGCACAAGCCGAGCAACGCCCATGGCGAGCAAAGACGACACGACCACCGCGACACCAATGGCGCGCGCCGAGTCGGCGCTCCAGGTCCCGGTGGTCTTTTCCAGCAAGAGCACACCTTCGGCAAAAGACAGCCCCCCAAGAAGGGCAAGCCCCACTGCACAGCAGTAGGGCGAAGCGACCACGGCATAGATGCGCCCCAGGGGGCTGGCACCGGGTTTGTCTCTGCGACGGCGTCGACGCTCTGCATGAGCGTTGGACTGTTGGGTCAAGGCATCCCCCAGACATCGAAACGGGCAAAATCAAAGGCGTCGGCCGTGTTCCCCGCGACGGCTTGCGCCACCCACGGCCCGGTGGTAGAACGAATTGCCGGGTAGTGTACGCAAATTCTGTCGCCGTCAGTGGCCAAGCCAACAACGTCACCGTTGCTCAGGTTTGACGCGCCACAGGGTGCATCGGCGTGCGTTTGGGCTGGTTTTGGGCACATCGACCACTGCCAGCCCCGGTCCGAATCTGCGTACACGGCCTAACATACGCTCCCAGGGGTGTCAACCCGCATGACAACGGGCTTGCCGCGCTCCTGGCGCCCATGACCACCACCACGACCACGACCATGAATCAGACCCAGCAAGCCCCTCCCCTGCCGTTTAAGACCGTCGGGCTGACCGGCGGCATCGCCTCGGGCAAATCCACCGTCGCCAGACACCTGCGTCAGGCTGGTTTCCCCATGCTGGACGCCGACCAGGTCTCCAGGCAAGTGGTCGAACCGGGATCAGAAGGCCTTGGGGCCGTTGTGGAGGCGTTTGGACAGGATATTGTGGACGACGCCGGGGCGCTGAACCGCTCGGCGCTCGGCGCCATTGTCTTTGCCGACCCGTCCGCACGAAAAACCCTTGAAGGCATCCTCCACCCTCGCATCGCCGCCGCGACCGCCAGTTGGATGCAGGCCCAGCGCCAACAAGGCGTCCCTGTCATCATTTACGAGGCGCCGCTGATCGTCGAAAATAAAATCCACCTGGGGCTGGACCTGCTGGTGGTCGTCAGCGTTGAGGCCGCCGTCCAGCGTGAGCGCCTGATGCAACGGGACGACCTTGACGCCGAAGCCGCCCAACAACGCATCAATGCCCAACTCCCGCTGGCCGACAAGATCGCCGTGGCGGACGTCGTCATCGACAACTCCGACACCATCGAGCAGGCCCTCAAACGCACCGACGACTTCATCCAATCACTGCCCGCTCACCTCTGGCCACAGCGCCCCGACGCCCCGGTTCTGCTGGGCACATGGCTGCGCGACAACGCACAACACCAGGACGCTCCATGAACCAGACCGCCCAGGCGCCCGCGCCGCGCGCCATCCTCTTGACCGGCTTCCCCACGTTCACCGCCCGGTATCTGCTCCAACACATCCTGCAGACCGAGCCCGATGCCAAGATCACCTGCATTGTGCGCAAAGACCGCATGGAGCGGGCCACAGCCTCCATCGCCGCCGCAGACCTCCACCGTGTAGAGCTGCTTGAAGGCAGCATCCACGCGCTCGATCTTGGCCTGACCGGCAAGCAGTACATGGAACTGGTGCGCAAGACCACCGACGTCTACCACCTCGACAGTCTGTGGAACATGCGGGCCTCTCGCCAGCGCCTGCATGACATCAACTTTCGTGGCACGCTCAACGTCCTTGAGTGCATCAAAGACATTCAGGGCCTCAAGCGCTACAACCACTTCTCCACCGCCTACGTCTGCGGCAACCGCACGGGCGTCATCATGGAGGAGGAGTTCAACGAGGGGCAAACCTTCCTCAACCCCTTTGAACAAACCCAATACGAAGCCGAAAAGGAAGTCCGCAAACACATGGGCGACCTGCCCATCACCATCTACCGCCCGTCTCTGATCGTTGGCCACAGCGCCACCGGCCAAGTCGACCACCTCAGCGGCCCCTACGCGCTCTTTGAGCCCATGGTCAAGCTGGCCATGGACCTGCCCATGCTCTTGCCTGGCTCGGGGGCTGCGCCGCTCAACATGGTCCCGGTTGATTACGTCGTCGCGGCCCTCTACGCCCTCAGCATTGATGAGCGCGCCACAGGGCGCACCTTCCACCTTGTGGACCCCAACCCGCTGTCGGCCAGACGGACCTTTGAACTTGTGGCGCTGGCGGCCGGTAAACCTCTGCCCAGAGGACGGTTGCCCGAGACCATCACCCGTGTCATGGGACGCGTCACCCAGGGCCTGGCCAGAAGCCTCAGACCAGAGGCGCAGGCCCTTGAAGACTTCAACCGCTGGTTGCTTTTCAACAACCTCAACACCAGCGAGCTGCTGCGCGACCAACCCCACTGCCCCTCGTTTCCCGAGTACGTCGATGCAATGGTCCGCTTCCTCCAGTCTGGCGACGAGGGCACAGCTCAAGCGGTGGGATAACCCACAACACAGCCCCTCCCCCACTCCTCCCAAAGAGCGCCAGGCCGCACCTTAAAGCACACGGTACACTGTGGTGATTTGAAGGACGTCAGTCCTTGGATTTGCGGCCGCGTCGACTGAGCGGACGAGAGTTGGATGGCACCAGCAAAATCCCGCGCTTGACGAAGACGCAGAACATCTTGAGCGTCTCAAAAGAGCTCATGGGGCTCAGCTCCATCAAGTCCTGGAAGCTGATGGAGCCATCGACCATGCTCAAGAGATAACCCCCGCGCGAATCAATCTCCATGTCCATCAACTCGGCGGGGCTGACAGCCATCCGAGGCTTGTTGGACATGTCGCCGAGGATCTGGAGGTAGCGGGTTTCGAGCGTCTCCTGGTTGAGGTTGGCCAGTTGGCGAGCCTCGCGGTTGTCATCAGCCACTTTGACAAGTTTGTTGATGACCTTTTGAGCTTCTTCGTAGCGCCGCTCCCTGCGCAGCGCACGGGCGTGACGCATCAAGACCCCGGGATCCTCACTGAGTGGCTGGTTGGTCTCATAATCGGCCAACGGATGGTTTGAGGGCCGGTGTGCATTGCGCAGCGTTCGGGTGGTTCGGGTGGCTTTGCGCGCTTTGGGCTTGCTGACCTTGGCCCGACGAGCCATCCAAGAGCCTGTCTGACGAGGTTGCTCCACCGGCGAGCGCACTTCAATGGGCGCAGCGGCCGAAGGGGCGCCTTCGCTGTGCTCGTCCTTGGGCTCGGCCTTGAGGGGCGGCGTGGCGTCACTGCGCGCCTTGAGACCATGGGCATCGCTGTCTTTTGGGGGTTCGGGCGCAGCGGAGAGGCTTTCGGGCTCATCTTGTCGAGCCTGGAGCACATTCTCTTTGGCAGGGACAGGAGCGGGTTCGGGCGCAGCCTCAAGGGCGGCCAGCAGTTCAGCGACGGCCCCATCTGGCGCAGTGTTTTTGGGCGTATCAAACGCCACCGCCGTTTTATCATTGGGGTTTGTGCCCGACGACAAGGAGCGGTGAGACAACGCCGTCACAGCGCCATTGGCGTCGGAAAGCGCAGACTTTGGTCTTGAGGGGGTGGTTTTGCTGGGATCGTCGGTCCACTCGGGCAAGAGAATGTCGACGTCATCAAGCGCACCGCTGAGTTCGTCTTCAAACTCATCATCGAGATCATCAAACTCTTGGGCGCCCTGAGCGTTCTGGGCACGAATCTGCGCCTGGATGGCGGCCAGCGACATCCTATCGGGCTCGGGTTGAGAGGCAGCTTCGGCCATGTCGATGCCATCGGGCACCCCAACGGAACTGGGAGGACCAGGATCCGCAAAAAATAGGTCGGCGGGTGTCTCTTCAACGTTTTGCTCGGGCAACGCCAGCGCAAACGCATCGGCCAACCCCCCTTCCCTTTCGGGCGGCCCATTGCTCTGGGACGCGGCCAATGTTCGCACCGGGCGCTGGGGGTAGCTGCGGCTGACGTCCACGGTGTGGGTGTCAGAGTCGACGTCGAGCACCGCGCGCCCCAGCCCAACATCGAGCGCATCGAGCGCGTCGATGACCTCTCCGAGGGTCGAGTCGCTGGGGGACGCCGGAGCGATGCCGTGGGTGACCACGGGGCGCTCGACGGTTTCCGCCATGGAAGAGATGTTGGGGTTTTGAGGGGCGGTGAACACCGGCGGCGTCTGGTCGTCGCTGCTGGTGCCAGGGCCGGAGGTTTGATCGGCCATCATGGCGTCGATCCGCTCGCTCATCGACGGCCGCCGAGGCACAGGCGCGCGCGGGGCCTCAGTGGACTCACCTCCAGGAACATCAATATCGATGCTCACGGCCTCAAAACGGGGATCCGGCGAGCCCATGTCAATGGAGCCGATGTCGATGTCGCTCACATCAGCGGTCAACTCACCCAAAAGATCGAAGTCGTCCCCAACCTCAAGCCCTTCGATCCCGTGCTCAAAATCGGCAGAGAGATCGCGGGCCTCAAAACCAAGCTGCGCCAGATCTTCAAGGCCAGACCCGGGGCCTTCATCCACCAAAATGTCGCTATTCTCATCGCCGTCCAGCAACGACGAGGGCAAAGAGATGGAGGGCATCTCCCGGGTGCTGAGCGACTGGGGGTTGTCCTGCGGGTTGGGGTCGCTCAGATCATCCCAGGGATCAAACTCAGGGGCGAGCGAGACCGCAGGGACGTCATCAACACCCAACTCCTGCCCAAAGGCCAGCGGATCGCTGCTGCCAAAGACCGCAGAGAGGTCTTCGTGTTCGGAAGCATCCTGGGGCTGAGGGACGGGCACAGAGGTGGGGGTTCTGCGGCGATGCGCGGGCGGCGGAGGTGCGCTTGCGGCATAACGGGCCCCTCCACCTCCGCTGGGGCGCCTGGGGACACTGCGCTCACGGTCCTTGGGGGATAAAAAGGCCCGCTGCAATTCTCGCTCGACGCGCAGCGCATTGTCGGACGGGGGCTCGATGTCGATCTCAAGGTCAAAATCGTCTTCAGACTCGCTGCCAACCACCGTCGGATCGGCAGGGAGAGAAAAGTCCACCTGAGGATGCCTCCTGGGCCCTCGTTCTGGCGCACGACGCCCACCCACGGGCACGTGTTCTGCCGTCTGGGAATCGTGCAGTTCGCCGTCTTTATCGCGCTTACCGCCACTCATGCCATCACCACGGAGCCTGCGCGCTTGCCTGGCTCAAAACCAGGGGCGCAGCCCGACGCATCACCCTTTCAAAGGGTCAAACATGACCCTGAAGCATACAACCGAATCAGGGGTTCATTCTTTGCACGATCCCCTGGAAGACCGCGTAGGTGCGATTGAGCGCCTCACCGGTGCTGATCAGGTGATCGATGTTGCGCCCTTCGAGGGCTTCTTTGGCACGGTCGAGTGCGTCCTGAGCTTTGCGCAGTGCGTCCTTGCCAAGCGTCGAACCCTCCATGACCTCCCGAACGGTGGGCAGGAGCTTTTCGACCTGCCGGATGGTGCGGCGCACATTGGCGCGTTGGTTTTCGATCTCTTCGGAGTGCTGGACCTGGAGGAGATAATCCTGGTTCTCCTCGATCATGGCCTGGATCTCCTCCTCGGTCAGACCGCTGGTGGCGGTGACCGTGATGGACTGCTCCAGGTTGGTCTCCAGGTCGCGCGCCGAGACGCTGACGATGCCGTCGGCGGAAATCTCAAAGGTGATCTCGATCTCGACCTCACCGGCAGGTGCCTGACGCAAGCCGTTGAGGATGAACTCACCAAGGAGATCGTTCTCGTGGGCGCGCTCGCCCTCCCCTTGCAGGACCAGGATCTTCACCGAGGTCTGGTTGTCCTTGACGGTGGTGAAGATGTGGCTGCGGCTGGTGGGCACGGTCGAGTTCTTCTCGATGAGGACCTGGAAGCCGCCGCCGTAAACCCCGATGCCGAGGTTGTGGGGGGTGACGTCGAGCAGGAGCACATCGGCCTCTTCGTCCATCAGGGCGTGGCCCTGAATGGCGGCGCCCAGCGCCACGACCTCATCGGGGTGCACATTCTTGGAGGGACCACGGCCAAAGTACTCGGCCACGACTTCCTGCACGCGGGGCATGCGGGTCATGCCACCGACCAGGATCACCTCGTCGATGTCGCTGCTGGTCAAACCGGCCTCGGCGAGCGTCTGCTCACAGATCTTCAACGTGCGCTGGACCAGATCCTCGACAAGCTCTTCAAACTTGTCCCGCGTCAGGGTCCGCTGCAAGTGCAGCGCCTCGCCGGTCTCCATCGTGTAGATGAACGGCAGGTTGATGTCGGTCTCTTTGACAGAGCTGAGCTCAATCTTGGCCTTCTCCGCCGCATCCTTAAGACGCTGCAGGGCCATCTCATCCGAGCGCAGGTCCACGGCGTGCTCTTCGGCAAACTCGTACACCAGCCACTCAATGATGCGCGCATCAAAGTCCTCACCACCCAGGAAGGTGTCCCCACCGGTGGAGAGCACATCAAAGACGGAGTCATTGACCTGCAACGCCGAAATATCGAAGGTGCCGCCGCCAAGATCGTAGATGACCACCTGAGCGTCGAGCTCTTCACGACCGTAGCCGTAGGCGAGCGCCGCAGCGGTGGGCTCGTTGATGATGCGAAGGACATCCAGACCCGCGATACGACCGGCGTCCTTGGTGGCGTTGCGCTGGCCGTCGTTGAAATAGGCCGGCACCGTAATCACCGCCTGATGCACCTCTTCACCCAGGTAATCCTCGGCGATGAGCTTCATCTCTTGCAGGATGATGCTGCTGATCTCAGGCAGGCTGTAAACCTTGTCGCGCAGCTTGATGCGCGCGTCGTCGTGCGGGCCCTGGACAATCTGGTAGGGGCACGTCTCCATGCTGTGCAGCACCGCGGGGCTGCCCCACTTGCGGCCGATGAGCCGCTTGGCCGCGTACACCGTGTGACGGGCGTTGGTGATCGCCTGGCGCTTGGCAGGGTCACCAATTTTGCGTTCACCATTGTCCATAAAAGCAACCACTGAAGGTGTGGTACGTCTGCCCTCTTCGTTAGGGATAACCACTGGCTCGTTGCCTTCCATTACGGCGACGCAGGAGTTGGTTGTTCCCAGGTCAATTCCAATAATTTTGCCCATACTTTATTTTTATTTATTGTTGGCTAAATGAATAACAACCAAACATTATCAAGGCGCGTGCCAAGTGTA
>CAKZKQ010000578.1 GCA_937123825.1 uncultured Pseudomonadota bacterium
TCAGACCCCTCTGTTCCGCTCCGGGAGGCCGTCGAGCGCGCCCGCGAAGGCCAGCGGCTCTATTTCCGCCAACCTGGCCATGACACCCTCTCCGACACCGACTACCTCTTGCACATCTTCACCGGGCTGGCCAAAGAGCGCGCCGGTGAACTCTTCTCAAAGGCCCGCAACCCCCTTTACCGACTGCGGATCAGCGGCGACGGCGCCCGCAAACTCCTGGCCTTCTTCCGCGAGCTGCACCCCGATACCGGCAAGCTGGTGCGCCATTACCGCGCCGACGCCGACGAGGGCATCCACGACACCCGTTTTCTTGGCGACCTCTATCAAGACCTCTCAGAGAGCGCCCGCAAGACCTACGCTCTGCTCCAAACGCCCGACTTTGTGGAAGACTTCATCCTTGACCACACCCTCGAACCAGCCATTGAACGCTTTGGGTTGGACAAGGTCCGCTTCATCGACCCCACGTGCGGCTCGGGCCACTTTCTCCTGGGCGGTTTTCGGCGCCTGCTGCAAAAAAAGCTCACCGCACACCCTGACAAGCGCATCGATGTCCTGGCCCGTGAAGCCCTGGAGGCCACCCACGGCGTCGACATCAACCCCTTTGCCGTGGTCATCTCTCGCTTTCGCCTCTTGATGGCCGCCTTTCAGGTCTCCAACATCACCCGCTGGGACAAAGCACCCCACTTTCCATTGAATGTGGCGGTCGGAGACTCGCTGGTCTTTGGTTTCCGAGGACAAACCCGCATCGCACTGGGCGGCGACGACCAACTCAAACTCGCCGATGGCCTGGAAGACTACGACCTCTTGCTGGGCAAGGACGGCATCCTCCTTCAGCAATACCACGCGGTCGTCGGCAACCCGCCCTACATCACCCCCAAAGACCCCGCGCTGCGCAACCTCTACCGAGAGTTTTACATCTCGGCCAGCGGCAAATACGCCCTGGTCTGTCCTTTTGTGGAGCGTTTCTTTGATTTGGCGCTCAAAGAGGACATGGAACGCACCAGCGAGCGTCTGGACGCCAGGTTCAAAGGCCAAACCATCCAGGGAGACCCCGACGCGGGCTTTGTGGGCCTGATTGTGGCCAACTCATTCATGAAGCGCTCCTTTGGCCGCAAGCTGATCAAAGACGTGCTGCCCAAACTCGACCTCACCCACGTCATCGACACCTCTGGCGCCTACATCCCAGGCCACGGCACCCCAACCACCATCCTCTTTGGTCGCAACCACGAGCCACAACGCCCATCAGTCCACGGCGTTCTTGGCATCCGCGGCGAACCCTCCACCCCCAAAACCCCAGCCCAGGGCAAAGTATGGATCTCGATCCTCGATGCCATGGACGATGAAGAGTTTGAGAACGACTTTGTGTCGGCTGAAGCACTCAAGCGAAAGGTATTGGGCAAACACCCATGGAGCTTGCAAGGTGGTGGTGCTTCAGAGATCAAAGCGATGATTGAAAAAAACGCATCAAAGCTAGACTCAAAAGCCAAAGAACTTGGCGTAATGGCAGTTACAGGCGAAGACGATGTCTACGCTCATAACAAACAACTATGGCAACGACTTCAGATAAAACAGTCACAAACCAAACCATTTATCCTCGGAGAATTTGTCCGCGACTGGAACCTAAACACTCAAGCCCAAGCCTATTTTCCATACAGCGTAGGAAATCAATACAACCTTACACCAGCCCCGCCCCAAAGCTTTGCCAAATATCTTTGGAACAGTCGTACCAACCTGTCTCAAGGAATTTATTTTGGAAAAACCAAAAAAGAACGAGGCATGCTCTGGAATGAATATGCAATCACAACATCTGGCCGCTATGGTGGGCTAACCATCACCTACGCCGAAGTCGCCACACACAACCACTTTGTCTTGGACCGTGGCGGCAAAGTCTTCAAGCAAACGGCACCCGTCATAAAACTCCCGGCTGACGCCACAGAAGAAGATCACCTTGGTTTGTTGGGATTGTTGAATTCATCTACGGCGTGCTTTTGGATGCAGCAAGTCTTCCACAACAAAGGTGGTCCTGGCGGTGGAAACTCAAAAGACGAAAAATGGAACGACTTTTACCAACATGACTCTACAAAGATGAAAATGTTTCCAGTCGCCAATCAAAGGCCGCTGGACATTGCCACCACACTTGATCAACTCGGCCAAAAACTCAGCCTTGTATCCCCCACAAAAACCTTGAAAGAGCACGGGGTCGCCCAACTTGATGCGCACAAGGACGCAGAAGAGCAGACTCGCGCCCAAATGATCGCGTGGCAGGAAGAACTTGATTGGACCTGCTATGCGCTCTACGGGCTGCTTGAGACCCCTCCTGTGGCCACCGCCGAGCAACGCGCCGCGCTGCCCGAGGTGAAGTTGGGCCAGCGGGCCTTTGAGATTGTGTTGGCACGCAAAGTGGCGCGTGGGGATGTGCAGACGTCGTGGTTTAAGCGCCACGAGAGCACCCCCATCACCCAGATCCCGTCGCACTGGCCAGCATGGTATCGCGCGCTGGTGGAGACACGGATCAAGCTCATCGCCGGGGACGCGCACACCGGGGAAAAGCCGGTCAAAGCCATCCGGTTGATCGAAGCCCCCAAATACAAACGGCGTTGGCGTCAGGAGCCTTGGCGCAAACGCGAGCAAAGCGCGCTGGAAGAGTGGATGCTGGCTCGCCTGGAGACGCCGCGCTACATCCCACAAGCCGACCGAGAAGGGCCAGGCGCCCAAGAGCCGCCTCGGCTGATGACCGTGCGCGAGCTGGCCCAGATCGCTCAAAAAGACGACGGCTTTGTCCTGGCCGCGCGCCGCTATGTGGGCGATGACGCCGTGGACGTGGAAAAACTGGTGCGGACTCTGGTCATGGACAACGCGGCGCCCTACCTGCCCACACAGCGCTACAAGCCCAGCGGGCTCAAGCGGCGCCGCGAGTGGGAAGAGACCTGGGACGCCCAACGGGTCGAAGACGCTTTGGACGCGCGCGCAGCCCTGGACTCGTCCCATCCAGAACATCTTAGCGCCGCGCAAGCCGCGGCCATGAAGGCCAAACGCGTGGGCAAAGTGCCTGCACCGCCCAAATACCGCCAGAGCGACTTTCAAAACGGCAACGTCTACCGGCTGCGCGGCAAACTGGACGTCCCCCGCGAGGCCTTTGTGCACCACCCCGGCGTCGAACTCGAAGACGGCAGCCCGGTGTTGGGCTGGGCAGGCTGGGATCACCGCCAAAAGGCCATGGCGCTGGCCGGTTGGTACAACGAAGGCAAAATGGACCACGGCTGGACCACAGACCAACGCGTCCAAATGCTGGCGGGGATCCTCGATCTCTTGCCCTGGGTCCGCCAGTGGCACCCCGAACCCGACGAATACAGCGGCATGCCCCTGGGCGACAGCCTCCTGGCCTTTGTAGAGAACGAAGCCCGCGAGCTGGGGGAAGGGCTGGAGGCGCTGGAGATCGCGCGCCTGGGTGACGCCTCGCTCTTGAACGTGACGCTGGGCCAGAACCCGCTCAGCGCACAGACCGATGCTCCAAGTGACGACGCCTGAACCACGCCAGGCAACACGCAAGACAGACCCAAGACAAGACAACGCCGCCGCCCAGACAGGCGCGCGGTGGGTGCAAGGTGAGGTAGAGCGATGGCGCAAATGTTGTGGCGCGAGCTGATAGAGATTCCCACGCAGGTTCACAAATCGGACTTTGTGCTGCGTTTGACCGATGGGTTGGCGCGCGCGCAGCACACGGTCAAGAGTTATGTGGTGACCGAAGCCCTGGCCGACGCCTTCCACAAGTCATTGTCCATGGTCCACGGCGCGTTGGAAGACGGCACCAGCAAGGCGACCTACCTGCACGGCTCTTTTGGGTCGGGCAAAAGCCACTTTATGGCCATCCTGGACCTCCTGCTCGACGACACCGACAACACCTCGGGCGTGCGCAACCTCAAAGGGCTCGCCCCAGTCCTGGCCGAACACCAACACTGGCTCGGCCGCCGCAAGCTGCTGATGGTCCCCTACCACTTTATTGGGGCGACCAGCATGGAGTCGGCCGTCCTGGGCGGCTACGTGGAGTTTGTGAAGAGGCGCCACCCTGAGGCGAGCCTGCCGGGGGTGTACGTGGCCGACGGCATCCTCTCCAACGCACAAAAGCTGCGCGGCAACATGGGCGACGAGGCCTTCTTTAAGATGCTCAACAAAGGCGCGGCGGCGCCCGTCTCGTCGGGATGGGGCGCCGCGGCCAAGGTCGCGGGCTGGAACGCGACGAGCTACGCAGCGGCGGCCGACGCCGCGCCGAGCGACCCGTCCAGGGCGCGGCTGGTCGGCGATCTGGTGGCGCGCGTGTTGACCTCTGTGCAGGACACAGCGCGCAGCCAGGGTTCGGGCTTTGTGTCGTTGGATGAAGGGCTTTCCATCGTCTCGCGCCACGCCAAGACGCTGGGCTACGACGGGTTGATCCTCTTTTTGGATGAGCTGGTCTTGTGGATGGCCAGCCGCGCCGCCGACCTGGAGTTTGTGCACCGCGAGGGCCAAAAGCTCTCCAAGCTGGTCGAGGCCCAGCACGCCGACCGCCCCGTGCCCATCATCAGCTTCGTGGCTCGCCAGCGAGACCTGCGCGACTTCATCGGCGACGCCCACACGGGCTCGGCGATCAGCGCCTTCAGTGACTCGCTCCAGTGGTGGGAAGGCCGCTTTGACACCATCACCCTGGAAGACCGGGATCTGCCTTTGATCGCCAGTGAGCGTTTGCTCAAGCCCAAGAACGCTAGCGCGGCCGAGACCATCGAGCAGGACTTCTCCAAAGCGGTGCGGCGGCTGCGCGGCGCCGCCAAAGACGTGATCTTGACGCGCGACGGCGACGAGCAAGCGCTGCGTCAGGTCTACCCGTTCAGCCTGGCGTTGGTGCAGGCGTTGGTGGCCTTGTCGACCTTCTTGCAGCGCGAGCGGACGGCGCTGCGCCTGATGTTGATGCTCCTGGTCCGCCAGCGCAACACCCTCTCATTGGGCGCGCTGGTGCCGGTGGGCGATCTCTGGGATGTGGTCGCGGAGGGCGAGGAGCCTTTTAGCGAAGAGATGCGCCGCCCGTTTCAGGCGGCGCGGACCTTGTGGGACAACAAACTGCGTCCGATGTTGGTGCGCGAGTATGGTTTTGACCCTGCGTTGGACCCCGAAGCAGGCACCCCAGCGCGGCGCACGCTCTTTTGCAATGACGGGCGCCTCTTAAAAACGCTCCTGGTGGCGGCGCTGGTGCCCAACGTCGAAGCGCTGCGCGACATGACCGCAGCCCGGCTCCTGGCCCTCAACCCTGGCGCCGTGCGCTCTGCGCTCCCTGGCGGCGAGCGGGGTGTGCTGGTCAAAAAGCTGCGCAAATGGGCGGGGAGCGTCGGCGAGCTGCGCGTCAGTGATGACTCAGACCCGCACGTCAAGCTGCAACTGTCGAGCCTCGATCCCGAAGTCTTGTTGGCCCAGGTCAACCACGTCGACAACACCGGCGAGCGCAAGCTGCTCATCCGCAAGCTGCTCTTTGGCTGGTTGGAGATCGCCGACGACGGCAACAAACTGCTGGAAGAACACAAGCTGCTTTGGCGCGGTGACCAGCGCCTCTACCGGGTGCGCTATCAGAACGTGCGCCAGATGACCCACGACGACATGGAGAACCACAACACCGAGTGGACCCTCCTGCTCGATTATCCCTTTGACGACGCCGAGCACTCGCCCAGCGACGACCGCGCCCGCGTGCAACGCTTTCTTGATGAGCGCCCGCACGGCACGCGCACGGTGGCGTGGTTGCCGTCCTTCCTCTCGGCCCGCGGCCAGGAGGTCTTGGGGCGCACCGTCAAAATTGATTACCTTTTGGGCCATTACGACTCTTACGCCAACACGCTGCCCCCGGCCGAGCGCCCCGTGATGCGTCAACTGCTGGAAAACCAGCAAAGCGCGCTGCGCTCGGAGCTTCGCCGCGCCTTGGAGGTGGCTTACGGGCTCTCCAACGATGACGTCGACACCGTCGATCCTGCGCGTCACCTGGACACGCACCTCTATTCGCTGTGGCCAGGCTTTGATCCGCGCATGCCTGGCGGTCAGGACTTTGCAGGGGCCATGCGCGCGGTGATCATCGCGGGGCTGGAGGCGCGCTACCCCAAAGCCCCGCGCCTCCCAGACGAGCGCACCCAGCGCGCCACCCGAGACAAGCTCGCCGATGTGCTCCACGACGCGCTGCACACGCCCGATCGACGCCTCCTGGTGGAAGAGATCAAGTTGCGCGGCCGTGTCAAAGACTACCTGCCCGCGCTGGGCCTGGGGGCGATGGGCGAAACACACTTCATCGCCAGCACCATGTGGCGCGACACCATCGAGCGGCACCTTGGCCACCGCGATAACGTCACCGTTGGCGATGTGCGCGTCATCATCGAGCCTCCAGAGGCCCCCACCGGCACACCGCGCGTTTTTCAGGACATGATCATCATGAGCTACGCGTGGTTGGAAGACATGGCACCTGTGCGCAACGGCACAGCCGTTAAGTTTGAGTGGGGCAAACTTCTTGATGACATCTCGCTTGTGCGCCGCGATCTGCCAGACGCCACCGCATGGGACGCGGCGTTGTCTCACGCCGTCCAGATCTTTGGCCTGAACATCAAGCGCCGCATGCGCAACGCAGGCAACGTTGAGTCGCTTGGCCAGATGCTCAAAAAAGCCGCCAACAGCCGCCGACAAGCCCACGAAGCTGTCACCGCGAGGCTGCACACGCTGGGCGAGGCCATGGGCTTGTCTCGGGAAACACTGCGCGGCGCTGACCGCCTCCAGGCCGCGGCGGCGCTGGGTCAGTTGCTCCAAAGCCTGCAGCAACCCAACAAACCCGAGCTGGACACCACCGCCAGCGTGCGCGCGCTGGCCAACATCACCGATCGCGATCGCGTGGCGACCTTCAAAGCCCAACTCAGCGCCCTCAAAGACAACCAAGAAACGCTCAGCGGCCTGGATCCCAACATTTTGAAGGCTGGCCATCAGCGCGAAACCAACGATAAAGCCATTGGCACGCTTATGGATGCGCTGCGCAACCACCTTCAAGCCCACGAACACGTCCACCCATTGGCCAAAGGCAGCCTCCAGGAGCACTACAAACGCCTGACCAAAGTCCTGCTGGACGTCCCTGTCCCACCGCCGCCCCCCATAAAACCGCCAGTCTCGCCCGGTGGCACCTCAAACAAGGGCGCCCAAGAGACCGTGCTCTTTGAGGAGACATTGAACAAGGCCAACCTGAACGCCACAATCGCAAGGCTGAAGAAGCTGGTGGAGGAACACGACCAGGCTTTGCGCCTCGTGGTGCGTCTGGGCAGCGGTGAGGACAAGCAATGATCGCGTTGACAGCGGAGGATTTGCGCCACCACTTGAGGTCGGCGTTGGAGCGGGTGCCGGGCGCCAAGGTCATTGGCTTCCAAGCCCCTCGAACAGACGGCCTCCCAGACCACATCGAGCTCTCCGGGCAACGCTTTCAAGTGGTCCAAGCCCCCTCGGAGTTGGCACTGCGCGCGGCGCTGCGCAAGATGAAGGACAAAGCGCTGGTGGTGTTGACGCCGCTCGATGATCGGTCACTGGCGTTGGACGTCAAGGCACGGTTGGCTCGCCAGCGCCTCTTTAAATTTGATCCGTGGGAGGCTGCACGGGGTCTCTTTAAAGCCTCGCGCGTGGATGGCCGCCTGCGCGTCCAGCCTGCGCTTGGACGTGCGTTGCTGCGTTATGGCGCAAACGGCTATCCGCCTGCGGCATCGGGCGTTCTGGACGAATCGCACGCCTGGGAAGGGTTGTTGCGCGTTGGTTTGGGATATCCACAAGAG
>CAKZKQ010000579.1 GCA_937123825.1 uncultured Pseudomonadota bacterium
GGAGTCGCCAGCGGAGTCTCTCCGTGGCTGGGGCGGGGGCCCCAGCCGCGTGACCCCGCCAGTGAGCGCTATGATCGCCTGACCCGAATTGCTTGGGTCACCCAACAAAGCCCGCTGCTCCAAATCAAGCGCGTTTCCACATCAAAGCCCAAACCCCAGCGACGTGACCCCTTGTGAGCGCTATAATTGCCTGACCCGAACTGCTTGGGTCACCCAACAAAGCCCACTGTGTGAATCGAGCGCCAGCCTCACAACAACGGCATCTGCGGGTTAAATTACGTTCTCCTATGTGAAGCCACCTGCTTGAATCAAGCGCCAGCCTCACAACAACGGCACCTGCGGGTTAAATTACGTTCCCCTTTGCGAAGCTGCCTGCTCGAATCGACCGCGTTCACCCAACAAAGCCACCTGTGTGAATCAACCGCGTTCTCCAACAAAGCCCACTGCTCCAAATCGAGCGCCAGCCTCACAACAACGGCACCTGCGGGTTTAATTACGCTCACCCAACAAAGCCGCCTTCCCAAATCGAGCGCCAGCGGTTCAACAGCGTCACCAGCGGGCTAAATTACGTTCCCCGCCAAAGCCCGCTGCTTAAACCGAGCGCTGCTTTTGCTGTGGGGCATTCGTGTGGGAGGTCAGACAGGGGTTAGCCTTCTTTGAGGGTGAAGAGCAGGTCGCCGGCTTCGACCTTTTCGCCGCTGCGGACGCTGACTTGGGTGACTTCGCCGGCGATGGGGGCGCGGACGGTGGTTTCGAGCTTCATGGCTTCGACGACGCCCAGGGGTTGGCCCGCTTCGACGGTGTCGCCTGTGGTGACGGCCAGAGAGAGGATGGTGCCGGGCATGGGGGCACCGACCTGGCCGGGGGCGGTGGGGTCGGCTTTGGGGCGCTCGGGGATGTCGCTGGCGATGGAGAGGTCTTTGACGGTGACGGTGCGGGGCTGGCCGTTGAGGAGGAAGAAGATCTGGCGCGTGTTGTCGTCGCGAAGCTCGCCGACCGCGTCGAGCTGAATGACCAGCGCTTTGCCGGGCTCGATCTCGACCATCAATTCGCGTTGTGGGGCCAGGCCGTAGAGGAAGGTCTCGGTGTCCAGAACCGTGGTGTTGCCGTAGAGCTTGCGGTACTCCAGGTACTGGCGGATGACTTTGGGGTAGAGGGCGTAGCTGATGACCAGAGTGTCGGTGATCTCCAGATCGGTCAGCAGGCCCAGGTCGCGGCGCGCGGCCTCAAAGTCGTAGGGGGCCATGCTCATGGAGGCCGGTTCGGTGGGCGGCGGCGGTGCGTCGGGGCCCAGCAGGCGGTTGCGCAGCGCTTCGGGGAAGCCGCCTTCTGGGACGCCGATGGAGCCGCGCAGGAAGTCCAGCACGGACTGGGGCAGGTCGTAGGGCTGGTCGTTGTCCATGATCTGCGCGACGGTCAGGTTGTTGCGGACCAGCCAGAGCGCAAAATCGCCCACGACCTTGGACGAAGGCGTCACCTTGATCAGGTCCCCCAGCGCAAAGTTGACCTCGCGGTAGCGCTCGCGGATTTCGCCCCATTGCTCGGCCAACCCCACCGCAAAGGCCTGGGGCTTGAGGTTGCTGTACTGGCCGCCGGGGATCTCGTGGCGGTAAACGTCGGCGGTTGAGGCGCGCAGGCCAGACTCAAAGGGCGCGTACCAGGTGCGCACGGCCTCCCAGTAGTCGCTCAACTGTTGCAGCTCGACGCCGCTGAGCGCCGGTTGACGCTCGGAGCCGCTCAGCGCCGCCACCACGGCGTCGAGCGAGGGCTGGCTGGTCAGGCCGCTCATGGAGGCGCTGGCGCCGTCAAAGACGTCCACGCCCGCTTCGGTGGCGGCCAGGAGCGTGGCGACGCCGTTGCCGGAGGTGTCGTGGGTGTGCAGGTGAATGGGCAGGTCGACTTCTTCGCGCAGCGCTTTGATGAGCGTGGCGGCCTGGTTGGGGCGCAGGAGCCCGGCCATGTCTTTGATGGCCAGCATGTGGGCGCCGGCGTTGGCAAACTCGGTCGCTTTGCGCTTGTAGTAATCGAGGGTGTAGAGCGCGCGAGAGGGGTCGTTCAAGTCGCCGGTGAAGCAGATTGAGACCTGGGCGATGCGGCCGCAGTTTCGGACCTCGTCGATGGAGGCCTGCATGGCGCTGAGTTGGTTGAAGCAGTCAAAGATGCGAAAGACGTCCACGCCGGTCTGCGCCGCCAGTTGGACAAAGCGACGGACCACGTTCTCGGGGTAGTTGGTGTAGCCGACCGCGTTGGAGCCGCGCAGGAGCATCTGCAAGAGCGTCGCAGGCATGGCTTTGCGCAGCTTGGACAGGCGCTCCCAGGGATCTTCGCGCAGGAAGCGGAAGGCGACGTCGAAGGTGGCGCCGCCCCAACACTCGGCGCTGAATGAGCCCGGCCGCAGCCGGTCTTCCAACGCCCCGGCGACCTGGAGCATGTCGTGGGTGCGCATGCGGGTGGCCAGCAGCGATTGGTGGGCGTCGCGCAGCGTGGTGTCGGTGACCAGGACGCGCTTTTGGGCGCGGACCCAGGCTGCGACGGCCTCGGGGCCCTGCGTGTCGAGCATCTCTTTGAGGTTGGGGCCGGTTTGCTCGCGCCGGGGCGGCACCAGCGCCTGCATCCACACCGAAGGGCGCTCCAGGTGGCGCTCGGCGCCGGGCGGCCCGTTGATGACCGTGGAGCCGATGGCCTTCAGGAGGCGGTTGGCCCTGTCGCGGCGTCGGGGGAAGACATAGAGTTCCCGGGTGCGGGCGACAAAGCCGGTGTCGGCCTGACCCTCCAGGAAGGTGTCGTGGTCGACGATGTTGCGCAGGAAGGGGATGTTGGTGCGCACCCCGCGGATGCGAAACTCGATCAGCGAGCGCGAGAGCTTTTGGGCGGCCGCCTCGTGGGTCAGCGCGTGGGCCGAGACCTTGACCAGCAGCGAGTCGTAGTGCGGCGTGATCTCGGTGCCGCTGCCCGCGATCCCCGAGTCCAGGCGGATGCCCAGGCCCGCCGCCGAGCGGTAGACCGTCACCAGCCCGGTGTCGGGGGCAAAGTTGTTGGCCGGGTCTTCGGTGGTGACGCGGGCCTGGATGGCGCAGCCGCGACGCTCAATGGCGGTCTGCGTGGGCATGCCCAGGTCGGCCAGCGTGTGCCCCTCGGCCAGTCGGATCTGGGATTGGACGATGGCGATCCCGGTGATCAACTCGGTGATGGTGTGCGCGACCTGGAGGCGCGGGTTGACCTCGATG
>CAKZKQ010000580.1 GCA_937123825.1 uncultured Pseudomonadota bacterium
ATACCGGTGGTCAGTCGCTCCAGGCTTTTGGTCACTCCCGCCTGGGATTTGCCGAGTTTGCGTTGGGCAAAGAGGCTGTTGATGTTGGTATTGACGATGACTGGCATGGTGAATTCCTCCCTGAAACGAGTACAGACGCGTTGATTGTGAACCTGAACGGCAGCATCCTTGCCAGCCTCATCCAGGTTGCCCTGTTGCAGACACACATCGTCGATCCAGAGCGCGACTGTGATTTTTTATCCCGCAAAGCGCCCGTTATCCGTCCAAACCCCGGTGATTGCGGGGTTGGATGCTTGAAATTTATGGATGAAGGAGCCCTTCAAGATCGATCACAGGCCCGCTTGGAGCCTGTTTGAGAGTGTTGAAGGGGTGGGGCGCAGGAGAGGGGAGGGAGAGGATCAGCGGGGAATGCAGGCTTTGGGACCAAAGACACCCGCGACAGGGCCACAGCGGTAGCCCGCGCGGCAGTCGGTCTCTTCGGTGTCGTTGGTGCAGCCCTTAAAGCAGCCCGTGGTGCCGTCTTCGCCAAGCGGAACACAGACGTTGCCCTCGCCGCAGGCGGCGTCGTCGGCGCAGTTAAGCGCGATGCAGTAACCCCCGGCCCAGCCGGTGAACTCGTTGTTGGCGTCCCTGGCCTCAAAGCAGTACGGGGGCAGGGTGTTGGTGTCGCAGTCGGCATCCACCTGGCAGAAGTTGCCGATGGACTCGGGGTTGGTGTTGACGCCAGGTGCGTCCCAATCCGCCTCGGGGTAGCGGGCGTACTGCATCAGCGGCAGGAAGGTGGTCTCGTTGACCGAGGCGCCGATGATCTTCATGTCGCGCTTGCGCACGATGAACTGGCTGGGGAAGGCCTGGATGAGGGGGTTGTTGCGCAGCACCTGGGGCGTGGGCAGCGTCTCGGCGTCGCCCACACGGATGCCGGGGCCGCCAGGGCCGATGTAGCGGGTCATCGACTCCTGGATTTCGTCGTGGGTCGAGGGCTCAAAGTTGCGGTTTTCGGCCTCAAACCAGATCAGGAAGACCCCCTCAGCCGCCAATCTGTCGTAGATTTCGGTGACATACTGGGCGTAGGCAGGGCAGTTGGGGCACCAACCCGAACCGACCACAAAGACGATCGTCTCGATGTTGTCGTACTTCGAGTCGCAGTAAAGCTCCTTGAGCCCAAAGTCCACCCGAGAGCCATCTCCCAAATAAGCCCCCTCCCAATGGATTTCCGGCATCACCTCGCCGTAGGTCGGCTTGGCGGGCGCTCCTTCGGGATACTGGCAGTCGGCGTAGGGGTCTTCGGGAGGCTCTTCATCGTTGTTGACGTCGTCGTCATCGTCGTCATCATCGTCGTCGTTGTCATCGTCGTCGTCGTCGTCCTGATCGTCGTCGTTGTTGGCGTCGTCTTCAGGACAATCTTCAGAGACAAAACCTCCGGAGCAGTCGCCTTCGTTGGACTCCTCATCGGCGCCGCAGGCTGTCAATGACATCGCCAGCGCGGCGATCAACAGCGTCAAAAGTTTCTTATTGAAGATCATGGAGTGGCTCCTGATAAAGGGGTCGGTGCTGGGGTCATGCTCTTTTGGGTCCCCGGACGACCTTCAGATCTTTGCAAGGCGGTCTGTGAGCGGGCCTTCATGTGTGTGATGGCCCCATAACAATAGAAACGCACCCCCGCGCAGTCAACGCGGCTTGTTGGCTTCTTTCTTTGGGGCGGCGCAGGCAATCTTGCGGGCGTGCTCGTAGCACACCGTCTCCAACGCGCCGCTGCCGGCTTTGATGGACCATTTGCCGTGGCGATGGCCCTTGGGACCAAAGCTGCCTTTGGCCTCAACCTTGCCCTCGACATCCCAGAAGGTCCAGGCGCCCGTCCGCTTGCCCGCCGCCCACTTGCCCTTGGAGGCCAGCTTGCCGTTGTCATGCCAGGTCGACCACTGACCCTCGGGGACATCTTTGGCAAAGCGCCCGGCCTCGTTCTTCTGACCGTTGTCGTACCAGATGGTCCAGGCGCCAGTGCGCTGATCGCCCTCGTAAGCGCCCACCGAGCGGCGCTTGCCGTTGCGGTACCACCACGTCCACTTGCCCTCCTTGCGGCCATCCTTGTACTGGCCCGTCGAGCGAGGCGTCTTGCGCTCGCCGTGGTCAAACCACGAGCGCTGTGGACCATGGCGCATCCCATCGGGGCGCGCGCACCAGAGGGTCTTGTGGGCGCTGTCGCAATCATCGCCGGGCTTGCACGGCATGATGGAGGCCTTCTGGACGGTGTCTTTGGGGCACTTCAAGGCGTCTTTGTCCGGGGCGGCCGCAAAAGCGACCCCCGCGCCGAGCAAAACAAAGGCAAAGAGCGGAACAATGGTCTGGCGCATGGTGAAAGCCCTGTGTTGTGGGCGCCAACGCAGGTCAAAGCCAGGGGCTGACGCGCTGCCACTGAGGATCCATATGGGTGTGAACCTGAATGTCGCGCCCGGTCTGGCGCTTTACCCAGGCGTCGATGTGGGCCATGGCGCTGCTGGACTCAGCGCTCTGGAAGTGTAGCACACGTCGGCCCCGACGCGTCTCCCGACCAATGTGCACGGTCAACTCACCAACCTGGCCCAGCAGCGCGTCTTCAAGCTCGTTGAGCTCCTGGGCCTCGTCGCCGCCCACCAGCCCCTCGTCGGTGGGCTCAAGGATCTCTACGTCAACGGCGATGTGGACCACTTTAAGGAGGTGATCGACCCGCTTGAGCGCCTGATTGCACATCACAAAAATGGGCCAGTCGCGGGCATCTTGGCCGCGCAGCAAGACCCACTGCTGACCGGTGGCCTGTGCTTTGAGCTCATCGACGGCGTCGCTCATCGTCTGCCAGCTTTGAAGCCCCTCAGGAGCCTGCTCAGGACACTCCACCCGGCCAATCCAACGCTCCACACCATCCTCGCCAAACCACCCGTCGAGCATCAAGAAGGTGATCATCCCTCGGGCGTTTTCGGGCAGTTTTTCAAAGTGTGGGTGGTGAACGGCCACGTGCACGCGCTCTTTGGTGGTGTCGGACTCAAAGGCCACCTGCATTGTGTCGTGGTCAAAGGCCATGCCGTCGACTTCGAGGCGCGTACCACGGCGCGCCTGACGGGCCGGGTAATACTCCCAGGTCTGGTCGCTGCCCGGACCGGCCGCCAGCCACTGCTCGGTCACCACGCGCAGTTCAGCGTTGCCCTTGGCGGTCAGGCAAAGGTGGTGCTGGGCGTCTTGCCCCTTGCCAAGCTCCCACTCCAGCTGGGGATCGATGGCGTGGACGTGTTGGGTGATCAGGTCTGGCAGCTGGCCCCACTGGCCCGATTCGATGCTCTGCTCGATCTGATGCCTGCCTTCTGCCCACCAGGTCCAAAACGCGGCGATGGCGTCCTTACGGCTCATATCCCAATCCCTCTCTTCAGGGGCTCCAAACCCAGACCTTGTTCAAAGCGCGATCGTCTTTGCTGACCCCGCCGATGACCATCACGCGGCCGTCATCAAGGCGCGTGGCGGTGTGGCGGTAGATGCCCTGAGGAAGATCGGGGCCCGCGCTCCATACGTCGGCGCTGGGATCGTAGACCTCGACGGTGTTGCGTGGCAAGCCATTGCGGCGTTGTCCGCCGATGACCATCACGCGGCCATCTTCAAGGCGCGTGGCGGTGTGCAGGCGGCGGCCCTTGAGCAGGTCGGCCGCGCGCGACCAAGCATCCTCTTTGGGATCGTAGAGCATGGCGTAGGATGGCTCCATGGCACCGCCAATGACCAACACGCGGCCATCTTCAAGGAGGGTGGCGGTGTGCCACTGCTGAGGGGCGAGCATGGGTTTGGCCTTGGACCATGCGTCGGCTTTGGGATCGTAGATTTCGGCGCTGGTGGTGGTCTGGCGGCCTCTGGCGATGCCGCCTGCGACCAGGACGCGGCCGTCCTTGAGGAGGGTGGCGGTGTGGTAGAGGCGCGCGGTGAGCAAAGGCGCGGCTCTGGACCATGTGCCGGGTTCGGGATCGTAGATCTCGGCGCTCTTGATGGTCACCAGGTTGTCTTTGTCACCGCCTGCGACCATGACGCGGCCATCGGCGAGCCGGGTTGCAGTGTGACGAAAGCGGGCCTGTGTCAGGGGGGAGGTGGCGACCCACTGCTGGGCTTCGACGTCTCGCAGCAACGTCGACTTCAGCGCCCCTTCTTCGCCCAGGCCGCCGGTCAGCAGGACCTTGCCTTCGCCCAGGTCTGTGGCGGTGTGGTGAGAGCGCGCCTTGGCAAAGCGCCCATCTTCAATCCACTCGGTGCCGTCCCAGACCATGGCGTCGGCTTGCGGGGTGTCCATGGCGCCCTGGGGGGTTTGGCGCGTGAAGAACCCACCGGTCAGCAGGACTTTGCCCTCGGACAGGGGGGTGACGGCGTGGCGCGCGTGGCCCCGTTTGAGCGCGGTCATCTCTTTCCAGGCGCCGCCGACGGGTTTGGCGGCCACGCAGGTGCCCTTGGATGTCAGGCCGAACCCTTTGGAGCACTGCCCTTCGGGTTTGCATTGGCCGTCGCCGCCGTCGTGGGTCCCTTCGGTGGTGCAGGCAGGTTCGGGCGCCGGCTCCTCGGCGGGCTCCGCCGCCGCGTTCGCCCCCTGTTGTTCGTCGTTCTGGGAAGAATCGGCCTGCGAGAAGATGTCCGTCGATGGACAACAGCATCCTTGCAGGAGCACTGCGGTCAAGCAGATGATGATCGTCAGCGGCGAGAGGTTGTAAGTCATCCGAGTCCGTCGTGAGGGCTGATCAGCAACGCCAGCATCAATAAAATACGTTTTGCCAGATGTGCCGGGACTTTGCCACGCTTCAAAGATGTTTCTGGCCCCATACGGATGCATCGCCCATCTGATTGAGGAACCATGATCCGACAACTCTCTGGACGCGCCGCCTTTGTGATCGTTGCGTTGACGCTGGGCTGCCAGCAGGCCGCGCCGACCCAGGCCGCCGCGCCGCCTACAAAGGCTCCGGTGCAAACCAAGACCACCCCCGCGCCCGATAAAAAGGCGGTCAAAAGCCCCAAAGCACGTCCGACCCAGGAGGGCGGTGGGGTGTCGGCGCGGCCAGTGGACAAGGAACAATACGCCTGGATGGCGTCCTGGCCCGACGATTTGCCTGAGTTGACCACGCTTGAGGGCCGTTTTGCGCCTCCCGAGGGGTTTGCGCGCGTGCCGGCGTCCAAAGGGAGCTTTGCGGCCTGGTTGCGGGGTCTGCCTGTGCGCCTTGATCGGACCGGCGTGCAGTCTTTCAGGGGCGATGGGCTTAGCAGCCCGTCGGCGGCGGTGGTTTTGCTCGACGTGGGCAGCCGGGATTTGCAGCAGTGCGCCGACATGGCCATTCGGCTTCGCGCGGAGTATCTGTGGAGCGCGGGCAAGGCCAAGACCGTCCAGTACGACTTCACCAGCGGCGACTTGTCCACGTGGTCGGCCTGGAAGGGCGGGGAGCGCTTCAAGATTGCTGGGAACAAGGTGGAGCGCAAGCGGGGCAAGGCGCGCAAGGGCAATCATCAGGAGTTTCGGCGCTATCTGGACAACGTGTTTCGTTACGCAGGGACTCGCTCTCTGGCCCGCGACTCCAAGGCGCTCAAAGACGACCAGCCGATCGAGCCCGGTGACTTCTTTGTTCAGCCCGGTGGGCCGGGGCACGCGGTGGTGGTCCTGGATGTGGTCGAGCATGAGGATGGCCGACGCGCCGCGCTCATCGGTCAGGGCTTTATGCCTGCCCAGGATTTTCATGTGGTCACGCGCCGGGGCGCGGATGTCCTCGATGCCGTTTGGTTTGTGCTCCCCAAGGCCGGTCAGACGCTCGACACGCCCTCCTGGAGCCCGTTTGAGCGCTCAGAGGCGCGCCGCTGGACCCGTTGACGGGCCGCAAACACTCCCAATCCCAAGAGTACAGTCGCCCACGGCCATGGTGATGTCGGCTTTTTGGCGGGCTGAGCGCAGCCTGCGCAGCCGCCGTGCGTTGTGGTGGGCACAGGAGGGGCGTTGTTCTGGCCTGTGCCCCGGTGTGCCGGTGTTTGGCGGTTGTCGTTGAGGGGGGTGATGGTGAGGGGGCCGTTTGCGCACGGCCCGTCCATGACCCCGCCACTGATTTGATAGCGCTTAAATACAGGCCGCAGGGCGATGTCTTGTGACGTTGTGACTTTGAAGGCCACCGTCGCGTTGTTGTTGCCGATTTTGTATTCGCCTGGGGGCAGGACGGTGTCAAAGCCGTAGCGCGCAAAGCCGTGGCATTGACCCATGTGTTCGATGGGGGTCTCCATGGGTGTCCATGTCATCTGTTGGTTTTCGCCGCGTTCGTACCGGTAGAGCCCCAGCGCTTCGGGCATGTAGAGGTCGGTCAGGCTGTAGGTGCATCCTCCGGGGCAGCCGCCGCCATCGCAGCATTCTCCTCCTTCCATCATGATGCCGACGGTTTGGTCCGCAGGCCACGCGCCCATGTCTTGTGGGGTGGTGCAGTCTTCGGTGACCAGGATGCTTCTGGAGTTGAGGTAGCATGTGGCCTGGGCGGTCTGTGGTTGGGCCAGGATGGTGGCCAGCGCTGACATGGTCAGGAGTGTGCTGAGTGCAAGGGGGTGCGGATTGCGGGGCATGGTGGTGTGCTCGTGTGGGGGTGTGTGGGGCGCGGTGTTTGTGTTGTAGGTGAGGGGGGGGCCTCCGCCTGCGTTGTGCGTTCAGTGTGCAAACGTGGCCGTGTCTGTGTGCTTACACGCGATCTGATGCTGGATTTGGGTGGGGTGGAGGTATTGGGGTGAGGCGAGCTGGGCGGCGGAGCCCGCTGGCTCGCCGTGTTTGGTTTTGAGGTCAGTCTTCCTGGTGGAAGGAGGGTGTGCGTTTTTCTTTGAAGGCGCGGGCGCCCTCGTAGAGGTCCTGGCCTTGGATGTGCCACCAGGCGACTTCGGCTTCGATGCGCAGCCCTTCCTGGAGGGGTCGTCCGTAGCCAGTGACGGCGGCTTGTTTGTCGGTGCGCATGGCGCCCTGGGGGAGGGCGCACAGTTGTTTGGCCAACTCCATGGCGCGGGTGAGGCTTTGTCCTTTGGGGACGATTTGGTTGACGAGGCCCATGGAGAGGGCTTCCTGTGCGTCGACAAAGCGGCCGGTGAGGATCATGTCCATGGCGCGGCCCATGCCGATGATGCGGGGCAGGCGTTGGGTGCCGCCGTCGCACAGGGGGACATTCCAGCGCCTGCAGGCGACCCCCAATCGGGCGTGGGGTTCGGCGATGCGCATGTCGGCCAGGCAGGCCAACTCCAGGCCACCGGCCAGCGCGTCGCCGTTGAGGGCGGCGATGATGGGTTTGAAGATGTCGACGAGGCGAGTTTGTCCAAGGAAGCCTTGGCCGCTGTGGAGGAATTGCCGTATTTGGCTGGGGCGAGCATCGGGACCGGGGCCAAGCTCGCGGACGGCGCCGAGGTCGGCTCCGGCGCTGAAGGCCTTGTCGCCGGTGCCGGTCAGCACTGCGACCCAGAGGTCCGGGTCGTCTCGAAACCGTGTCCAGGCTTCGCCCAGCAGCCGGGCGGTCTCCCCATCGACGCAGTTGCGCACCTCGGGGCGGTTGATGCAGATGGTCAGGATGTGATCCTGGACGGTGGTGGTGACTTTCATGGGGGAGGCTCCTGCAGCTTGGTTTGCCGTGTTTGGGGGAGCCTACAACCCCTTGGAGGGTTCGACAATGAGGTGGAGCGGTGCCAGTGTTCAGAGCGCGCTCAGGCTCCAGGCCACCACCAGCACCGCGAGCTGCGCAAAGCCCACCAAGGCCCTGGCCACGCTGCGCCGTCCTCGCCAGCCCGCGCCAAGATCCTCTCCGATCACCCAGGCGCTCCAACACCACCACGCCAGCGCCATGACCTCGGCCCACCCCCAGGCGGCGGGCCACCAGAAGACCAACGCCGCGCCCAGCGCCGCGTGACCCACCAGCATCCAACGCCTGCCCCAGGTTCCCAGGGCCGAGACGCTGGGCAAGGCCTGGAAGAGCACGCCAAAGTGCCCTGTGCGCAGGTTGCGGTCCTGGATCAAAAATCCCACCCCCAGCAGAGCCGACGCAGACCAAGCCATCAACCCCACCGCAGAGCACCAAAGCGCGCTGTGCATCAACGCCATCTCGTTCACCATGGTTTGCCCCCCTGTGCAGTTGAGGCGGGCAAGTGCCGCCGTTGTGTTTGGTCCACCAAAGCCAGGAAAATGAAATTCATTTTCAAAATCTAATTAAAGTCTTCCACAGGGGTTCGTCAAGTCCTTTGTGGACTTTTCCGGTCCGGTATGGGGCGCGGCGTGTGTGGTTGGGCTATTGGGTGCTGTCGAGTTCTGCCTGGGACGGCGGACGCAGCAAGCCGCGAAGCTCCTGGCCGTGGAGTCCTGCGTGGAAGACGATCCAGGGCCAGACGCGGGCAAAGTCTTCGGCGGGGAGGTGTCCGGCGTGGGCTTGAACGATCTGAACGCTGTGGTGAACGTTCTGAGGGGGGAGGGTGGTTTTAAAGCGCAGCCGCTGCACGTTGTCCTGGCGTCGGACGCTGAGTTGGACGCCGACTTCGATCTGACCGTCCTGGTTGGGCCACGCGGTCAGTTGGGTGCCAAAGCGGGCGCTCCAAAGCACGGCGCGCACAGGGGTGCCGTTGCCGTCAATGTGCGCCAGACGCGATGTGCCCAGCGCCAGCGCGCCGACCTGGCGACGCTTGACGGTGCCGCGCGCGTTTTGAGTCTGATGCCACAACGGCATGACAAGATCGCCCTGAGCCAGCGCCTCCTGATCCTGAGCGGACATCTCCGCCAGGGGCTCGGCCATGGCGAGCCGCTCGAAGTCATCCTGGCTGCGGTGGTCTGGGCCTGGAGCGCTGTGTTGAACAGGCCCGTCGCCCGAAGCGTCGATGGCGCCCAGAGTCATGGGGTCAAAGCCTTTGGGCCAGCGCGTCTGGGTGTCGTAGAGGGCGCCGTAGAGGCGAACGTCGGTCAGCACCGCCTCGGAGAGGTCGGCGCCGTGAAGATGGGCCTCGGTCAAGTCTGTGTTCTTCAGGACAGCGTGGCGAAGCACGGCGCCGCCAAGCCGAGCGCGGCCAAGGCGCGCGTTGGAAAAGTTGCCGCTGGCCAGCGCACCCTGGAGGTTGGCCTGGGAGAGGTTGGCGCCGGTGAGATCAGCGCCCTCAAGCTGGGCCTGCTCAAGTTTGGCGCCTCTGAGGTTGGCGCCGCTCAGCTCGGCGTAGAGAAAGTCCGAATGGGAGAGGTCGGCCCCCTCAAGGCACGCACCAGGGAGCTTGGCGCGCCAACAGCGGCTGTGTTGGAGAGCGCGCTGGCCACTTTGGTAGCGCTCAAGGACCTCTTTGGCGCCGCTGGCAGGTTTGTGCTCAGAGTTACTCAATGCTCTGGAGATAAGGGCCGGCGAAGGCCGTCTGGCCCTGGGCGGTGCCGGTGGAGCCGACGACGACCAGGCGGTAAGCGGGGGTCGAGGGGCGGAAGGTCAAACCCCACAGAGAGTCCTGGAAAGCCGCGCCCCACTCGTTGTAAAGCGAAACCTGGGCTTTAAACTCGGTGCCGGCAGGCACGCGGACGTGGATCCAGTCCACCGCGTCGCCAGACTGGGAGGCGATGGTGCCGATGGACTTGCCGCCCTGGACAAGCTCGACCTCGATGTCAAAGTCGTCAAACGAGGTGTAGTGGTTGTAGTCCTGGGCCACAAAGATGCCCGTGAAGAGATTGGGCACGGTCACCGCCGAAGGCACCTGGTAACCCAGCGCTGCCGACTGCCCCAAAATCGCCATGGCCTGTGCAAAGGGATACTTGGCGTACTGCGGCACCAGCAAAATGGTCACCCACTGATCGCGGGCCGACGCAAAAGCAAAGGTGTCGGGGCCATCGCCGGGTTCCTCAATCTCACCGCTGACCACAAACGAGGTGTCGTTGTCCGTCATGGCGCTGGCGTGCGCCTCATCGTAAAGCTCCACCAACTCATAAACGCGGTCTTCGCCCTCGTTCCAAGACACAGTGCTGCGGCGGCCCGGCGGCGTCTGGCAACCCTCGGGCGCCGCGTTGCACTTCTGCTCAGCGTCTTCCTCAGGCCAGTACTGACCGCTGTCATCGGCCTCATAGCCATACGCACCGATGGGACCAAGCGGCCCCAGCGGCCCCAGCGCGCCCGACACCCCCACAGGGCCAAGGGGCGCAAAGATGCCACCAGGACGCAAATGATCAATGAACGCACCGTCAGGAGTGTCCTCGCCGCTGGGCTTCCAAAGCTCAGGGTTGAGCGGGCCGTTTTCGCCCAGCGGACCTTCGGCGCTCAGCGGCCCCCCCTCGGCGGTCAACTCTTCGGACCAGTCAGACCAACCAAAGCTGCCCGTAATATAGAGATCCGCGTTCCACGGGTTGCCACCAGTGGGGCCAAGCAGACCCAACGGACCATAAGGCCCCAAAGGACCGTAGTAACCCATGGCGCTCATCTTGCGCAGGTACTGCCAGGGCTGATCGCTGGCGCTGGCAGGGCTGATTTTGTCATCGAAGATCACGTCGAGCGTCGCATCGTCGCGCTCTTTCTCGTCTTCGCCCTCAAAATCCTGGTAGAGCAGGGGCCCGACGGTCATGGCGGTGCTGTAAACCACCCGATCCACAGCGCTCTGCCCATCGGCCTTGCCATCGCGGCTCAGCGGCGGCGCGCTGACGCCCTCATCAAGCCCCTCAATGGTCCCGGCTTCATTGCTGGTCTCAGGCGCCAACGCATCCTCTGCGTCGTTGCCACACCCCACAGCACTCAAACCAAGCGCCAACCCGGCGGCCATCATCATCTTCAGCTTCATCGCTCCACACCCCCATTTGGACGCCGCGTCGGGCGTCGCATGCGAACCATCCTCACCAAAAAGGGGACGATTCGTTGTCAGGCTCTTCTCTATAACTGTTATGCAACCCCGGTGCCAAGACCCCCCTTCAAGCAGCCTTTCTCACTGCAAGTGCGACTGCGCAACCGTTGCGTTTGCTCATATGTCCGACGACCTTGTCCTGTACGGCCTCCATTGCACCCAAAGGCTCTTTTGACGCAGGCCAGGACGCACATTTTTCATGTCTGCAACCCCGCTTTTCCATGGTCGCCAGCCCCCATCTGGCCTGGATGGCAAGTCCACTGGTGGTCACTGGACTTGCCACGGTGAGACAGACTGACCACAGGCGGCTTTGATGTTGTAGACGTGCTTGATTTGGGCAGGCGGTTTTGTTGTGAGGCTGGCGGTTGATTCCAGCAGGTGGCTTCGCAAAACGGAACGTAATTTAACCCGCAGGTGGCTTTGTTGTTGAGGTGGCGCTTGATTCACACAGTGGGCTTTGTTGGAAGACCCAAGTGGTTAGAGTCAGGCGATTATAGCGCTCACTGGCGGGGTCA
>CAKZKQ010000581.1 GCA_937123825.1 uncultured Pseudomonadota bacterium
ACCAAGAGTTCTCGCCTGCCGGGCTTCTTCATGGCCGATCTGCGCATCGATAAATCCTGGATTTACGAGCGTTGGATTTTGACGGCGTACATCGACATTCAGAACGCCACCAACGAGACCAACGTTGAGGGTTTTCAGTACAACTTTGACTTCTCCCAGTTCCAGCCTCAGCAGTCCTTGCCGGTGATTCCGTCCTTGGGCATCAAGGCGGTCTTCTGAGCGTGTGTTGGGTGGGGTGTGGTGGTTGGTGGTCTTTTGAGTGCGAACATCGCCTTTGGTGGTGCAAAAGTGCTTGACATCGTGTGAGGGAGTATTTAAAAGGCTGTTCCGCGAGTTGGTGAGGCTCTTTAAAGCCAAACAACTTGTAAATACGGTGGATGTAGCTCAGTCGGTTAGAGCGCTGGTTTGTGGCACCAGAGGCCGGGGGTTCAAATCCCCTCATCCACCCTGCACGCAAGGCGTGCGGCCTCTCAGGGGCCCTCCAGTTGAGTGTCCCTGTGCACTCGTAGCTCAGCTGGATAGAGCGCCGGGCTTCGAACCCGTAGGTCGCAGGTTCGAATCCTGCCGGGTGTATTAGACAAGACAATTCGATAAAGATTGGGGCGTATAGCTCAATTAGGCAGAGCAACGGACTCTTAATCCGGAGGTTGAAGGTTCGATTCCTTCTACGCCCACTGCGAAGAAACCACGAGCCGGGTTTCCTGGGATGCCAGGGGCTCGGCTCGTGGTTTTTTTGTATCCGGTTTGTGCGAGAGTGGCGGAATTGGCAGACGCACTGGGTTTAGGTCCCAGCGAGGCAACTCGTGGGGGTTCGACTCCCCCCTCTCGCACCTTTTCTGACAAAGTCTCTGGCGTGCGCAGGTGGTTCTCACATGTGTGGGGTGTCTGCGCCGCTGGGGGCTTTGTCGGTGATTTTGCAGGGCCTTCGGGCGCTTCTATTGTTGTGTTCCAAGTCGATGTGAGGATGGATGATGGATGTCAGCTACAAAGAATCGGGTGACTGGGCTCAGACGGTGACGGTGACGGTGCCCAAGGAGCAGTACGCCGAGGAGTTCACCCGTCAGCTCAAGGGCATTCAGAAGACGCACCGCCAGCGTGGTTTCCGCCCGGGCAAGGTGCCGATGAAGGTCATCAAGGCCAAGTTTGGCAACGCGGTGCGTTTCGACGTGGCGGACAAGCTGCTTCAGAAGACGATGCCCAAGGTCATCGAGAAGCTCGAAGACGGCATCATCCACATCTCGCAGCCCAAGGTGCTGGCGATCGCCGAAGGTGAGGCGGGCCTGCGCTTTGAGTTTGAAGCCGAGCGCATGCCGAAACTCGAGCCGGCCAACTACGTGGGCATCGAGGTCGAGAAGACCGTCATTGAAGTGCCCGACGACGCGGTCAACGCGGCGCTCGAAGAGGTCCGCACCAAGCACGCCTGGGACGAGCCCGTGGACCGTCAGACGGTCGAAGACGGCGACGTGGTGAAGTTTGTCTACGCCGACGACAAGGGTGGTGAGGACGGCGAAGAGCCGACCGAGCACGAGGTGACGATCGAGAAGGACAAGCTGGTCGGTGGTCTCTATGAGGGGCTGCTGGGCGCGACGGTGGGTGAGGAGACGTCGATGACGTTGACGCCCCCCAACGGCGACGCCTTTGATGTGTCGCTGGTGGTCAAGGGGATCTACCGCAAGGCGCTGCCGGAGTTGGACGACGAGTTGGCGGTGGACGATGGCCGCGCTCAGACCCTCCTTGAGCTGCGCCTGCTGCTGCGCAAAGAGCTTGAAGAGCAGTACGTGGACAAGGCCAAGAGCGAGCTTGAGGTGGCCGTCGGCGAGAAGCTGGTGGAGTTCAACCCCTTTGAGTTGCCCCAGGGTTTCTTTGAGGCGCGTCTGGAGGACGAGGTCAAGCAGCGTCTGGCGCCCCTGCTGGGTCAGGGCGTGGACTTGAACCAGTTGGGTCTGGACCTGTCTGGCTTCAAGGACAACATGCGCGACGGCTTTGCGCAGATGATGAAGCGCTCCTTCCTGATTGAGGCGATCGCCGACAAGGAAGAGATCACCGCCACCGAAGAAGAGATCGACGCTTTCATTGACGAGAAGATCACCGATCCTCGCCAGAAGCGCATGTTTGAGAAGCCCGAGGCGCGCGCCGACGTGAGCAACCACCTGCGCCTTGAGAAGGCGCTTGAGTGGATCGTGGAGCAGGCCAAGGTGACCGAGGTGACCCGCGAGCCGAGCCACTTCGACGAGCCTGCCCATGACCACGAGCACAGCCACGACCATGGTGAAGAGGGTGGTCACGACCACGATCACAGCCATGAGCATGGTGAAGACTGCGGTCATGATCACGATCACGGGCATGAACACAGCGACGCGCCCGTTGATGGTCAGGACCAGGAAGAGGGCGCCTGAATTTCAGGGGGCCCGATGCATCGCCCGACCTCAATGGGGCGCGGGCGAGCTTCGCAACCGGTTGTGGCTTGTGTCTTTGTGGGACACAGGTGCAAGGTGTCGGCAGTCAATGGGGCACGCGTGGTCCTGGCTGCCGTCCAATGCGTTTTTGAGGCTGCAACGGGCGCGGACCCGCGCGCATCTGGTAACGGGTAAAACAATGAACACAGGCGCCTGCGCTGGTAGCACCGTGGCCGGGCTCTGAGGACACACGACGAGGAGAAACCGATGGAACCCAAAGCCTTCATCCCGTATGTCATTGAGCAGACCCACCGCGGCGAGCGTCCCTGGGACATCTTCAGCCGCCTGCTCAAGGACCGGATCATTTTTCTGGGCTCGCCGGTGACCGATCAGGTCGCCAACGTCATCATCGCCCAGCTGCTCTTTTTGGAGAGCGAGGATCCCGACAAAGAGATTTCGCTCTACATCAACTCCCCGGGTGGCAGCGTCACGGCGGGTCCGGCGATCTACGACACCATGCAGTACGTGCGCCCGAACGTGGCGACCCTCTGCCTGG
>CAKZKQ010000582.1 GCA_937123825.1 uncultured Pseudomonadota bacterium
GCGAGCAATGATGGATGGCCTGGGCCTCGGGACGAGCGCAGCTGTGGCAGCGCCACCGCAAGCGAGTTCCGTGGTTCAGGGCGCCATCAGGGCCGTCCCAAATAAGGTTTCGGAGACACTCCAGGCTTGTGCTGGCGCGCCGCGTAGGGAGAAGGGGGGGTCGCCGTCAAAGATCTCGGAGACGCTGCCGATGACGCCGTCGTCGAGTTGGTCGAGGATGGGTTGGAGGTCGCCTCGGATGGCGGTGGGGTTGTCGCCGATGGCCAAGCGAGCGCGGACCCAGGGGCCGATGAGCCAGGCCCAGACGGTGCCTTGGTGGTAGCTGCCGTCTCGGTGGTTGATGGGGCCGGCGTAGGTGCCGACGTAGTCGGGGTGGTGCGGGCTGAGGCTGCGCAGGCCGTGCGAGGTCAGCAGGTGGCGGCCTGCGACGCGGACGGCGGAGCGTTTTTGCTCGGCGCTCAGCGGGCAGGAGGATAGGCCCAGGGCGATGAACTGGTTGGGGCGGATGGAGCCGTCGTTGTTGCCCTCTGGGGTGTCGAGGACGTCGTAGAGGGCGCCGGATTCTGGGTTCCAGTAGCGCATGAAAGCCGCTTGGGCTTTGGCGATGGGGTCTTGGAGGTGGGCGTCGTCCATGCCGAGGCGCTGGCGGAAGGTGGAGAGCGCTTTGAGACCGTGGAGCCAGAGGCCATTGATTTCGACGGGTTTGCCGTACCGGGGGGTGATGACGCGGCCTTCGACGCGCGCGTCCATCCAGGTCAACTGGACGCCTTCCTGACCGGAGGTGACCAGACCATCGTCGTCCACGCGGATGTTGTAGCGCGTGCCGCGTTGGTGGTGCTCGACGATTTGGTCGAGGACGGGGACAAGCTGGCGCAAAAGGGCGTCGCCTTCTTCTTTGGAGAGGGCTTCGACCGTCAGTTCAATGGCGTGGAAGTACCACATGGTGGCGTCCACCGTGTTGTATTCGGGGGGTTCGCCGGCGCCGGGGAAGCGGTTGGGCAGCATGCCCTGGTCCACAAAGCGCGCAAAGGTCTTGAGGATCTGCGCGGCGACCTCGGGGCGGCCTGTGGCCAACGTCAGCCCTGGCAGCGCGATCATCGTGTCCCGGCCCCAGTCTCCAAACCATGGGTAACCGGCCATGATGGTGCGGCCGGGGGCGCCGTCGACGTCTCGGGTGACGATGAACTGGTCGGCCGCCAGCACCAGCGCCTCGACTTTGGGCGGATCCCAGCGCGAGACCTTTTTGCGGGCCGCCAGCAGATCCCGCACGTAGCTGCGCGCCTTGGACATGCCCAGCACGCCGTCCTCGACCGTGCCCTCTTCGCAGGTGGCCACCACAATGACGGCCTTGCCTTGCGTCAACGACACCTCAACCTGACCCAGGTAACGTTGGCTGTCGCCGTGGCCCAGGCCGCGCTCGTCTTCCAGACGCAGGTAAAACCCCTGGTAAACGGCAGCGTCGCCCGCCTGCCACTGCCCTCCGGGACACTTCACCCGCAGCGGCGCGCCGGCCTCGGGCCACTGCACCGAGAGTGTCTCGCCGTTGGCCTCGATCGACGGCGCAGGACCCCCATCGGGGCTGGTGTGGTGGTGGCTGCGCCATGAGCCCAGCGCGCGCAGTCGCAGCGTCACGTCGTCGGCCTCATCCAGCAACGTCCAGGACACCAGGGTCGTGTGACGGCCCGGGACCATCGTCAAACGCCGCTCAAGCCTCAGCCCGTGCACCAAAAAGGTCCACACCGGCATGCCCTTATCCAAATGAAAGGACTCCAGCAACGCCGTCCCGTCGGGACTCACCGCCCCACCCTGCCAGGCGTTGGCGTCCAGCGCGGTCGTTTCGCCGTCAATGATGACCTCCGGGTCCAGCTTGGCCAAACGCATCATCCGTCCCAGCGGAGGCGCTGTCGCCTCAACCAGGAGGCCGTGGTAGGACCGCTCCAACGACCCCGCCACCGAACCCATCGCGTAACCGCCCAACCCATTGGTGCACAGCCACTCTCTGCGCCTGGATGCCTCAAACTGACCGCAATGCAACCGCCCGAATCTCATAAGCCCTCACCCATGATGGATACCAAATCACAGCTGCCCGACTCGCCCCAAAGCAAGCCTTTCATCTGTGGCTTGGCATGACCCTGAAAGAAAAACCACATCGACACAGTTTATGGCTTCACATTGAAGCCCAGCAGGCGCTTTGTCACCTTCTGGACCCACAACTCGCCCCACAAACTCCGCAACAACCCCCTACCCCACCCCTTCATCGCAGGAAACCCCGCTCAAAAACGACAAAACGGCGCTCTACGGCGCCGTTGGATGGGTCAGTGTGGCCTTTTAGAGGCGATTTGGGGCGTTTAACGCGCCCTCATCACAACTCGATGACCTGACCGACGGTGGGCAGCACGCAGGGGAGGCCGAGTTCTTCGTCGATCCGGTGGGCCAGGGTCTTGCGGGAACTGTCTTCGCCGTGGACCAGGATCACCTTTTCGGGTTGGCCGGTGGATTTGAGCCAGTCCATGAGGGTCTGCTGGCCGGCGTGACCGGAGAAGCCGTTGACGGTGTGGATCTGGGCTTTGACCTCGACGGTTTCGCCGTAGAGGTTGACCGGCGAGACGCCGTCGATGATGGCGCGGCCGGTGGTGCCGACGGCGGCGAAACCGACAAAGACCACCGAGCATTCGGGACGCCAGATGTTGTGCTTGAGGTGATGCAGGACGCGGCCGCCGGTGCACATGCCCGAGCCTGCGATGATGATCGCCCCCGAGGCGTGGTTGTTGATGGCCTTGCTGTCGTCGGTGTGGCGCGTGTAGTTGAGCGACGGGAAGTGGAAGGGGTTTCCGCCGTCGGCCGCCAGCGCCAGGGCCTCTTCGTCAAAGCAGTCGCCGTGTTTGGTGAAGATCCGCGTGGCGTCGATGGCCAGCGGCGAGTCGAGGAAGATCTGGCAACGGGGTGGCAGGTCTCCGGCGCGGTAGAAGCCGTAGAGGACGTAGAGGAGTTCTTGGGAGCGCTCCAGGGCAAAGGACGGGATGATGACGTTGCCGCCGCGCTCCAGGGTTTCGACCAGGATCTTGCGGAACTCTTCAACGGAGTCGTCAAAGGGTCGGTGGTCGCGGCCACCGTAGGTGGATTCCATGACAACCACGTCGGCCTCGGTGGCCACCTGCGGGTCGCGGATGAGGGGCTTGTCCAGGTTGCCCAGGTCACCGCTGAAGGTGACGCGGCGCGTGGTGGCGCGCCGGCCGCGGCCTTCGATGATCTCGACCTCGATGAAGGCGCTGCCCAGGATGTGGCCCGCGTCTCGGAAGGTGACCCAGAAGCCTTCGTCGATCTCGGTGCGCTCGTCGTAGGCGGGGAAGGTGTCAAAGAACTCGATGGTGTCGAGCACGTCTTCGACGGTGTAGAGGGGTTCGGGCACGGGGGCGCCGCGGCGCCTGCGCTTGCGGCGTTGACGCCGGGCGGCCTCCTCTTGGAGTTCGGCGCTCTCGACCAGCATCAAGCGCGCAAGGTCGTAGGTGGCTTCGGTGCAGATGATGCGGCCCTGGAAGCCACGCTTGACCAGCAACGGCACGCGACCGATGTGGTCGATGTGGGCGTGGGTCAGCAGTAGAAAGTCCACCTCTGCGGGATCAAAGAGGAACTCCTCTTCGTTGCGATCAAAGAGCCCCTTGCCCTGAAAGAACCCACAATCCACAAGAATGTTGTAGTCGTGGGTCTGGAGCAGGTGGCAACTCCCCGTCACCGTTCCTGCCGCGCCGTAGCAGATCAACCGCATGCTGTCTCCTTTGTCTTCTACTGATGTTTTGCCAGTGCGCCTGGCTTTGTGTCTGACCGCTCACCCGTGGGTCTTGTCGGTGGGTGACCAGCAAAGGCACAAAGCGTGGGCGTGACCCTGCCCGCGTGTTTTGTGATTCGAGCCCTCTTGGCACCAACTGGACAATGAATGTCAGGACCGACGGCGTCGGCGTTGTCATTTTGGTATGATACCAAGTTGCAGACGTCTGACTTACTTTGTGGCGGCCCTAACGGCGCCAGGAACCACGGAACTCACTCGCGGTGGCGCTGCCACAGCTTCGCTCGTCCCGAGGCCCCTGCCACCCGTTATTGCTCGCCTCAAAGCAAGCCTTTCATCTGCATCTTGGTATGGGTGCCCGTGGGCTGATGCAAATGTGCAGACACGGCATAGTCTCAACACCGCGAGCGACTTTCAAGCGCGGCGGCCGCTGCGCCCCACCAACCACAGCCCCACCTCCAGTCCTCCGGCCTCGACCACGCGCCGCTCCTGAATGGTCAGGCGGCTGTTGCGGCCAAGGGCATCGTCGAGCGCGCCTCGGGCGGTGGTGTAGAGCAGCGCCCGGCCTTTGGCTCTGAGGTTGTGGCCAAGGTGGGTACTGAGTCGGTTGTAGAGCCGGGTCAGGGTGACGTCGCGGCGTGCGGTGCGCAGCCCAAAGGGCAGGTTGGCCAGGACTTCGTCGCACATGGCCCAGGAGCTGGGTTCGGCGGCGTCGCCCCGGTGGATGGTGATGCGCTGGCCGCTGGCGGCGATGTTGGTCTGGGAGGCGGCCACGGCGGTGGGGCTGACGTCGCTGCCGCTGAGGGCTCCGGCGCCGAGCATGGCACGCTCAATCAAGAGCGTGGCGCTGCCGCAGGTGGGGTCGCGGACTTCGGCCTGAGGGCCGGTGAAGACAAGGCGAGCCAGCGCCGCGCCCACCACGGGGTGGATCGACGCGCCGACATCTCGGTGGCGGTAGGCAAAGCGCTCATCCCCGGCAAACGAGGGCACGATCCAGGCCCGGGAGAGCTTGGCGCCGGGCTCCAACACCAGTTCAAAGTCGTAGCTGGAAGGGCTGTCCTTCAAGCCCAGCGGCGCCAGCGCGGTGCGCACGGCTTCAAGCCACGCCGCGCGCGTTTTGCGCCTGATCCCCTTGCCCCGCACGTCAAAGCGGTATTTGAGCGCGACCCCTTCAGGCGCGTCCAACCAGGCGTGCAGTTCCTTGAGGCCGCTCTGGGTGCCCATCCACGCCACCACCGCAGCCGGGGCCTGAGGATCGGTCGCCAAGAGCCCGGGGCCGTCCGTCAACATGAGTCGCATCCTGTAAACACAGCGCAACCCAGGCCAGACCGCAGACGGTGCCGCCTTGGCCCCCAGCTTCAAGAGCCCTGGGCGGCGCTTGCCCAGGCGCGAGGCCACGCACTGAGCCTTGCGCGCCTCATCCAGCGCCACATCCTCCAGGCCCACCGGGACTTCCAACAAGACCGGGCCGGGCCATGTGCGGTCGGGCTGCCAGGACACCCGGCTTTGGTGGGGCTCCAGGCGTTCGATCGCGCGCTCAAGCGCCTGGGCCTCTTCGGGGGTCTGCGCTTCATGGGCGCGCAGCGGTTCCAGCGCTTCTTCCTGTCCCTGGCGCCCCAACGCCAGGATGATCGCCGCGCGCACCCAGCCGATCTCTTCATCTTTAAGAAGCTCGACCAGAATTTGGGGCGCCACCCCCAGCCGGCCCAGCGACGCGGCGGCGTTCTTGCGGGTTTTGGCGTCCGCGTCTTTTTGGAGGGCCAGCACCAGGGCGTCGACCACAAACTTTGCGCCCTCAAGCTGCCCCAGGAGGCGCGCCGCCACTCGGCGCCTGGGCGCAGTCCCCTCGGAGTCGTCTTTCAAGAGCTTGAGCAGCGGGCGGTGGGCTTTGAGGCCCATGTCGAGGACGGCGCGCTCGGCAGCGCTGCGGCGCCGGGGCTCAGAGGCCGTCAGCGCAGTCAGGATCTTTGGAGGGAGAGATTTCAAGGTGGTCAGGTGGGGTTGGATCAGGACGGAGAGCGTCCTTGTTCAAGATTATTTGGCCTGGGTTGATGCCAAAGGCACACTCTCACCAAGCCAAAGCAAGCGGACTGGGCTTTGTCGAGGCCCATCAACACGGACACGGTGCCTGTTTACCAGAGCATCCTGGTGTCAGCCCGTCAGGATAACCGCCAAAAGTGCGACACAACAGGGTTGACATCCGCCCCTGGCCCAAGACAGATACCCCCCGAAAGGGGGCCACTTCAACCGGCCAACTCAAAAGTAAGGATTTCTTCGCCCATGGCACATCCCTGGCACGACCTTCCCAACAACCCCGACACCATTGAAGATGGCTTTAACGTGGTCATCGAAATCCCCAAGGGCTCCAAGCTCAAGTACGAGCTGGACAAGCCCTCGGGCCTGCTGGTCGTTGACCGCGTGCTTTACAGCTCGGTCATCTACCCGGCCAATTACGGCTTCATCCCCCGGTCCTACTGCGGCGACGTCGCCCCGCTCGACGTCCTGGTCCTGGGCAATGAGCCGGTGGTCCCGCTGGCGTTGATGCAAGCGCGCGCCATTGGCGTCATGCACATGCTCGACGAAGGCGCTCCTGACGACAAGATCATCGCCGTGCACTGTCACGACCCGGCGTTCATGGACTACAAGGACATCTCGGAGCTGCCCCAGCACATCTCGCGCGAGATCATCCGCTTCTTTGAGGACTACAAACGCCTTGAAAACAAAGCGGTCGTCGTCGACTCCATGCGCGGCCATGAGGTCGCCCGCGAAGTCCTGATGGACTCGCTGCGGCTCTACCGTCAGGAAGAAAACCGCCTGCGCGGCTGGCGCTGAGCCCCTTCGGCGCGGTCCTCCCTCCCCAAACCCCACCCATTCACACCGCGCCGCCACCCAGACCCACTCCAACCCACTCCATCCGCACCACTGCGGACTCGCACCGCTGCGCCTTCCCACGCCCATCCCTCAAACCAGCGGCCAGACTCGCCCCCAATGGACATTTTTGGCGCAAGCATTAAAATGCGAATGGCATGCAATTACTCATGTCTCTCCAAAGAGAGCCTATGAAACCCAACAAACACACACCGTAGGCTCTTCATCGCGTTGTTTGCGCTGATGTCGCTGATTGGCTGCGCCATCTCAAACCCATCGACGCAACCAAAGGCCAAGACTCAGGAGAACGACCCCAGTACGCTCGAACCGAACACACTGCATGCCACCAACCATCCCAGCGCCAACCCGTTCGCAAAATGGTCACTTTAAACATGAGAACATCCAAACATTTAAGTATGGCGGTGGTCTTGGCACTTGCTGTCGGCTGTACTGTTGAGGACACAAGCTCGGATTTAATGCATCCCGGCAACAACACGTTGCCCGCACAACACTTTGGATATCAGCCCTCCAACGTCGGCGACGATGATTGCCTTACGGAGGTCTGCCCCGTGAACCCGCTTGATGTCTGTGACTTCACCAACAACATGGGCACACTGGCCATCGTAAAGTCGCTCGACACCACCCAGGTCTTTCCGCGCCCTGACTGCGCACAAGAAGGCGCTCTCCACACCATGGCGGTCGAAACTGTGGCGGTCGTCGCAGGAGAACCCATTGAAGAGACGTTCACGCTGCACTCCATCACCGGCGGGTTGGCCATCAGAAATCCCGGTGAATACGGCCTTGTTCAAATCCGAAAGCACCAAGACAAGCCGTTCCTCTTCACAATGATAAAAATCAGTCTGGAACAAGAAGGGACCGTTGCCACCGACGGCGAAGAATACACTGCCGACCTCCCCACGACCTTTGAACAATGGGTCACCAAGGCACAGACCACATCGTGCTCCGGACGGCTGAGCGAGGAAGAATGGCGCCGACTGCACCAACAACTGTGCTCAGATTGATGCTGTTCATCTCCGCCCACGCCTCCAAGTGTTCCCCAAGACAAGGGCACTTTCCCACCGGCCACTTCCCGCTGGAAAGATGAGCTTCGGCCCATGTCACGGCCGCATCAAAACCGTTTGCGCACCGCTTCAATGAAGTGGTCGCAGAAGGCCGAGACTTTTCTGGGGACCTGGCCGCTGGAGGGGTAGAGGAGCATCAACTGCCCGGAGACCGGTTGGTATTGGGGCAGGGTCACCTCTTCGAGCAGGCCTTCAAGGACGTACTCCCGCGCCACATAATCGGGCAACGGGCCAACGCCCACGCCGTCGCGCAGCAGGTCTCGGGCCAGAAAGAGGTCATCGACCGCAAAGTGCACCTGCTCGGCGTCAAACCCCAGCGCCGCCACAATGTTGGAAAACACCACCCAGGCGTGCTGCCCGTCAGACATGGACTGGGGCTTGCCTCGGCGCGCCAGGTAGGACGGCGAGGCGTAGAAATAGAGGGTGCTCTTGCCGGCGCGGCGCATTTTCAAGGAGGCGTCTTTGGGAGTCTGGGTCGAAAGACGGATGGCCAGATCATAGCCCTCTTTGGCCACATCGACGTGCTCCCCCGTCAACCGAATGTCAAAACGCACCTGCGGATGGCGGCGCGTGAACGACGCCAGAATCGACGGCAGCACAATGACCCCAAACTCCGACGGCGCCGTCAGGCGCAACACCCCCGAGGGCTCGTCCCCCAACTCCGGCAAGTCCAACACCGCCCTGCGCAGCGCCTTCAAATGGCTCCCCACGCGTTCATAAAGCGTCTCGCCCGCCGTCGAGAGCGTCACGTGGTGGGTCGTACGGTGGAGCAGCTCCACCCCCAACTCTTCTTCCAAACGCGCCACCGAGCGGCTGACCGTGCCCTTGCTCACCCCCAACCAGCGGGCGGCCTTGGAAAAGCTCCCCTGCTCAACCACCGCCGCAAAGGTGGCCAGGAGTTGATGGTTTACCTGTGTTTCATTCATACAACACCGCGTTTGATATTTTTGGACTGTTGCACAAAGAAGACACCACCTACCTTAGCGCCAAGGCCAGCCACTGTGCACCTCCCCCGTACCAAGCCAGGGGGTGTTAGCCAGGGCGAGCGGGCGAATGCATTGGAACCCATGCCTGGTCAGGTATGTGCCAAGGAACCTTGGATTCGCCCGTTCCGGTGGCTGGCCTCCAACAATTACAACGCAACCACGCGTTTTGATAGCGGGCCTGAATCTGCCTCTGCAAGGAGCTTGCGGGGCAAGACCAACAAGGAGAAGTCGATGTCAATCCACATGAAAACCACCCTCGCGCTGGCCACCTCGTTGATCCTGATGTTTGTGGGCAGCATGGCCCTGGCCTGGAACCATGGCCCCATGTCAAAAGTGGACCGGGTCGCCGAGCAGAGCGCCAACTTTGTGGTGGACTTCAACGCCAAGGACAACGTGGCGCTCGGCCGGTACTACGTGCGGAACAAATCGGTGCTCAAGCTCCCCAACGCCCCTGCGGTCAGCGGCCGGGACGCCATCGTGGAAGCCTGGGGCGGCGGCTTCGCGGCGGGCCTCGACGCTTTGGTTCTGAGCGTGGACAGCCTGGAGGAGATCGGCCGCAACCAGGTGCTCGAAAACGGCACCTACGAGTTGACCATCCTGACCCCCAACGGCCCCATTGTTCAGGAGGGCACCTACGCGGTGACCTGGAGGGTGCCCAACAACCCCAACCGGCGCCCCCGCATCATCTTTGACAGCATCGACGCCAACTGAGCAACACGGCGCGGGTCACTTGGCCTCGGCGGCTTTGACCAGCTTCACCCAGGTCTGCTCGATCGGGCGCAGCAACGCTGGACTGTAGGACTTGTTGGGCGCAAAGGTGAGGTATGACCAGGGCAGCTTCTCGTAGGGCTCTTCGCCGCGCGGCTTGGAGGCCGGGAAGTAAGGAATGCCATAACCTTTGCGCACCGCGTCCTTATAAAAGGTCTTTTGCAGATCCTTGGACTTGAAGGTGTAGCCGTGGTGGGCGTAAGGCAGATTGCGGCACACCCTCAAGGTTGCCTTGCTCAGTTCGGCAAGCTCGGCGGCGATCTTCTTTTCGGTCCCTTCGGGGTCCTCTTTGTGGTTCCAGATGAAGTCAAAGAACGCCGGACAGTCTTTGGCGGCGGCCGGAAAATACGACGCCGCGTTGTGAACATTGGGGAAAAAGACCTCAAAGTTGCGCTTTGGCGTCCACTTGCGGGCCTCAAAGATCATCTCGGTCATGCCGCCGATGCCTCCAGCGGCCTTCTCCTCAAACTTCACCAACTCAAACTCCGGCAAGAACGTCAGCATCCAGGGGCGCCACGGCGTCCGCAGCGTAAAGCGCGCCTGACTGATCGGCCCATTCCACAACGATCCCGTCGTGGTCAGATACTCCATGCTCTCCCCCTCCACACTCAGCGAGCGATCGTGTGTATAGCGGTGCACCACCTCCACGGTCTGACCCGGCTTGAACGAGACATCAAACAAGTAGACCTGACCCAGACGCCAGCCCCAATCGTTGTTTTTGGTCACCTTGCCCTGGCGATGCTTCACCAGCTTGCCGTCCACCGTGATCTTCAGATCCCGAAAGCGGCCGCCCTCGCCGTTGCAGTCCTCTTCCTCCTCGCAGCGCAGCTCCGGAAAGCCCATCTGCAGATCCACGGACTCTTTGGTCGGGTTGTGAAACTGGTATGTGGCGGTGATGAACCAGGCTTGATCGCGCACGCGGTCGTCCTGGCGCAGCTCCAGGACGATGTCCTCGGCCTTCATCTGCACCCGCGTCTCTTTGATCGGCCTGAGGTTGGCCCCGCTGCCTCCAAACGACGAGTCGTTGGCCAGCGCCGTCGCGCCAGACCCCACCAACAACGCGGCCATGGCCGCCGCACACACAAACGATCTCCACACCATCATGGCATCCTTCCCATCCGCACCGCCCCATAGCCCAGAGCGGTGCCCATCGGCCAGGGATTCGGCGTCCCCGACCGGATTGAGCGCACACATTCAACAGCGCGCCAGCGCCATGGTCGCCAATGGGATGGCGAGCAGCGCGCAGGCACAAACAGAGCAGAACACATTTTTCTTCGGTGCAAAAGCGGCAAAATCGAGCACTGCACTGTCCAAAGACCGACACAGACCCGGTTTTCATGGTTCAGACAAGGACTTTTATCAAGGCTGGGGGCGCAATAAGCGGCAAACAATGCCTGCAGTGGGGCCAGAGATGCCGATTGTTGCGAGATCCGCTTGACGGCCTGGGGGCAGACTTCTATAGTCGCCGCCCGCTGCTCGGTTTTTGTCGTTAAGAACCGCAGCTTCTCCACTCAAACGGCGCGCGTCATCAGGCAGCGAGCTGACCGCGGGCTGGGAGAAACTGGCCAGGATAACCTGGGGCATGCCATCTTCAACCATTTGTCTCAAACATAAGGAGAGAACGAATGTCTCGCTATACCGGACCCCGCGTCAAAATCCTTCGCCGCTTTGGCGGAATCGATCTCCCCGGCCTCACCCGCAAAATGAAGTGGGTCCAGGCTCGCCCTTTCCCCCCCGGCCAGCATGGCCGCAACATGCGGCTCAAGAAGTCTGACTACCGCATCCGCCTTGAAGAGAAGCAGAAACTGCGCTTCTACTACGGCCTGCGCGAGCGTCAGCTTGTCCGCTACATGAAGCGCGCCGTGCGCGCCAAGGGCAACACCGGTGAGATGCTCCTGCAGTACCTCGAGTGCCGCCTGGACAACGTCATCTTCCGCCTGGGCATGGCCCCGACCATCCCCGCTGCCCGTCAGCTGATCAACCACGGCCACGTGACCGTCAACGGCCACAAAGTCGACATTGCCAGCTTCGAGGTCAACAGCGGCCACACCATCGGCGTCCGCGATCGCGACAAGAGCCGCAAACTGGTCCAGCTCTCCACCGAGGCCCCGACCCTGTCGCTGCCTGCCCACCTTGAGTTCAACGCCCAGGCCCTCGAAGGCCGCATGCTGGACACCCCGGCCCGCGCCTCGCTGCCTTACGAGCTCAACGAGCAGCTCATCGTCGAGTACTACTCGCAGAAGGTCTGAGCCGCATCAGCTCCCGCGCACCTGGGCCCACTCTTCACGGGCTCAGACGCGCGGATTGCGCTCAACGTCTCTCTCGACGACCAGGTCCAACCCACACGGGTTGGACCTTTTTTGCTTTTTACCCTCTTCCCCCCTCTTTCACCCTCCTTTTCACCCATCCCCCACTCCAAACCCCTCGCCCCCTCCCCTTGCGGATGCTATGGTTGAACGCAGAGACGACGTGGTCACGCCACAAAACGCCTCTGCGGACTCAGCATAACCTCAATAAAGTCCTTGCCGCCGCTCACCCATGAACACCCCAACATTCCAGCAGTGGACAACAGCGCTCTTTCTATCCGCAGCGCTGCTGGCTTGCTCATCGCCCAAATCCAATCCGCCCGCAGCAGAAGATCCCCCAGACGCGGGCCCTGCTGACGTTCAGGAACCCCAGGACATTCAGCCCCAGGACGCGCCGCAAGAAGACGCCGCGCCTCCCGACGCCTCCGAAGACGCCCCCGAGGAAGATTTGGGCCCACCGCCGCCCGAGGGCTTTGTCCAAATCCGCGTGCTCCTGGACGGGCAACCCGCGCCCGATACAACCATTGTCCAGGGCGGCCTTGGAGGGAAATGGCTCACCGACGACCAGGGATTGGCCGTGGTGCCCGCGCGCACTGAGGTTGAGGGCGAGCTGCTTTTTCTGGCCTCGCACCCCGAGGCCCGCATTCGGCGCGGCGAGTTTGTTCCGGGTGAGACGCAGCGCCTGACCATTGGGTTGACGCGGTACGATGCCTCGGACAACCCCGAGTATGCCTTTCAAGATCCAGGAGAGCCCGAGCGCCGCCCCAACACCAGCCAGTGCGGCCACTGCCACCAGACCATCAACGATGCCTGGTATGGCTCACCGCACCGCACCTCGGCCTCCAACCGCACGGTGCAGGACATGTACGCCGGGACAGCCTCGGGCCTGCTCAGCCAGGAGACCTGCACCCAGGCTGGCGGGCGGTGGCTCCCAGGGCCAGAACCTGGCACTGGCAACCGCGTCGCCCGATGCTACCTGGGCGACGGCGCCCTGCCCGCCCTGAACCCCGAAGACTGCACCGAAGGCCCCTGCTCGTCCCAGGCCGATCAATTTGGCGAATGCGCCGACTGCCACGCCCCGGCCATCAACGGAAAGCTGGGGGGCCGCGGCCTGCACGAAGCCCGCGATCTGGCCTACAAATACGGCGTGTCCTGCAATGTCTGCCATCAGGTCGATCAAGTGGACCTCGACCAGCCCCCAGGCGTGGCCGGGCGGCTCAAAATCACGCGCCCCAGCGAAGAGGCCTCCATTGCGCTGGGCGCCGGCGGCTTCCTGCCGCTGCCCTTCGGCCCCTCCCACGACTCGCCCAATCCTCGCATGGGCAGCGTCCAGCGTGACCACTTCCGCAGCGGGCTGATCTGCGCGGGGTGCCACCAACACGTCTCGCAGGTGCTGGTCGAAGGCCAGCAGGCCGACCCTGAGCGCTGGCCCGATGGCCGCCTGCCGGTTCAGACCACCTATGAAGAGTGGCGCACAGGGGCGCTGGGCGAAGCGACCCGGTGTCCCAGTTGCCATATGCCGCCAGATCCCACCGTGGCCAACGGCGCCGACCTTCAGCGCTTTCCGCTGGCCAACGTGGGCGTTCAAGGCGGTTGGTATCGCCCCGCCGGACAGGTCAGAGAGCACTCGTGGGTGGGTCCCAGGCAACCCCGCGCCCGGATGCTCCAGATGGCCGCCGCGCTCTTTGTGAACAAAACTCTGGAGGGCGACACGCTCAGCGTCGAAGTCCGCACCCGCAACGTAGGCGCCGGACACGCCATCCCGACTGGCGAGCCCATGCGCTCCATCCTCTTGCACGTCGAGGCGTGGTGCGGTCTGGAACCCCTTCAAGCCACCGGCGGTGACGTGATCCCCGACTTTGGCGGCGCCCTCGACAGGCGCACCGCTGACCAGGACTGGACGCGCTGGCCGGGCGCCCAGCCCGGAGACGTCATCCGGGTCATCCGACGCACCGGAGCGCACCACGACTATGACGGCTTTGGGCCCTTTGAAGGCCAACGCCTGACGCCCGAACAAAAGGGCATGCCCGTGGAACACTACGTGGGCAGCGCCACCGTGACCGAAGTCCAAGGCGACGTGGTGACGCTCGACCAGGCGCTGCCCCAGGGCGACGTGGCCTACCGCACCAAACCGGGCCTTCGCCAGGGAGAGTCGCTGGCGGGCGCGCCGGGCTTTGGCTTTGCCAAGGTGATGGTGGGTGCCGACGGACGGCGGATGGTGCCGCACTTTCTGGCCGTGGACGTGGCCAGCGACAACCGCTTGATGCCGCAGCAGTCCTGGACCACCCAGCACACCTTCCGCAGCCCCTGCCCCGAGCCCGAGGTCCAGGCCACGCTCATCTACCGCCCCTACCCGCTGGAGTTGGCCAACCAACGCCGCTGGGAGCTGGGCGAAGAGGTCATGGAGGAGGTCCGCAAATGACACACCACACTGCGGGTCCAGGGAGCGCGCTCCCTGGCGGGGGGTTTGGGGGCAAGCAGCCCCCATCCGCCCAGATGCTCCTCTACACAACCACCCGCCTGCTGGCCCTGCTCTCCATCACCGGGTGCAAAAAAGCCCCTGAACCCGCCAGCCCCCCAGCACCGGTGACCCAACACCGCCAACCGCTGGAGATGCTGACCGAGTTGGAAGACCAGGACCCGGATCCAAACGTGGTGAGGGTGTCCGTGCGGGCGGCGATGATCGAAGGCGCCCACGGATTGACGGCGGGGTACAACGGTCTGGCCCCAGGCCCGCTGATCCGGGCCCAAAAGGGCCAGCGCCTGGTGGTCGAGTTGACCAACGACCTGCCCAACCCCACCACAATCCACTGGCACGGCCTCAAAGTCCCCTTTGAAATGGACGGCGTGGCCTGGATGGGCGCCCCAGTGGCTCCGGGAGAGCGCTTCACCTACGAATTTGAACTGAATCAGGCCGGGACCTTCTGGTACCACCCCCACTTTGACACCGAAAGGCAGGTGGATCTGGGGCTCTACGGCGCCGTGATCGTCGAAGACCCGGCCGACCCGGCCCCAGAACATGAATTGGTGCTGATCTTTGACACCGCCGAGGAGTTTGATGCCTCCCAGGATGACCTCCCCGTCGGAGATCCTGGCCGACACGCCCACGGACACGGACAATTGAGCCGCAAGTGGCTCATCAACGGTCAGCCTGCACCGGTAAGTTGGACCGGACAAGGCGGTCAGCGCGTGCGTGTGCGGCTGATCAACGTCAGCAGCGCCGGTTATCTGGACCTGAGCTGGCCCGACATGGTGCAAATCGCCAGCGACCAGGGCCTTTTGCCCGCCGAACAGGCCCCAGAGCGCATCATTCTTGGTCCAGGAGACCGGGCCGACGCCGTTTGGAGGCTGGGACAGGAGGGTTTTGCCGTCTCCAACGCCCCCCACACCCTCAACGGCGGCGCGGCGCTGGGTGAGGCCACGGATTTGGTTGAGGTGACGGTCGAAAACCCGTCCGAACCCGCCGCCGCGTTGCCCTGGCCCTACACCGGGGAAGAGGTCAGCCCCGATCCGGGCTATGCCGACATCGTTTATGCCTTCAGCGGCTCAGATCGCACGGGGTTGTGGCTGATCAACGGCGAGCGCTTTCCGCAGGTGAGCATCGAAACCTTGAAGTTGGGCAGCGAGGCCATCATTGAGGTCCGAAACCTCTCTCCAACCGAGCACCCATTCCACATCCACGGCCTGGATTTTGAGATATTGTCGGTCAACGGCGTCCCCCCGGCCTGGAAAACGGTCGAAGACACCTTCAACCTGGCCATCAGAGACCGGGTGAGGATGAAAATCGTGGCCGACAACCCCGGGGATTGGATGACGCACTGCCATATCCTGCCCCACGCCGACGATGGCATGATGACGGTCCTGCGTGTTGAGCCTTAACAGGCCCACTCAGCCCTCTTTAGAGATCATCCCAACGATTTTGGGGACCTCGGGCTCTCCATCCAGGTAGGCGCGCTCTTCCAAAAGGCCAATTTTATCGATGCCACGGACCAAAACCTTTCCATTGTCGGGGTAGGTGCAGACCTCGTGCGGGTCGCGGTTGCCAATGGAGAGGTAAATCAGGTCCTCATGGCCGGATGTGTTGACGATTTGATGGGCTTTGCCGGTCCCTGCAGGGCATGACACGCAGTCTCCGGGCCGCAGGGGGTGAAGATCGTCGCCATAGCGCAACAACCCCTGCCCCGAGAGGATGAAAAAGGCTTCATCTTCACGCAGATGGGCGTGAAAAGGGTACGCCGTGCGTCCAGGGGGCACGCGCAGTTGCCGGACCCCCAACATTCCACCGTGTGGGCGCATCGAAGGGGTCAGTTTTTTGTGGTGTCCGCCCCAGTGTTCCCCATTGAGGTGGGTTTCCTCGGGCACTTCATCGACATTGACCACCGGCGAGCACGCGCCGTCATCGAGTGCATCGCTCATGATGCCTCCAAAAGCTGTTGAACAAAGGGGCACGCGCCCCATGATGCGGGATCTTGTCACGCAAGGCAGTGGGTTCACAGACCGCAGCGAGGAAACTGGGCGTGAGAGCGCCCGTCAGGGCAGATGGTGGTGTCCGAGAAGAGGGCTTCGTCCAGGTTAGCGCCGCTTAGATCTGCGCCGGTCAGGTCGGTGCCTTCAAGCGCGGCCCCTTCAAGGCTGGCGTTGCTCAGGTCGGCGCCGCTCAAGTCGGCGCCGCTCAACACCGCCGTGGGGCCCAGCAAGACCACGCCCCCCGTTGAGGGCTGCGCACGGCACGCCCAGTCCGCGTTTGGCATCGCCACGGGACACACCCCAACCAACCCGTGGGTGATGGCCTCAATGACCAGCGCGTCGCTCATGTCGGCGTCGCTCAAGTCTGCCCCGGTGAGGCTGGTCAGGATGATGTCGGCAAAGTGGAACGTGGCCCGGCTCAGATCAACCCCATCCAAATCAACCCCCTGCAGGTTGGCCGAGCTTAGATCTGTGTCAGGGAGCAAGAGCCCCTCAAAGTCCACGAGTTGCAGCATGGCGCGGCTCAAGTTTGCCCCTGGGCCCAGGAGCACAAAGAGCGTGCCTTGCCCCGACGCATCCTGGCAGCTCCAGCCATCAGGGAGCACCTCAGGACAACCTGTGCGCAAGCGGCCAACGGCTGTGTTGGTCAAGTTGGCCGCCTCAAGGTTGGATTGGCTCACGTCCGCGTCTTCAAGATCGGCGTCTTCCAAGACGGTCCCCACCATGGACGCAGACAAGAGCACGGTGTCCCTCAAGTTGGCCCCGGTCAAATCCGCGCGGTCGAGCGTGGCCCCAGTGAAGTCTGCGCGCTCCAAGACTGTGGAGCGCATCGTGGCGTCGCTCAGTTGGGCGTCGGTGAGCACGACCAGGCCCATCAAAGCGTTGGAGAGGTCGGCGCCGCTCAGGTCGGCCTGCTCAAGGATGGTGTCGTTGAACTCTGCGTGGTTGACGTCGGCGCCGCTCAGGTCCACGCCGCCCATGTCCGCGCCGTTGAACGTGGCCCACGGCCCCAAAAGCACCACACCGCCCGTGGAAGGCTGCGAACGACAGACCCAATCGTCATCAGGAAGAGCCGCAGGACACTCGCCCACCAACCCGTGGGTGGCGGCCTGGACCATGAAGGCGCCGCTCATATTGGCCCCAGAGAGATCGGCGCCCACCAAGACCGCCGAGGTCAAGGTGACGCGCGTCAGATCGGCCCCGTTGAGCCTGACGCCCTCAAAGTCCAACCTGGAAAAGCGCCCTTCCCGCAAATCGGCGCCTGGACCCATAAGCACTGAGAAGTCCTCGACCTGGTCCGTGCGGCAAGACCAGTCCTCGGGCAGCGCCTGAGGGCATCCAAGGGCCACGTTGTGGGTTCTGGCGCGGTCGAGGTTGGCCGCAGAAAGGTCAGCGCCGCTCAGATTGGCCTGCTCAAGGTTGGCGCCGGTGAGGTCCGCGTCGACAAAGTCCTGGCCGCTCAGGTCGGCGTTTTGAAGAGCGGCGCCGCGCAAATCGACCCCAGGCCCCAGGATGATGAACTGTCCGGCGGGGGCTTCGACACACTCGTAGTCCACAGGCAAGACCCCGGGGCAGGCGGCCAACTCCCAGGTCACCGCGCCGCGCAGGTCCGCCTCGGCCAGGTCTTGCCCGCTGAGATCTTCACCGCGCAGGAAGCCACACCTGGGCAACAACGCCGCGCGCTGGCGTCCGGGGCAAATGGTGTCGTTGGTAAATTGTGCCGCGCTCAGATCGGCGTCCGTCAAGTTGGCGTCGGTCAAATCGGCCTCAGAGAGGTTGGCCCCCGCGAGGTTGGCTCCTGCGAGGTTGGCGCCCGAGAGGTTGGCCCCGGTCAGGTCTGTGCCTTGAAGATTGGCACCGCTGAGGTCTGCGCCAGAGAAGTCCACGCCGTTCAGATCCTGACCAGCGAGGTTGGCCCCGGCCAGAAAGCCGCAGCGCGGCAGTTCGCTCTGGGTGCGTCCGTCGGTGCAGACGGTGTTGTCGGTGAACATCGCGCCGCCCATGTTGGCGCCCACCAACCGAGCCCCCTCCAAATCCGCGTCGCTCAAGTCCGCGTCGCCCAAATCCACGCCGGGGCCAAGGAGCATCACGCGCCCGTTGGCGGGCTGACTGCGACAGACCCAGTCTGGAGAGGGGTTTTGCTCTGGACACGTCAAAAGATCAAAAGCCTTGGCGTTGGTGAGCGTGCTGCTCGCCAGCGAGGCATCAGAGAGATCGGCGCCGCGCAGGTCGGCGCCTTCGGCGTTGGTGTTGACCAGCGCGGCGCCCACAAGCAAGGCCCCGGTCAGGTCTGCGCCGGTCAAATTGGAGCCAGTGAGGTCTGCGCCGGACAAATCCGCGCCCACAAGGCGCGCCCCCTGAAGGTGTGCAGCACTGAGGTCTGCCCCTATAAAATTCACGCCGCTGAGCAAAGCACCAGGGCCCACCAGCGCAAAGGTGCCCATCGCCGGTTGCCGACGGCAGCTCCACAAAGGCGGCAAAGCATCGGGGCAAGCGAGCAACCCGTTGGCGATGGCCTGGGTCAGGTCAGCGTCGCTCAAGTCCTGCCCTTGGAGGTCTTGGCCTTGAAGGTAACCGCACCGTGGAAAGACCTCGGCGGTGCGGCCATCGGGGCACCGGGTGTCGTTGGTGAATTGCGCTGCGTTCAGGTCTGCGCCGGTCAAGTCGGTGCCGGTCAGATCCACGCCGCTCAAGTCCACGCCGCTCAGGAGAGCAAAACTCAGGTCGAGCCCGGGGCCCAGGATGACAAAAGCCCCCGCGCCAGGTTGCGAGCGACACTGCCGATTGGCCGACAGTTGTGCCGGACAGGCGATGAGCCCATGGGTTTTGGCTTGGATCAGGTTGGCGCCGGTCAAATCCGCGCCGCCCAGGTCAGACAGCGTCAAATCAGCGCCGCTGAGGTTGGCATCAGCGAGGTTTGCCTCGCCAAGATCGGCCTCGGAGAGGTTTGCCCCCTCCAAATTGGCGGAGGGCCCAAGGAGCGCCTGTGTGCCCACAGCGGGTTGGGCGCGGCAAAGCCAGTCTTGGGGCAAGGCGGCGGGACAGCTCAGGAGCCCATGGGTTGTGGCGCGGGCCAGGTTGGCGCCGGTGAGGTTGGCGCCCTCCAGCGCCGCGCCAATCAACACGGCGCTGCTGAAGTTTGCTTCGGAGAGGTCGGCGCCGCTCAAATCGGCGCCAGGCCCCACAAGCACAAAAGCCCCAACACCGGGTTGAGAGCGACAAAACCAACGCTCGGGGCGCTGGTCGGGGCAAGCCGCAAGGCCGTGGGTCTGTGCGCTGTCCAGCACCGTGTCGCCCAGCGACACACCGCCAAGGTCAACCCCGGTCAAATCGGCCCCAGCGAGGTCCAGGCGCGGCCCAAGAAGGGCCGAAGTGTCCCGACTCGGCTGGGCGCGACAGGTGTAATCAGCCAGGAGCGCCGCGGGGCAGCCGTCAAGAAGGTGGGCTCTGGCCCGGTCAAGCGAACGCACCAGGAGGTTGGCGTCGCTCACGTTGGCCTCGCGCAGGTCGGCGTTGCTCAAATCGGCGTTTGAGAAGTCTGCGCCGACGAGGTTGGCGCGGCGCAGGTCGGCGCCCTGAAGGTTGGCGTCGCGGAAGTTGGCGCCCTGGAGGTCGGCGCCGGACAAGTCGGCGCCGGTGAGGTTGGCGCCCGAGAAGTCTGCGTTGGACAAATCGGCGTCGGCCAACTCAGCCCCCGAGAGGTCTTGGCCTTCAAAATCCACCTCATCGGGTGAACCATCGTTGTCGTCGTCGGGATCACAGACGTCGCCCTGCGCGTCGTCATCGCTGTTGACCTGGTCGGGGTTTTCCACCTCGGGGCAGTTGTCGATGTCGTCGCGGACCCCGTCGGCGTCTTGATCCCCTTCACAGGCATCGCCCACGCCGTTGTCATCAAAGTCACGCTGGTTGGTGTTGGCATCCTCAGGGCAGTTGTCGACCTCGTCCAAAACACCATCGCCGTCATCGTCAATGTCGCAGACGTCGCCCTGCCCATCGCCGTCGAGGTCTCGCTGGTCGGCGTTGGCATCCTCAGGGCAGTTGTCATCGTCATCAGGGACCCCGTCGGTGTCGAGGTCCAACTCACACGCGTCCCCAACGCCGTCGCCGTTGAGGTCATCCTGGCTCTCGTTGGGCGTCAGCGGACAGTTGTCGTCATCGTCGTCCACACCGTCATTGTCGTCGTCAGGATCGCAGGCGTCCCCTTGCCCGTCACCGTCGTTGTTGTCCTGGTCGGGGTTCTCCACCTCGGGGCAGTTGTCGACGTTGTCGGCGATGGAGTCTCTGTCACGGTCGGCGTCCAGATCCGTCTGGCAGCGTCCAGCCAGACACAACTCGCCAAGTGGACACTCACGGTCGGTCTCACACTCAAAGACAAAACACGCGCCAGTCTGCACATCGCAGCCCTGGCCATCGGGACAGTCGGTGTCAGCGGCGCACGGGCACTGGTCGCCTTCGCAGGGAGGCTCAGACACACACGCGTTGTCCTCACAGATCTGCCCTTGGCCACAGTCCGAGTTCAAGCGGCACTGGGGCTGCTCGGTGGAACCGCCGCCTCCATCGCCACCACAAGCCCCCAAAACGCTCAGCAGGCCCACCAGGGCCACACACCACACGACGGTTCTTTGCGTCACAGCGCTCAACAACATGTTTCGATCACCAGAGACATCGCGCCAGACCACGTGCGGCATCGCTTTGCCTGTGGTCGGGTATCAAAAAAGGTTGCCCATGTGCACGCCGGATTTCACGGCAACCAGGGGATGTTTAAGGGCATCAGAGGGTGGCATGTCTCCCGGCGCATTTCAAATGCACCGGGCTGCGCGCCAGGGAAGGGCAAGAGGAGAGGCTAGGCCGAGTACCGTTTAAAACGAGCCTTGCGAGGGCGAGAAATCACAGTTCAGTTCGAGGAGGAGAGCACAGGCGGGTCCTTGACCCGCCGAGCATCGACGACGAAGAAATGGGCTGTGAGAGCCGTCATCGCTGGCTCGTTTTGAGCGGTACTCGGTCTAGAGAGGACGTCAAAGGGCACAGCGCTCAGGGCAGCCCAGAGACTTCGATGATGTTGTCGCCAGCGACCGTGGTGCCCATCTCAATGAAGGCCCCCAGGTCCTGATCAGAGACGCCCACTGACACCGTCACGGTGTCGTCATCAAAGCGGCCGCACTCGGTGGCGCCAAGCTCATAGACGTGGATGGCGTCGCCGTTCTCAATGACGGCGGCTTCGGCACCGACCTCATCGTCTCCAAAAGACACGATGACAAAGCCCTGGTTGAGCGACGTAAAGAGCGTGGTGTCCACATCGCCGCCGCCAAAGCACTCGCCCTCATTGACCGCATCGGGAGCCCCCAAAAGCGCCAGGGGGTCACACGCTTCGTTGATGGCGCCGCCCTCTTCTGCGTCACAGGGCACGTTGGATTCGGCCTGGAGCACCGCCGCAAAGAGCTCGGTCCCGTCTTCGGCCTTGATCAGGCCCACGGCGTCGATGTCGGCGCCAGGGGTGCCATCAACAACCGCTTGGGCCAGATCCTGGATCAGCACCAGCGTAAAGAGTTGGGGCGGCTCGTTGTTGGGGTTGTTGTTGGGATCGTTGTTCCCGTCATTGTTAAAGTCGTTGTTGCCGACGTCGTTGTTCTCGTCGTTGTTGAAATCGTTGTTGATCCCGTTGTTGGGGTCACCACCGGCATCATCGGCCGTACCAAAGCCGTCATCGGTCGGATCAAAAATGCACCCGCTGCCAAGCGTTAACGCCGCAAGCAGCACACACAACACGCCCAATCGCCACTTCATCAATTCGCTCCTTTTGCCCAGTTCAGCGTCGCGGCTTCCAACGGCCCCTCACAACCACACCCCAGGCGGATTCAGCCAAAGCACAGGGCTCTGGTCCGACTCTGAGATGGAGCGCAGACCACAATGTGACATTTTTCGTGTCACAAGCTTTCCCCAAAAGGCTCTCAATCCGACGCACTTGTGTGCCTTGAGAGACCACCCAACATCGACAAGACCGTGCCCCAACACGGCCTGACGAGGGGAAAATCTGTGGTGCGGTGAACGGCGAGGGACCCCCGACAACGTTGTTATTCAAAATCCATCATCTCGCCTGCAAGATATCGCATCTTGGGGACAAACCCCAACAATAAGGCATCCGCCCCCGTCAAAACGACGCAGACGCCCATCAAAGATCAAAAATAAGCCGCTGTGGGTCGCTCGCCTCAGGGCACTTTGTTCAAGAGCGCTTTGAGTTGCGCTGCGCGGGTCTCGTCTCCAAGCGCGGACCACTGGTCAAAAGCCAAACGGTGGGCCACCTGAGCCCGCTGGGCCTTGCCGGCCGCCAGCGCCAACTCACCCGCGGTCTGAGCCGCCCAGGCCACGTCTGTGTCCACAAACGAGGTCTGCCCCAACAGCTCCACCGCGCGTTCCTGGTAACGGTCCCACCCTTCCCAGTCCCCTTGACCCGCTGCGCACGCCATCAGCGCCGCACAGACGCCGCCCAGGATGCCCTCCTGATTGTGGCGGCGCAGGCTCTCGCGCCCCACCTCAAGAAGCCCGCGCGCCTCTGCGTAATCGCTGCTGCGCAAAAGCAAAAGCCCCAGGTTGATCCGCGGAAAGACGTTCTCGCCGTGACCGATCTCCTCAAAAAGCTCCACCGCGCGGCGGTAATAATCCTGCGCCGCCTGGGCGTTGTGGCGATAGCGCTCGATCTCACCCAGACTGTTGAGGACGTTGGCCATCGCCAGACGGTTGCCCTGGCGCCGCGCCACCTCAAAGGTCTTCTGGTAAAACCCTGCGGCGCGTTCAGAATCGCCGCTGCGGCGAGCCACGTGACCCAGCGCCAGCAGACAGCGGCCAAAGGTGGAGTCGTCCCCAACTTGCTGGCTCAGCGCCCTGCCCTGCTCAAGCCACGCGGCGGCCTGTTCAAGCTCTCCCTGGTAGACTTTCACGCGGCCCAACATCGCCAACACACGGGCCTGGTTGGCTTCGCTGCCCTGCTGGGTCAACAAACCGCGCGTCTCTTCCAAAAGCACCAGCGCGTCTTCAAGTTGGCCGCGCTGAAGCGCGACGTGGCTCTTTTCCAGCAAGGCCTCTGTCAGCAACTCACCCCAACCGTGGAGCCGCGCCCGCTCTTCCAGCTTTCCGGCCAGCGCCCAGGTCCTGTCCAGGCGCATCAAGCGGCGCCAGACCTGCGCCTGCCGCCTCCAGACCTGACCCCAGCGTTGGTCATCCTCGCCGACACCAAGCGCCTCCAGGATCTCCTGACAACTCGACAGGAGTTGATCGGCCTCTTTGTACTGGTGGAAGCGTTCGCGCTCGGCCACGCCGTCCAAGAGCGGCTTGAGCGCCTCTTGCAGCTTGCCTGCGGCCTTCAGGTGCACGCCGACACGCTCGGACAGACCGCGCACTGGCTGCGGATAGAGATCTGCCAACACCTCGGCGCAGGTCTGATGCAGGATCGGCAGCTCGCCGCGAAGCGACGCCCCGCGCTCCACGCTCTCGCGCAGCATGGAGTGCACAAAACACCAGCCGCGCTCGGTGGCCTGAATCAAGCGGCGCGACTGCATGGCCTCCATCAGATCGCGGCCAAACGACACCGCCAAACGCGCGCACACAGACTGCCACTCGCGCGCATCGACCTCTCGGCCAAGGACCGCCGCCAACTCCAGCGCCATCCGCGCGCTGTGCGGGGAACCCTCAAGGAGGCGATCGATCCGGGCCTTCCAAATCTGGTGGATGTCCTCGGGCAAGACGGCCTGCTCGCCTGCGCGCAGCACAAAGCCGTTGGGGCCAAGCTCCAACACCCCGCGAGAGACCCAGTCGCCCACCAACTGGACGGCAAAGAGGGGGTTTCCGGCGCTGCGCTCCTCAACCTGAACGGCCAACTCTCCTTCAAGACCGAGCAGTTCTTTGACAAGGCGAGCATTGTCGGTGCTGTCGAGGTGCCCGATGACCATTTCGGAGGCGCTGGGCTGGGTCATGACGGAGGCCAGCGCGGCTTGCTCGACGGTGCGTTCGGCCAGCGCTTCGTCGCGGGCCGTCATGAGGACCAGGATGGGGATCTGGCGCTGACTCTGGAGCAGGAACTGGGCAAACTCCAGGGCGTCGGAGCCCCATTGGACGTCGTCGAGCCAGACGATCATGCAGCGCTGGTGGGCTTCGCGCTCTATTTGGCGCAGCACCAACGCGTAGCGCTCGGCGGCGCTGTTGAACTCAATGGCCTCGCCGCCCTCAGAGGCGTCCATCAACGACATCAACTGGGTCAGGGCGGCGGGCTCGTAGTCGCCAGCGACCCCTTGCTCGCTCAGAAGGCGTTGAACGCGCTCGGCGGTCTCATCGTAGGAGAGCCCGGCGCAGCGCAAGTGGCGCGACAAGAGGCCGGGCAAACCATCGGCGGGCTCGGGCAGCGGGTTGTGGCTGGTCTTCATGACCGTGGCCACGCCCAACTCATGGGCGCGCTCGCAAATCCACTCCACCAGCCGACTTTTGCCCACCCCTGCCGGGCCGCGCAAGAGCATCAAACGCGGGATCTGGGTCGAGATGACCGCCATGAGGGACTGCCAGATCTGATCGCGCTCGGTTTGACGGCCCACAAGCGGCACCGTCCGCAATCCGTAGAGCCCCAGACCCGCCCCGACAAGCTGGTTGGAGGGCACGGGCAGGAGCTTTCGACGCCAATCCCCCGCCATGCTCGGGGCCATGGTGCCCCAGGTGCCCGCCACAGACTCCACCGTCAACTGCAATCTGGACACCGACGCCAACGGCTTGTTGTCCCACGTCTCAACGCGCGGCCTGCCGGTGGTGTCGGGCGCATCCTCGGGCTCCATGGTGAAGTCCAGGGTCGCTTCGGCCAGTTGGGCATCATCGCCGTGGCCAGAGGCGGGCGCGTCGTCGTCCACACCGCCCAGCGCCCAGGCCTCCGCCTCCAACGGCATGAAGATGTGGGACGGCTCGTCCAACGCCGTCTCTTCATCCTTTCTTTGGGGCAACGCCAGCATGGGTCGCGTGGAGGAAGGTGCCTGGACTTCTTCGCTGAGGTGGAGCTGGCTCAAGGCCCAGGCGGCGTCAGCGGCGCGCTGAAAACGGCCCGCGGGGTGCTTGGAGAGCAGACGCAAGAGCCAACGCTCAAAGCCGTGCGGCACGGGCCCCAGCGGCATAAAAGGGGGCGGCGCGTCGTTGATGTGCTGGTAGGCCAGTTGGAAAAAATGCCCCGAGTGAAAGGGCGGGGTCCCGCACGCAAGCTTCCAGGCCATCACCCCCAGCGCGTAGAGATCGGTCCAGGGACCATAATCGCGCCAGCGGCCCTCGAACTGCTCGGGGGCCATGTAGTAGGGCGTGCCGCTGGGCCCCTCAAGCACACCCGAGCGGGTCTGCTCAACGGCGTGGGCAATACCAAAGTCGGTCAGCTTCAACCCAGGGCGAACATCGCTGGGACCCGAGATGAGCACGTTGGCGGGCTTGATGTCCCGATGGATCACGCCCCGAGCGTGCGCGTGGGCCAACGCATCGAGCAACCCCATCAAGGTCGCCTTGAGCACACTCCAACTCAGCGGCAACTGCAGCATGTCCAGCGATCCGCCGCTGGACAACTCCATGACCAGATACGGGCTGCCGGCCACCAACTGTCCCTGCGAGCCCGCCGAGTCTTGCTGCCCCACCTCGCCGTAGTCCAGCATCAAGATGATGCCAGGGTGACTCAGCGCCGCGACGGCCTGCACCTCATTGCGCAGCGCGTCCCAGTAACGGGCCTGACGGACACGCTTGCTTGTCAGCACCTTGACGGCCACCTGAACGCCTTGTCCGACATGCTGCGCACGCCAGACCTCGCCCATGGCCCCCTGACCGACGATCTCCAGTAGTTTGAATGGACCCAGTTCAATCGATGGCTTGGCCAACGTCACCAATCATTCTCCAATGCCCAGCTTCAACACTCCCCATCTCCCATACTCGCCAGACCCCCAATACAATTGGCAGCCTGCCCTCCTTTGGCATGGTTATATTGACCTCATTTTGACCCATATGGCCACCAAATCGGTCGAAGGAAGTCCTCAGAGCATCGCATTGACCCCGCCGCAACACAAATCAAGGGCCAGCCACCACATCCTGCGCCACCCCAACCACCCAACGGGGGTGCTCATGCACCTTGTGCGTCCATGACGGATCTATCGCGTCGAGCAAGAGCCCCACATGCATGCCCAACCCATAGTAGTACTGCCCGCCCGGCATGCCTCGCTGCCACATCCCCTGGTAGCCCTTGCCCTCAGAGTCCTTGAAAGCATCAAAGCGAGGATCGGCCTTCAGCTTTCCGCTGGGGTGAAGCTCTGGATCCACCAAATAGGTGTTCTCAACGTAGCGCGCCACGCCCTCGATGTAGGTGTAGGTCATGTCATCGCGCTCCAGATTGCCTCCGACATAAGCCTCAGCGGCCGCCTCAATCCGACGCTGACGCATCTCCAACCACCGCTTGAGCGTCGCCCTGGCCTGCTGGGCATCGGGCTGCGCGGCCACAGCCTCGCTGAGCAGCTCAAACTCGGCGTCCACCGCTGCTTTGTAAGCCTCATCCTCCATATAGAGGGCCACGAGGCTGGCCGGGTTGATCTCCTTGGTCAGGATGCTGCCCCAGGCCAGGTAGGCCGACGGCTGAAGGAACTGGCGAGTGTGAAAATACTCGTGCACGAAGATGGCCAACCACTCCTCGGTGCGCGTGGTGTCATCAAAACCAGGGTGGGCCTCGACCAACGCCTCCAACGCGGTGACAAAAAACCAGGGCCGCTCTTTGGCAAACCCCGTCAGCGCCTCTTGTGCGGGGTGATAGAGGATCATGGTGCCCACCAAGGCCCCCGCAAAGGCCCGATACGGCGCCGCCTGAGGCCCAAGAACTGCCTGGCCGCTTTTGTTTTCGTACACCGGCTGCCCTCTGAACCTGGCCTGACTCAACGTGTAGGGGCTGCCCTCGGGCGGCGAACACCCCAGGAGATACTGTGCGTCAAGGGCCGTGATCACCACGCAGGTGTCATCGGCAGACAGCCAGGGCCAGCGCGCCTTTAGCTTATCCACCCCCAACAAAGCGTAGTTCACGCGCTCCAACGTCAAACGCAAAGCCTCGTCCTGAGCCTCTACGGCGTCTTCCAAAGTGTTCTCTTGGGCGTTGGGGGGCGAAACGCTCGCAGGCGACGGAGGTTCGTGGTTCGGGAGGGATTCAGGCGCGGTGGAACAAGCCCAGGACGCACAAGCAATGAGGCCTCCAAGCACAAGCGCAGCTTGGGTTGCGCGGTCTTTAATGAGTGTGTTCGAGAAGCATAAGAGGTCCATGGTCAACGTCATCTCCAGGCGTGTTGGTTTGGTGTATGTGCGTCGGGCGACACCGGCACGATCGCCCATCACGCCGCCCTTCAGCGCCCTGTACTGAGAACATCGCCTGGCATTCCACACAAACCGCTGCAATCACTGTGGGGGTCGGTTGCTCTGATCGCGCACACCCTTTTTCCACTGTGAGGGGATGATTGCCCCCAGCACCCAGAACAAGACCGCCACCCCACCAAAGCCAAGGAAGGCGTAGTAAGCAGGTTTGGGGCGCGTAAAAGAGGCGCGCTCGATGCAATAGGGCACTGTGCCAGAGACAAAAGAGGCCACGTCACCACCCTTGCGAAAGCGGGCGGCATAGTCGGCCTTTGAGCCATCACGGATGTGATCGTCGGTGTGGCGCTGGGTGCTGTTGCTGGGGTTGTTGGTCAGCGCGCCCAGGTCATAATCGGCCACAGCGTCGGTCACGCACCCAATGGCCCCTCGGCTCAAATAGAGCCCCATCAAGAGCCCCAGAATCAGCGCGATGCGCCCATAACGCTGAAAATCAAACTGCGCGCGGCGTTTGTCGCCCATCTCACATCCCTCTGCTTGGTGCCTGAACCATCATAAACAAGACCGAGGCGCGCTCATAGTCGCGCGCCATTGGCATGAGCGGTTGGTTGGCGAACCAGGGCGAGGGCTGTGACACAGAAAACGTATCTGGTGCGGTCCAGGCGCTGTCGGGAGACAGGCTTAAAAGTCGAGGGTCAGATCGGAGGGGCCTTCGACGACGCGCGACTCTTCTTGATCGATGAGGTTGCGAAAGAGCGCTGAGGTGCGCGAGAGCGAGGAGAGATCTCCCACGACGATCATCTTGGTGCGGGCGCGGGTCAGCGTGACGTTGAGGCGCCGTGGGTCGGCGATGAAAGCGCTGGTGCGTCCAGAGGCGACAAAAGACACCAACATGATCTCCTTTTCGCGGCCCTGGAAGCGCTCCACGGTGTCGACCTCAATGTCGCTGGCCACCTCGGGCATGTGCTCATTGATCAACCGGCGCATTAATTGCACCTGAGCGCGGAAGGGCGAGATGATGCCGATCTGGCTGCTGGCCTGGCTGGGGTCGAAGTAGCGGGGGGCGCCGCGAGACATCAGCAGCGGGGTGTCGATGAGCGCGCGCAGCAGCTTGAGCAACAAGGCAGCCTCGGCCTCGTTCTGGCGCGTGCGTTCGCGGCCACGGACATTGACCAGCACAAGCGGCTTGTCGGGGGCCAAAATGGAGCGCAGGGGTTCGTCGAGCGACTCCTGAGTGGGCGGGTGGATGGGCAACGCCAAGCGCTCAACAGCGGCGCCGGCCTGCATCCTGCCGTCGTAGAAGTTGCGCGAGGAGTAAGCCATCAACGAAGCGTTCATCCGGTACTGGACCTCCAGCATGGTGCTGGGGACGTGACCAAAGAGGCGCTCAAAGAGGGACTGGTTCAGGCCGCGCACGCCCGAGACCTCCTCAAGGCGAGCTTCGACGGGTGAGAGGATGTCGTTGGCCTTGATGTGGGCGGTGATGGCGCGGTCGGAGATGACCACGGGGGGCAACTGCTGGTGATCGCCGACCAGGACGAAGCGCCGGGCGCGGTTGATGCAGCCCAGCGCCATCGGTTCGGTGATCTGGCTGGCTTCATCGAGGATGGCCACGTCAAAGAGCTGGGGCAGGCCCGAGTCGGGGCGGCGCTGGTGGCCGATGCTGCGCTCCAGGATCTCGATGACGGGGCTGGAAATGGCCATGTGCGTGGTGGCGGCCAGGACGGGCTTGGCCACGACGGCCTGACGCAGGGCTTCAAGGTCGTCGGTGCGCTGCGCCATGGCGCGGGCAAAATAATCGGCGGGATCGGAACCCTTGTCGGCCAACGCGCGCCAGAGGTGGTTGTCTTCGCGGCCAGAACCAAGGCGCAGGAAGTTGTCAAAGCCGCTCTCGACCAACCTCACCAGGACATTGTCCACGGCGGTGTTGGTGCCGGCGGCCAGCAAGACGCGCTGTCCTCGGGAGACAAGCTGGCGGATGATCTCGGCGATGACGGTGGTCTTGCCGGTGCCGGGCGGGCCCTGGATGAGGTAGGCGCCTTGGCTGGTGACGGCCCCGGTGACGGCCGAGCGCTGTTGCTCGTTGAGGTGATCCAGGTTGGAGAGCGCGGCGGGCGCCTCGACCTGGGGCGGGCTCTGGCGCTCAAGGAGGATCTCAAGGCGCGCCGGGTCGCGGGTGCGCAGGAAATCAAAGAGGGCTCGATGGCGCTCTCGCTGCCCGATGCGTGTGGGGTGCTGATCCAGAATCCAGCCGGTGGGGATGAGGCGCTGGGCAGTGGGTGCCGCGGCGGTGTCCACCACCAACTGGGTGCTGCGGGCCTGGACCACGCGGCCGGTGAAGATCTGGCCGTTGTGGAAGTCGCCACGGTGGGCGATGACCTTCTGACCGGGGGTGAAGATCTGCAGGTTGTGCCCTTCGAGGGTGACCTGACTGTTTTCCACGTCCACGGCGGTGATCGAGAGGTTGTCCACGGCTTTAAGCGCACGAACACGCTCTTCAAGGGTGTCGCCGCGCAAAATCTGGCCCAGCGTCATGGTCGCGTGCCAGTACTCGCTCTCCACAAAGCGCACAAAGCGCCGGTAGTACGCGCGCGCCAGCGACACCAACCGAGGCGCAATCCCGCCCCAGACGCCGCCGGGACGCGACACCAACTCCGCCGCGCCGCTCTGGCCCTGCCCCACCACCAGCGTCTGATACCGACAGCGGTCCTTGCGATAGCGACAGCTTGGCTGACGGCACACCGAGGGATGCTCCCAGTAGTGCGGCGGCTCAAAGCGGGTGTCCCCAAAGGCAAAATGACGGTGCAAGGACACGATGCCGTTGCGGGCCTGGATGATCTTGCGCTCTTCCTGCAAGTCCTGACGGTCGACCTCCTTCAGGCTCCCGTCCTTGCTGTAGAGCAGCTCACCCACGACGCGCTTACCCAGGCTCCTGGCGACCTTGTCCCAAAGCAGCGCATAACAACGCACCTGCTGCTTGTGCTCGTCATAAGGCCTGCCCGTCTTCAACTCCAGGATTCTGAACGCCTCGCCGTCGTCAAACGCAAGGTCAATTCGACCCTCCAGGCCATACTCCCCACTAAAGCGCTTGACCTCGGCGCTGGCCCCCTCAAAGAGCGCGCGGTTGGCCCCCGCCACGATGGCGCACAGGTGGTTGTAGTGCGTCAGGCACTCCTTGCGCACCCGCTCCATGTCCTCAATGTGAAGCCCCGCGGCCAGGACATCGAGCCGACTTGTGCGCAGCGTCTCATCGTAAAGCTCGTCAAACCCGGGGCTGCGGCCGGTCACCCCGGCTCTGGCCATCGCCTCCAGGATGTTGTGCACGATCCGACCGACCACCAGCGCCTTGCTGGTCCCGCCGCTGTCGCGCAGGTCGGTCAAATACCGACTGGCGCACCCCTGGCTCTTGATGACATCCGTCACAGGCACCAGAAAATAGGGCTCCAGGATCGGCAGGGTGTGCTCGCCGTGGGTATAAAACTGCTCGGCCCCGCGCTGCGCAGTGCGCGCGTGATAAAGACTCAACTCGGCGCCGGTCCACGCCCCAGTCAGGCTGTGGTAGGTCGAGCGCGGATCGATGTGGCGCGGGGCAAAGAAGAACGCCCCCGAGCGCGTCCAATGCCCCTCGGCGTCGCGGTGACGCAAGAAGAACTTCAGCACCGGCCCCTTGGAGGTCTTCTCGTGGACCAGATCGCCCATCAACCCGTCGCGGATGTCCACGTGGCCAATGGCGGGCACCCCGGCCAGCTCCTCGGGCAACGAAAACCGGCCCGCCGAAGCATAGAGCCCCTGGCGAAGCTCCTTGGCCAACTCATCCACGGTCGCGTGGCGCTGGGTCGGCTCGCGGCGCAACGCCCGCTCGATGGTGTCGATGAGGTTGGACGGCAGCGCCAGCGTGCGCTTGTTGAGCCTGTCAAGCCAGACCGACCCCATGCGCTCAAGCTGCTCGGCGCTGGCCTCGTAGTTCAAGCGCCCTGCGGTGGGATCGCCCGCCGAGAGCAACCTCAAGAGCAACATCCCCAGCCCGTACACATCCGAGCGCACCGTGCCCGCCTGCACGTCGGCCACATCGCCGTGCAGTTCGGGGGCCGTGTAGGTCACCGCTTGCGGCAGCGGGGCCAGCCCAAAGTCGACCACAAAGACCCCGGGGCCATCTTCGGTGTTTTGAATCAGGACGTTGCTGGGCTTGATGCCCAGATGCAGCACCCCCTGACGGTGGGCGGCCTCCAGTGCGCTGGCGATGTCCAAGACCAACGCCACCATCGCCTCGGGACCCGCGCCGTGCCCCTGCGGCGTGGCGTACCACTTGTCCAGCGGCATGCTCTTGCGCCACGGCATGATCAAAAACGGTCGCCCGTCTTCCTGGCGCACTCCCGAGCGCAACACAGGCACAATGGAGGGGTGGTAGAGCACCGCCAGGCGCTCCTGCTGGGCACACCACTGCGGCGAGACGCTGCCTGGACGCAGCAACTTGATGATGACTCGCTCGGTCCCCTCTGTGGCGGGTGCTTGCCGGTCCACCCCCAGATAGGTCTCCCCACGGGGTCCTTCGGCGATCAAGTCCAGCAGTTCGTAACGTTCCAGAATGTCCTGTCGTCCATCCACGGCTGCGCTGGGCACCCTCCATGGTTCCGCCCTGAGGCGCGTAAGGCAAAAGTCGTACTCGTCTTCCCTGACCTTGGTCGCTCTTGGCCTTACGCACCTGTGAGGTCGCGCATGCATAAAAAAGGGGCCGACCCCTGGCTCTCCAGGGCGTCGCGCCCACACAGCGGTGGCTGCATGCACGGCCTATGCTGCATCACACACTCAGACGGTGAACAGAATAACACTGAAACTATGTCTTTGTCGAGAGCCTTCTGACCGCTTCATCCAACCGGCGGTGCACATAGCCCCCGGCGTGAAGGTGCTCAAAGACCGCCGCGAAGGTGTCGATCTTGTCGGCCACGGAGACGGCCAGGTCAGGCTGGCGCTGCGCCAACGACTGCGGCACCCCCAGATCGGTCCGATCAATCAAATCCAACCCATGAAACTCAAGGCTGAAGAGCGCGCGGTGCGTGCGCCGCAACCACGGCATCAACGCCCCAAAGCCCCCGGCGCCGATCAGGTGCAGGCTGGTGCCGATCAACGGAAAGCGCGCCGCCGGGACCACCGCCATTGGCACCTCCCACAGACTCGCCAGCCCCGGCGTCGCCGCCTTCCAGGGCTGGTCGAGCCTTGCCCGATAAGGCACCAGCGGCGCCAACAAAGTCCACGGCAAAGTCATCTGAGAGCGGCTGGGCTGGCCACGCAGGCGCATCATCGCCATGATCGCGCCCTTGGCCCCGTAATACGGCGGGCACGAAAAGACCGACGCGTCGTACTGATACCCCCTGCGATGGAGGATCTCCACGATCGACGCCGAGAGGTTGTACCCCGGCGTGCGAAAGCCCACCGGGGCTCGCCCACAAGCCGCCTCAATGAGCGCCTCGGCCCTGGCCAGATCCGCCTCGATCTCCTGCGGCGAACCCGACCTCAAGTTGTAGGGATGCGCATAGGAATGGTTGGCGATCTCATGGCCCGCCGCCGCCGCCTGACGCACCAACTGCGCCACCGCAGGCTGCTCCAGATCCCGGCCCACACAAAAAAACGTGGCCTTGACCCCACAGCGCTCAAACAACTCCAGCAAACGCACCATCCCCAAACGCCAGACCGGATCCTGACCGGGGTCATACCCCTCCAGCTCCAACCCGTGGATCGCCGCGTAGCACCACAGGCTGTCCATATCGACGCTCACGCACGATGAGGGCGCCACCATAGCCTACACTCCAAGATATTGCGGGCAAAACACCGCGAACAAAACACAGCTCAAGGGAACGCGCCCCCGGCAGGGGTGCAGTGTGTCAGGCGGACCGAGTGTCCATCAGCGGTTGCGGATCCGGATCACCCAGGTCAGGCGCGCGATGCCCTTGAGCACGTTGGGCACGCGCCGAAAGAGTCCGATCGACGGCGCGCGCTTCTCGATGACCTGCACCGGGATCTCCACCACGTTCAGCCGCATCCTCCCGGCCCGGATCACCAACTCGCTGGCAAAGAGATCGCGGTTGACCACGCACTTGTTGACCACAGACAACACGCGCTCGCGCTTGAAGGCTTTGAGGCCGTGGGTGTCAGTGCCCCGGAAGTTCAAAAAGACCCGCAGCAGGAAGTTGATCACCAACGTGGCCGAGCGGCGGTAGGCCGGGCGCTTGTCCAACGAGCGATCCAGGACCTTGGAGCCGACCACAAAGTCCGCGCCGCCCTCAAGCTCCACCATGGCGCGCTTGTAGAAATCCACGTCGCACAGGTCGATCTCGTCGCACATGACGATCTCGCCGTTGGCCTCCAAAATCCCGCGCCGCAGCGCCTTGCCGTAATCCGGCTCATCCGAATGGATCAAGCGCAGTTCAGGGTGGCGCTCCTGGAGCTTCCTGGCCAACTCCACCGTCCCATCCTTACTGCCGTTCTCGCTCAGGATGATCTCAAACGACCAATCGACCTCTTCGAGCGACTCATAAAGACCCGCCACCGACGACTGGAGGATGCCCTCTTCATTGTAAATCGGGATGATGATCGAAACTTTTGGGCTCGTCTGGCTCATGACGCCTCAGGGACTGTTCTCTGCACACCGCACCGTACCAGCGCGCCAATGTAGAGGCCGACCTCCCTTTTGTCGAGACATGACCCCATAACCCCATTTACACGCCGCCGCCCACCCTCAAAAGGCCCCAAACCAAGCCTCTTGTCTGCACTTTGGTCTCATTTGTCCTTTTTGGGCTGGAGCGCAGGGATCTGGGTCGCCTTCTCCCAGTATTTCTGAACCTCTTTGGGGTTGTTGGCCACGCCCTTGGAGCCGATCTTGTCGGCGTCGGGACCGCCTGGGCCGATCGCCAGGACGGTGCGGTCGGCGTTGTCCATCGTCAAACCCACCACGCGCTTCTCACGCAGCCTCGAAGGCCAGTACGTCGGATCCCCAGACTCCAAAAATGACTCGCCCTTGCCCAGCTTCTCCCCCACAAGGCGCTTGACCCGACGAAAATACTCCTGGCTGGCCTGCACCGAAGGCGGCTCCACGGCGGGGAACAACAAAACGATGGCTTTGACGCGCCCGGCCGAGTCCCCCACGTAGGTGATCTCGTTGGCCATGCTGTCGGTCAGCTTGCAGGTGTAATCCTTGGGGCAATGGACGGCGACCTCCTCCATCGGCATGCCGATCTTCATCGCCTTGTGGAACGCGAAGGTCTGCTCGGGGCCTGCCTTGGCCGCCTGCTTCTGGGCCTCGTTCTGACATCCCCAGGACAAGAGCCCCAGCACCACCACCGCGCCCAAAATCCACTTCGCGTCCATCGCTCCTGGCTCCTTCAATCGTCTACACCACCGGCGTGCGGCCTCTGCGCCACCTGCGATGGCCCTCAAGAGAGGTCACTTCCCGACGCTCAAGGATCAACTCGGGCGCAGAAGCGTGCTCCAAGGTAAAAAACGCCAGCTCAGGGCTGGCCCGATAGCGCCACGGCCACGAGGCGCTGCCCAAACCCCTTGAGACATAGAGCAGACCGCCGTCGTCCATGGGGTAGGCCCCTGTGATGTACTCCATTCCAAAGCGCGCTGCCAATGGCGCCGCCACCCCAGGGATATTGAACTGAAGGCCGTGGGTGTGCCCCGAGAGGATCAAATCGGCGCCTTTGCGGTCCAGCTCCGGCCCCAACTCCGGCACGTGGCTGAGCACCAGACGAAACCCATCGCCCGAGACGGGCTCAAAAGCCTGCTCCACGTCGTGATTGCGGGTAAAAGCGTCATCGACCCCCACGAGCCAAAACTGGTGCCCCTGGGGAGAGCGGACACGGCGGGCCTGATTGGCCAACAACTCAATGCCCGCCTGCTCAAAGGCCCGGTGACACATGTCGGCGCTGGCCCAATGGTCGTGGTTGCCGAGCGTGGCAAAGGCAGGCGCCTGCAAGAGCCTCAGGCTGGCGGCGCAGCGGGCGATGTCGCGCTTGTTGTAACCGACATAGTCCCCGGTCAACACCGCCAGATCAGGCGCGTGGGCGTTGACGTAGCGCGCCAACGCCTCAACATGGCGCGGCTTGACCCAGCGCCCCATGTGAATATCCGTAATGTGCGCCAGACGAGCACCTTGCGCGTTTGCATCGACCCCCGGATGGCACAGCGTGTAGTGATTGACCTCAATGCGCTTCCATGGATTGATCATCGGACCGTTCCTTTCGTAATATGCCCCTTTCGGGCCAAGGATGACCCGGATCCGCACAAGCACAATGTGAGCACCCAGACGCCAGCGCCCAACTTTTATGATGTCGGGCCATGGAGAAGAGCGCAGCGGGCTTGATGCAAAGACAACCACGGCGCACCTGACGCTGGCAGGCACTGAAGCTCGCCATCATCATCGCCGCGACCCAAACGCTCCCCCGGTCCATGTGACCGTTGTTTCAGCAACATCGACTCCGGCCCGCGCCGGATCACCCCAACAGGTGCTGTGTGTACCAACCTCAGAACCCGCTCATCGTCCAATCGGACCGGACCATCCTCCTTGAGACCGCCTCGCCGCGCTTTGAAGAAGCACGCGATCGGCTCAGCGTCTTTGCCGAGCTTCTGAAGAGCCCCGAGCACATCCACACCTATCGGATTTCGGCGCTGAGCCTGTGGAACGCGGCGGCGCTGGGCGTCAGCCCCGAGTCGGTCAAACAGACCCTGACCGAGATGGGCAAGTACGACGTGCCCGACAACATCAGCGCCGACATCGACGACGTCATGTCCCGCTACGGCCGACTGAAGCTGGTCAAAGACGGCGAGCGGCTCTTTTTGCAGACCGAGGATCACATCCTCCTTGAAGAGATCTGCAGCTTCAACGCCATGCAAGAGCACCTGCTGAGCCGCCCGATGGGCGATCGGGTCGAGGTGCGCGCCGATCAGCGCGGCTTCCTCAAGCAAGCCCTCATCAAGCTGGGCTACCCGGTCGAAGACCTGGCTGGCTACATGGAGGGCGCGGAGCTGGACGTCGACCTGCGCTCGCCGACGCTGGCGGGCGACCCCTTTGGGCTGCGCGACTACCAGCAGGAGGCCGTGGGGGCCTTTTATGCCGGCGGCACGGTGCGCGGCGGATCGGGGATCGTGGTCCTGCCTTGCGGCGCGGGCAAGACGGTGGTGGGCATCGGGGTCATGGATCAGATCAAGACCAACACCCTGATCTTGACGACCAACACGACGGCGCTGCGCCAGTGGCGCGACGAAATCCTCGACAAGACCTCGCTTCCCCCCGAGATGGTCGGCGAATACAGCGGGTACAGCAAAGACATCCAGCCGGTGACGGTGACGACGTACCAGATCTTGACGTACCGCAAGAGCAAGGACGCGCCGTTTAAACACTTTCAGATCTTTGAGCAGGGCAACTGGGGCCTGATCATCTACGATGAGGTCCACCTGCTGCCCGCCCCGGTCTTTCGCGCCGTGGCCAACCTCCAGTCGCTGCGGCGGCTGGGTTTGACGGCGACGCTGGTGCGCGAAGACGGCAAGGAAGGCGAGGTCTTCAGCCTGATCGGTCCAAAGAAGTACGACGTGCCCTGGAGGGTGCTGGAGAAGCGCGGGTTCATCGCCACGGCGCTGTGCACCGAGGTGCGGGTGCCGTTTGCCGACACAGAGCTGCGCATGGAGTACGCGCTGGCCGAGCCCCGTCAGAAGTTCCGTCTGGCGGCGACCAACCCCGGCAAGCTGGCCGTGCTGCGCACCTTGCTCGAAACCCACAGCAAGGATCGGGTTTTGATCATTGGCCAGTACATCGACCAACTCAAAGAGGTCTCCAGGCTCCTTGGCGCGCCCCTGATCACCGGCCGGACCAACCAGAGCAAACGGGAAGAACTCTACGAGTCCTTCAGGACCGGAGAGGTGCCCCATCTGGTGGTGTCCAAGGTGGCCAACTTCGCCGTGGACCTGCCGGACGCCAACGTGGCCATTCAAATCAGCGGCACCTTTGGTTCTCGCCAGGAAGAGGCCCAGCGCCTTGGCCGCGTCCTGCGCCCCAAGAAGAACTCCAACACGGCGCGCTTCTACTCGGTCGTCACGCGGGACACCACCGAGCAGGACCTGTCCAGCAAGCGACAACTCTTCCTGACCGAACAGGGCTACCGGTACGAGATCGTCAACCACGAGGGGTGAACACACCCCAGCGGCGTGACACCCTGACACAGTGCGGCCAGCAAGGAGCGCGCAGGGGGCGGTGGAATTGGCATTTGGCCCAGGAGTTGCTAAAACAATGGGTGTGGCAATCCTGAACTGCCCTGGCGTATCCCCTTGAGAGGTAAATTTCGATGCGACTGACGACGTCCACCGATCGCATGCCGACATCTGGCGGAACCATTGGCGCTGCTTTGGCGCTGCTTTTATTGGTGTCGCTGGGGGCGCAGGGGTGCAACGATGGTTCTCTGACGCTCAAAGGCAACTATGTCGGCGACGAGGTCCTGAACACGGACGATCCTGACGGACCCAACACGGGCCCCGACGATCCGGAACGCGTCGTGGTCGGCAACAAGTCGCTTCAGGTTGACAGCCCCCTGCCGCAAGCGATCATCGATCGCCAGGTGGTGCAGGTCGTCGGTCAAGCCGACGGCATCGACACCGTCAAGATCAACGGCACCGAGGTCGACGTGGAGGACGGTGCGTTTTCGCGCAACGTCCCAGCCACCACCGAAGGCCCGATGCAGATCGTGGTTGAGGGTGAGGGGCTGCCGGCGATCACCATCCCGGTCATCGTGGACCTGTCTCCCCCGGTCGTGGTGGTCAACGAGCCGCCTCGCGGGGCCTTCATCAACGAAGGCCAGCCCGTGACGGTGCGCGGTCAGGTCAGCGACTCGGCCACGGAGGTCTCGGAGGTGGTGATCAACGGTCAGGCGACCGCCGTGGGCCCCGATGGGTCATTCTCGGCCACGCTGACGCCGACCACCGGCACCAACTTCATCAAAGTGGACGCCACCGACGGCGCAGGTCGCCCCGCCAGCCGCAGTCAGGCCTTTGTCTACGGCCAGTTTGCCCCCTGGGATCGGCCAAGCGACGACGCCATCAACGCCAGGCTGCGTGCCGACGCGCTGAGCATGCTGACGGACGCGTTGGCGACGACGCTGGTCAACGACTTGTTGGGCGACTTCACCTCTCAGGACAACGGCGACGTGGAGATCCGGGGCATCAGCTTCTCGGAGTTGGACATTGCCCTGACCCCGGCCCAGGGTTACCTGGACATTCAGATCCGCATGTTTGATCTGGTGGTCGAGGTGGCCGTCGAGCAGCGCGTGGTCTTCTTTGATGTGACCATCAGCGGCGACGTCAGCACCAACCCCGCCGAGTTGACCGGCAAGCTCTATCTGGACCTGGACGGTCAAGGCGGGCTCTCGGCGCGCATCGCCGATTCCAACGTCCGCCTGCACAACTTCGATCTGGACCTCGATGGCCTGGCGGGTCTGCTTGAGGGGCTCGTGGAGGGCACCGTCGAGGATCTGGCCACGGACTTGCTGCGCGACGTGCTCGACGAGGGGGTCATCGGTACCCTGCTTGATCCTGGGGGCCTGCGGCAAGAGTTTGACCTGCTGGGTCAGACGGCCGTCTTCAACCTCCTGGTCACCCAATTGGACATCGATCCCCAGGGCGTCACCTTTGGCACCGACAGCACCATGGAGGTCGCCGCCAGCCCCGACGTGCCCCCCTCCCCGGGCTACCTGATCACCCCTGCGGGGCCGCCTCAGACCCCCAGCCCCGAGCGGATGGTGCGGCTGAGCCTCTCGGACGACTTCATCAACCAACTCCTTGGCAGCCTCTGGAGAGGCGGCGCGCTGAACATCGACATCGGTGAGGCGCTGGCGGGCGATGAGGGCGAGGAAGGCGGCGGCGGCTTGCCGGTGGATTTGACGGCGGGGACCTTTGCATTGCTGGTGGGCAACGACCTGCTGGCTCACGCCGAGCGTGACACCCCCGTGGGGCTGGTCATGCGCCCGCTGCTGCCCCCGATCACCCGCGTGCAGTCGCCCGAGCAGGGCGTGCTGGGCATCACCATCGGCGACATGATCCTGGACTTCTCATTGAAGAACCCCGACGGAGAGGTTCACTGGGCCAGCGTCGCCACCCAACTCATCATCGACATCCGCATGGAACTTGATGATCAGGGTGAGATGACGACGGCGTTGGAATTGCGCGTGGAGGCGGATCTGATCGATGAGCCACTCTTTGACATCGACGACGTGACGCTGGAGCAGCTCCTGGTGAGTCTGCTGGAGACGTTGCCCGATCAGCTCGACACCGACGACGCCTTTGATCTGGGCGATCTGTCCGGCAACAACCCCGGCGTGGGCATCGGCAACCTGCTCATCCGCCCCGATGGTCCCGGCAAGGACTACCTCTCCATCTATGTGGACTTTGTGCCCGAGTTCTGATACCAGACGCAAAGAGGCATGCAGCCCCTGCACAAGGGGCACCAAGGCTCACCAAGACAAAATAGAGCCTCCGCCATCATTCAAGTTTCCACAAAAGGCACACGATGCCTTGGAGTATCGGCGTTCAAGCGGCTGAATAAACACAAGAAAAGTGTCGTCTTCCTGTCGTGATTGGAAGCATACTCTTGCCCTGATGTGTTCCAGTGGTAACATTGACCTGCGGAACATCCACGGGCCACAGCAATAAATACGCGTGACTACGACCCAACAAAAATCCCTAAAGACCATCCCAATCCCACACATCGGTGATGTGGTGGATGGGCGCTATGAGCTCCTGGAGCACATTGGCCAGGGCGGGTTTGGTGTGGTCTTCAGAACGCGCGACGTGACCAACGAGAACATCGTCGCCCTGAAGATGCTCCTGCCCCACGCCGTGAGCGTCAAGGGTGTGCCTGAGCGCTTCCAGCGAGAGGTGCAGCTGGCCAGCCAGTTGACCCACGCAAGCTCGGTGGCGGTCTACGACCACGGTGAATATAGCCCCGAGCCCAACTCTGCTGGGTTGCCCTACCTGGTCATGGAGCTGCTCAAGGGCAAGACCCTCAAAGAGCACCTGCGCGGCGTGCGTCGGATGACCGTCGAAGACACCATCGCGATGCTGGTGCAGACGCTGGGGTCTTTGGCCGAAGCCCACGATCGGGGCATTGTCCACCGCGACATCAAGCCCGACAACATCTTCCTGTGCGACACCTACTGGGAAAACGGCCAGCGCGTGGTCAAGGTGCTGGACTTTGGCATCGCCAAGGCCATCAGCGGCAACTGGGACGATGAGACCTACCAGAAGCTGACCAAGACCGGCACCGTGGCGGGCACGCCCGACTACATGGCCCCCGAGCAGGCTGTGGGTGACTCGGACATCAGCCCCGCGCTGGACATCTACGCCATCGGGTGCGTGGCCTTTGAGATGATCACGGGCCGGGTGCCTTACATCGGCAAGACCCCCATGGAGACGGCCTTTAAGCACATCAGCGAGGCCGTCCCAGAGTTGCCCGAGCCCTTCAACGAGCACTTCATCGGGCAAGTCATCTACCGGGCCATGTCCAAGGAGCCCAGCCAGCGCTTTATGGACGCTTCCCACATGAAGCGCGCGCTGGAGCAAGGGGTCCTGACCCAGATGTTTGATATGAGCGACTTGCTCCAATATCAAGCCACGCTGGCCGAAATGCCCGCCCAGACGCCGCTGGCGTCCGCGCAAATCACGCCCAACACCCTCGACGCCCTTCAATCGGCGCCCAAAGACACCCCATTGACCCAACCGGTCAACCTCCAGACGGTGCCCGAAGACAACGAAGGGGTGAAGCTGCAGGTGTGGATGCTGGTGGCGGCGGCGGTGCTCATCCCGCTGCTGCTTGGTGTGGGCTACTCCGTGGTCAACACCATGATGGCCAAGGACGACGGAGGGGCAGCCACTGCGCAGGCCCCCGACAAGGCCCAACCGGCCGCGCCCAAACCGGATCAAGACAAGCCTAAAGAGGCCAAAGGCGCTGGGGCGGACCCCAAAGCACTGGCCCAAAACGATCCCACTCCAAAAGAAGATAAGAACGGGCAACCTCAGGCCGATCCCGAGAACAAAGGCGATCAGGCGGACCCAGCCAAGCCCGTCAAAGAGGCTCCGACCAAAGAAGAGCCCAAAAATGACCTCCAGCAAGAGGTCAAGCTGGTCACCAACACCAGCGCCATCGTCTACAACGGTGTTAAGAAGATCGGCACCACGCCGATGACCCTCAAGAGCGCCGACTTTGACGGCAAACCCGTGGTGCTGCGCCTGCGCGCCCAAAAGCACCGCACAGTGTCGGTGACGGTGGACTGGTCCAAACCTCGGATCGCCACCAAGCTGGCCCCCCAAGCCAAGAGCCCTCCTGTCAACACCAAGGGCCCTTCGACTCCAACCCCAAAACCGGGTATCCTCGATTGACGGCTTGACCCGGCACATCAAGACTGACATCAGGCCCTGTGTTATGCGGCACAGACACGCTCAGCACCCTGCTCTGAACGGTCTTTGTCGACGGCATTGAACTGGGTTGATATTGATACAAGAGTCCATCATGAGCAAGAGACCTTTTGCGGCGAGCTCTCTTTGGAGCCTCATGTGCGCGGCTGCCTTTGTGGCCACCGCGCTGGTGGGGTGTTCCGATGAGGACACATCCAACGCAGACGTAGAGTGCGAGACGGATCTCGACTGCTACGACTTCAATCCTTGCCATCAGCGCCTGTGCGTCGCCAACGCGTGCGTTACCGAAGCGTTGCCCGAAGGCACCCCGGGCGCTGGGGACTTTGACGACGACGAAGTGTGCGATGTCAGCGACGAAGATGACGACGCAGACGGGATCCCCGACGCCCAGGACGACTGCCCGCTGGGCATCATCGACTGGGAGCCTTCGCCCGAGACCGACCACGACGGCGACGGCTGTCGAGACATCGATGAGGACAACGACGACGACAACGACGGCGTCCTTGATGTCATCGACGCATGCCCCACGGGGGTCAACACCAATGTGGCGCTGACCAGCAATCGGGACCGCAACAACGATGGCTGCGAGGACGGTGTCGATGACAGCGACGATGACCTCGACGGGGTTCAGGACGCCGATGACGAGTGTCGGGGCGACTCCTTTGATTGGCGCTCAGAAGATGTGACCGATTACGACGGCGACGGCTGCCGCGACATCGACTCTGACAACGATGATGACAACGACGGCGTCCCAGACGCCCGGGATCTGTGCCCGTTGGGGGCCACGCAGTGGCTCTCCGATCCTCGCCAGACCGACCACGACGAAGATGGCTGCCGCGACGCCGACGAGGACACCGACGACGACAACGACGGCGTCCTCGACGACGACGATCGCTGCAAACAGGGCGAGTTGGGCTGGCGCTCCGATGAAGTGACCGACCACGACAGCGACGGCTGCCGCAACTCCAGCGAAGACGTCGATGACGATGATGATGGCATCTTCAACGGCGCCGACCGATGCCCGCTGGGGCGCTTGGGCTGGCTTTCCAACGAAGACGAAGACCAGGACGCCGACGGCTGTGAAGACGCAGTGGACGACATCGACGACGACAATGACGGTGTGCCAGACACTCAGGACTTGTGCCGCAACGGCGAGCGCGATTGGCTCTCCAATGCCCTGATCGACCACGACGGCGACGGCTGCCGCGACAGCAGCGAAGACGACGACGACGACAACGACGGCAAACCCGATGACGAGGATGACTGCCCCACCGGAGAGCAGGATTGGCTCTCCGATGAAGACAGCGACCATGACGACGACGGCTGCCAGGACAACAGCGATGAAGATCCTGACGACGACAACGACGGTGTCCTGGACCTCAACGACTTGTGCGGGAAAGGCACCCTGAATTGGACCTCTGATGAGGCGCTCGACTACGACAGCGATGGCTGCCTCGACAGCGGTGAAGACATCGATGACGACAACGACGGCGTCGTCGACACCATCGATGACTGCGCCAAAGGCTCGATCAACTGGCCCTCTGACGAAGGCACCGATCACGACGGCGACGGCTGCCGGGACGGTGACGAGGACTTTGATGACGACAACGACATGATGCGCGACAACATCGACCAGTGCATCCTGGGCGTCACCAACTGGAACGCCTTTGATGGCACCTCGGACCTGGATGGCGACGGCTGCCGGGACGAAGATGAAGACACCGATGACGACAACGACGGCTTTGAAGACGAAGACGACTGCGCCCCCAACGACCCAGACATCTCGCCGGGTGAGGTCGAAGTCTGCGATGGCGCAGACAACAACTGCGATGGCAACGTCGATGAAGGCGTGATCTTTGCCTGGTATTTTGACGGCGACAGCGACGGCGTTGGCCTCGAAAACGTCTCACTGCTCGCCTGCGAACAACCCCTGGGTTATGTGCTTGAACCCGGCGACTGCGACGACAACGATCCTGACCTGCAAGAATCCTGTGTGGATGACCCCGACGACCTCAGCTTCCGCAATGGGGACTATCAAGGCATCGTCCGCATTGAGTTTGACGGCGGTCAATTTGTCCAGGACATCTGCATCGGCTCGGGCGCACTCAACATCGACGTCGATCGTCGTCCCATGATCCAGGGCCAGACCAGTTGCAACTTCCAGGGCAACCTGGTCTTCCTCGGCCCCCAAAGCGGCGCGTTCCGAGGCAACATCGAACCCAACGGCATCGACGCCGATGGCACCTTCAACGCTGGCTCATTGGTTGATTCATTGTGGGACGGCTTTTTCCTTGATGACGGCTCACTGCGCGGGAATCTGAGCGGTGAGTTCACGTTCAATGGCGCCCCTGTGCTTTATGACGGCTTCTTCCTTGGCAGCAGAGATTGATACTCAGGAGGCGACGACCATGCACAAGTTCACCGCCGCGCCCCTGACCGCGCTGGCATTCATCATCCTTGGCCTGAGCACACTGGCCGGTTGCTTCTCTGACGACGCCCAACTGGCCGACCGAGTCTGCCAAAGCGACGACGATTGTGACCCGCGGCGCGCCTGCATCAGCGGTGTGTGTGTGGTGCCAGAAGCCACCATGCAGAGCATCTGCCGAGGCAACGTCCTGGTGACGCTGCGCGCCACATGCGCCGACTACAACTGCACCGATACCGTGGTTGAGACCTTCAGCCAACAAGACTGCAGTGCACCACCACCGCCCGAATGCCGCAACGACTCTCTGGTCGAGTTCCGCGCAGGGGTGTGCAACCCCGAAGCCGGGATCTGCGAATACCCCGAGCGCTCGCGCACCGATTGCAACGCCGATGTGCTGCGCTGCGAAGAAGACACCCTGATCACCGAACAGGGCAACGGCTGTCTGGTTGAGGAGCGCCGCTGCGACTACATCCCCACAGAAGAAAACTGCCTTGAGCGCGAACCCTTCTGTGATCCCGGCTCACCCGATCTGGCCGTCATCCCACAGTACAACCCCGAAGTCCCCGCGTGCGACCCCGTCGCGTTGTCGTGCCGCACACAAGACTACAAATACCTCAACTGTAGCCAACCTCAGACCTCCTGCTCTGGCGACACGCTGATCACCAACCCCGCAGGAACATGTCAGAGCGGTGCCTGCATCCCCACGGGCAACGAAGAGCCCACTGAAACCGACTGCACCCGCGTCCCCAACCCACAGTGCGACGATGACATCCTGACGGTCTTTGGCTCGGGAGGGTCTTGCGATCCAGACCAGGGCCGCTGTGTCTATGATGACTTCTCGGTGACCGACTGCGAAGAACCCACCGCCACCTGCAATGGAGACAACTCCATCATCCGCGAAGACGGAGAGTGCAACGCCGCCGTGGGAAGGTGTGTCTATGACGACGATGACGTCGTCACCACCGACTGCGCACAGGCACCGCCATCGTTCTGTCAGGAGGGCAACCCCCGCAACCTCTTTGAGTACCCCAGCGGCGGCTCGTGCGACGACAACACTGGCCTTTGCCAATACCCACAGCCGCGCCTGTTCGACTGCGGCCAAAACGTCAATATCTGTATTGGAGACACCTCCATCAACCGCAGTCAAGGCCGCTGCGTCAACAACGCCTGCTTCTACAATGAAACCCGCACCCAATGCGACGTGGTGCCAGAGGCAGTCTGTAATGGAGAGCTGGCGCTGAACTTCTCGGCGCCAGGTGCCTGCAATGAAGAATTTGGCATCTGCGACTACGGCCAGACCATTCAAGAGACCCGCTGCATCACAGAGCCTTTTTGCCGCAGCAACGCCCTCTTCCAACCTCTGGCTCGCGTGTGCACCGTCGAAGACGACGAGGCGCTGTGCAACTATCGGCTGGTGGCCGACTGCAACACTGCCCCGGGCAACCAATGCGACGGCAACACCCAAATCCGCTTTGATGGAAGTGGCGTCTGTGACGCCCAGGAAGGGTGCAACTTTGATGAAGTGCGCAAAGAACAAGCCTGCGCAGCCTGCGTTGCCCCCAACGCACAATGCGTCTTGCCCGGCTTTGTCTACATCGACCCGCCAGAGGCTTTTGAAGCCGGCAACCCTCGCAACGACACTGTCAGCACAGAAGTCCCCGGCGAGTTTGTCATCGCCTCCACCGAAACCACGCGCGGCCAGATCGAAGCGCTCATCGACGAAGGGTTCTTGACCGAAGATGACCTGCCAGAGCCTCACCCGCAGTGCCCAGAAGAGAGCTGCCCAGTCACCAACATCTCCTGGCTCCAAGCGGTGCGCTACGCCAACGCGCAGTCCGCCTCGGAGGACCTGAGCCCCTGTTATGACCCCCGCGGTCTGGTCATCGGCGGCAAAGACGGCAACCCCTACCTCTGTGAGGGCTACCGACTGCCCACCGAGGCCGAATGGGAGTTCGCCTATCGCGCTGAAGAAAACACCGATTGGCATTGCGGCGATGACATTGGTTGTGTGGAGGAGATCGCCTGGTTCCGGATCAACTCCGGTGGCCGCCCCCAAAGCGTCGCCAAGAGAGAGGCCAACGCATTTGGCATCTTTGACATGGCGGGCAACGCCAGCGAATGGGTCCACGACGTCTACGCCCAGAACCAAAGCGGAGGCCTGGAACCCTACGGCCCCACCAACGGCCCCACCCGCGCTTTGCGTGGCGGCTCGTGGAGCAGCACCGCAGAGGCCGTCCGCGCCTTTGAGCGCGATGATCACCCCGCAAACGAGCCTCAAGAAGAAGCGACCGTTCGCTTGGTTCGCTCCCTTCAACCCATGCGACCCAACGTCTGCACCGTCGATCCCTTCAGCGGCCGCGCCCAGCTCAAGGTCCAGACCGGGCGCACCCAGTGTGTGCGCACCCCCGGTGTCCCCTGCATCCGCCAGGAAGAGACCATCACCTGCCCACTGGGATGCCTCAATGGCCAGTGCCTGACACAATCGCCCATCAATGACATTCCGTTGGCGCTGGTCTACGAAGATGATGATTTTGACATCGCGCAGCCCGTCGACATGACCTTTGTGGTCATCAACAGCCGCACCTCCAGCACCGGCGACATCAAGGATCCCGACAACTCCAACACCGTCACCCTCTCGCATGACTTCTGGATGATGGAGACTGAGGTCACCATTGAACAGTTCTATGCCCTGGACATCGAGTTTGAACGCGGTGGTGAAGAAGCCGAAGATGAAGCGGCTCGCATTACAGAAGGCGCCCTCCGGTGCGGCCGAGGCGTCAGAGCCGCGATCGGTGGTCAATGCGCCCGTTTGCCCATGTACGCCGTCACCCGTCAGGAAGCCGCCCTGTACGCCAACAACCTGACCAGGGCCCACAACAACAGCGTCAACGGTCCTTCTCCTGCGCTTCAGGAGTGCTACGACGACAACGGCGAGCTTGTCCCTGATCTTGGCGGCAATCCCTACCTGTGCACCGGCTACCGGTTGCCGACCGAGGCTGAGTGGGAAATCGCCTACCGCGGCGGCAGCACCACCGAATGGTACTGCGGCGACGACAATGACTGCATCATCGACAGCACCTGGAACCGCGCCACGAGCCCGGAGTTCATCGACGGAGACTGCCCGGTCATCAAAGACCTGTTGCCGCCTTTCAACAGCGGCAACAACTGCATGATGCCCAAAGACGTGGCCACCACCGCCCCCAACGCCTTTGGCCTCTACGACATGGCTGGCAATGTCAGCGAATGGATCCACGAGGCAGGCCCCAAGGACATCACCGAGCGCCCCGCTGGGATCGATCCCTTTGAAGATGAACAGGGTCAATTCCACATGGCCCGAGGCGGCAACTGGTTCAGCAGCAGCGATGTCCTCAAAGCCTACGAACGCCAGGAACTGGAAGTGGGCCAGGCCGACGACGACATCAGCGAGATGCTCGCCTTGCTCGGCACAGGCTTCCGACTGGTGCGCACCATTCCCTACGACAACCCCGCGCTGACGCGGATTTCCGCCAGAGAAGACCCCAGCGGAACGTTTGAGGTCAGCCGGGACTACGACATCGGCGTCTTTGAAATCACCCAGGAACAGTTTGAGACCGTCACAGGCAGCAACAACACCGTCTTTGAGGGCTGCGGCGGGGAGGACGGCGGTTGCCCGGCGGACAACGTCTCATGGCTCGATGCCATTGGGTTTGCCAACGCCCTCTCGCTGCGAAACGGCCTGCGTCCTTGCTACGACACCTCGACGGGCCGCGTGGTCGGCGTCGAAGACGACAACCCCTACCTGTGCGAGGGCTACCGACTGCCCACCGAGGCCGAGTGGGAGATCGCTTACCGCGCTGGCAGCACCACCGAATGGTACTGCGGCAATGACTCAAGCTGCGTCGAAGACATCGCCATCCACGCCTGCAACTCCTTTGGATTTGGCCCGTGGTGCAACTGCACACCAGGCATTAGAAACCTCCCCGCGCTGGTGTGCGATGATGATATTGCCCCCAACCAGGACAGCATCTTCTACTGTAGGGATCAGGAGATCAACGATGGCGATTACTGCCTGTCCCCCACACAGATCGGCTCAAAAACGCCCAACGCTTTTGGACTCTTTGACATGGCGGGCAACACCAGCGAGTGGATCCATGACCGCTGGGTCCCCGAGGTGCGACCTGCTGGCGTCGATCCCTTTGGACCCAACCAGACAGAGCCGTGTTTCCCAGAAGTGAACGGGGAAGATGCCCTCTTCTGTCGCACAGTGCGCGGCGGTTCATGGAGCTCTGGCCCCAACAGCACCACCTTTGACAGCCGCGCTTCAGGCACCGAGACGCTTAGAGATCCGACCATTGGACTGCGCATTGTTCGCACCGCGCCCTGAGCCCACCAGCCAGGGCTCCGTAAGGGACCCCAGAGCGTGACCTCTGGCCCCCAAAGGGAGACAACGCCATGAGACAATCCAACCCCACCATCGCCGCCCTTGTGGCCTTTGCCGCGGCCATGCTCCTGGTGTGCAACCCGCTGGCGGCTCAGGACGACAAGATCGTCGAGTTGACCCCTGCCCAAGAGGACAAAATGGCCCAGGGGCGCGCGGCCTACAAAGACGGCGACTTTGAAAAAGCCGCCGGGCTCTACGACGAAGCCATCGCGCTTGGGCCCTTCAACCTGGGCTACCTCAACAAAGGGCGCTCGCTGCAGCGCGCCGGCAAATGCGATGAGGCCGCCGAGGCGCTGCGCGCCTTGCTCAAGGCCCCAGTCCTGGCCGAACCCGCCCCCGACACCATCCGCGGCGCCATGAGCCGCTACATGGAAGAACTGAGCCGAACCTGTCAGGGCACGCTGACTGTCGAGTGCGATCCCGGCGACGCGCTGCTGAACTTTGCCCAGGAAGACGCCGGGATGCTCGACGCGCGCGAAGACACCGAGATGCCCGACATCATGTGCGGCAAAGCGGTGCGTCTGGCCCCCGGACGTTACACCATCGAGGCCACCGCGCACGACCAACGCAAACTCTACGAGGTCGAGGTCAAAGGCGTCGACGAGGCGCTGGTGGTCGTGGCCATCTCGGCCAACCCCGAGACGCAGATCGTCGTCAAAGAGATCACCGGCGGCCCCGATCCCATGGTCGTTGTCGGCTGGAGCACGCTGGGCTTTGGCGCCCTTTCAGTCGCCAGCGGCGTCACCTTCAGCATCCTGCTCAACCAGAACAACAAAGAGATCGACACCCTGGCCAACCAACCCGTCATCCAGCGCAACGAGATCGATGACCTGCGCTCCAACGGCGACCTCTTTGAAACCCTGCAATTTGTCGGATATGCGGCGGGCATCGCAGGCATCGCCACTGGGTTGACGCTCCTCTACCTGCATGAAGACGCCTCCGAAGAAGATCCCAACAGCGGAGCCACGGCGCTGAGCCCCTGGGTCGGCCCCGATCAGGTCGGCGCCGTCTGGAGCATCACTTACTGAAAGGCTCACAGAAGGTGGCCCACAACATCTCTGTGTGTTGGCCCCGAACTTCGGCAACTCAAACCATTCAAAAACGTCAAAGGCCGCTGCCACGTTTGAAGCTCAAACGCAGGCCAGCGGCCTTTAAACCATGGGCATGAAGACAGACTCAGCTCTGGGCGTCTTCTTCTGCGCGAATGGAGCCCAGGCGCTCATAGTGGCGATAACCCATCTGGGAGAGCGTCTCCGGGGGTGCCAGGCCGATGTCCACCAGGGTCTTGGTCCCGTAGGTCCCGGCCAGTACCGGCGGGCTGTACGCCTTGATGGCCTCCTGGGACAGGAAGGGCTCCATGGGGAAGAGCATCTGGTGAGCGTGCAAGTGGATGAAGTGCGCCATCGACACGCGCGAGTAACCCGGGTCGCCGGGCGCCTTGATGACGTGCGGCGTGGCCAGGAACGCCCCCCCGGTGAGGATCTCAAGCTGCTGGCCCACCTGGGCCACGATGCAACCCGCCGGAGCCTTGCCCTGGACCATCTGCCCGTTGGGGTGCTCGGCGCTGGGGCGAGTGCGCAGGTAGAGGCCACAGTCATCATCGGGGCGGCCACACCAGTCGCCTTGCGGAGTGATGAAGCGCCCGCCGGGCAAGAGCGTCAGGAGGTTGAAGTCGGTGTGCTCTTCACCCCAGAGGATGCCGGTGTTGACCTGATCGGCACCAAGCGGCAGGTAACGCAAGGAGCGCGTCACGTGCGGACCGCCGTCGACCCGCAACTCAAAGGTGTAGGGCTTCATGCCCAGCGCCTGAGCCGCGCCGCGCAGCAGCGACAACCCCACCTCGTGGAGCTGATGGCCGATGTTCATGTAGTGGCTACGGAAGGCGTCGTTGCCCTCGGGCCAGATGTTGTCGCAGTAGACCTGGGGGTACTGCGCGGCGGCCACAGGGTCGAGCTTCTCGGGCGCCACAAAGTAGCATTCCTTGAAGTCAGGCTGGCCACCGGCCACAACGGCGCGCTCGGTGTTGGGCGGCGTCCAACCGCGCTGGAACCACAGATCGGGCCGCGAGAGCGCTTCTTTGTCCGCGGTCGGCTGCGACGTAAAGTCCAGCAGGGCCCGGTAGAAGGCGTCGAGTTCTTCTTTTTCGATGCCGTGGTTGCGAATGTAGACCAGTCCATACACCCCGAAAGCCTCTTTGAGGGCATCGGTGGCGCCCTGACGGCGCGCTTTGTTGGGGTGGTTGAGGTCCTGGAGGTCTACGATGGGGATCTGGGGCGTGTCACTCATGGTCGTCTGCCTGTCGGTCCATCACAATCCAATGATCAGCGTTCACTGATCGGGCCATAACTGTAAACATGGCCTATACCACGCCCACTGCACGTGGCCAACACCGACATCGACAATCCCACGATTTGCTCCCCCCTGCCCGTCCTCAGCAACCATACGCCACCAGGGCGCCGCTTGAATCGATCGGCCCAATGCATCCAAAGTACACCCGTCAATAACCCCGTGCCGGTTTGCCCCCCCAAACCCGCCCACCCCTTGGATGCCCATGCGCCCGATCACACGCCTCTGTGCGGCCTTTATTCTGTCTTCTGGACTGCTCGCCTGCTCCAGCACCCCCTCGCCTGCGCCCGACGCAGCGCCGGAGGCGGCGCAGCCCGCCTCCAAGCCCGCCTCTGCCCCCACAACCGCCAAACCCGACAAAGGCTCCAAAGCCTTCTGGGACGGCGTCTACGACCGCCAGGAGTATGTCTACGGCGTTGAACCCAACGTCTTTTTTGCCGAACAACTGGCCAAACTCCCCGTCGGTACGGTCTTGCTGCCTGCCGAAGGCGAGGGGCGCAACGCCGTCTGGGCCGCCAAGGCGGGCTGGAGCGTTGAGGCTTTTGACATCAGCCCCGTGGCCAAAAACAAGGCCATGAAGCTGGCTGCCGACAAAGGTGCTGAGATCACCTACAACGTGGCCGACTTTGCCGATCCAAAGCTGGGAGAGGAACGCTTTGACGCCATCGGGCTGGTCTACGCCCACATGCCGCCCAAAGTGCGCGACGCGGGCATGAAGCATCTGGCTGCCGCGCTCAAACCCGGCGGCGTCATCATCCTGGAGGGCTTTAGCCCAGCGCACATCGAACTTGAGACCCCCTTTGGACCCAAGTCCGTTGAGGTGCTCTACACCCAGGAGCTGCTGAGGGCCGCGCTGCCGGGCTTTGAAATGCTGATCCTTGAAGATGCTCAGATTGAGCTTGATGAGGGCTACCACCAGGGCAAGGCCGCCGTCATCCGCATGGTCGCCCGCAAGCCGCAGGCCAAACCCTGACTCACTTGCAGGCGTAGACCTGACCCCCGGCGACCTGGTTGGCCACAACCTCCAGGCCATCGTCCCCCGCTTCAAGGTCGGTGGCAAAGAAGGCCACCAACTCCACCCCGTCCACGACAAAGCCCACGGCGGTGAAACGGCCCTCAAAGAGGGTCGAGAAGCGCACCTTCTGACCGTTGACCACGTCGAAAGCCAACTGCCCCTCAGGCACGGCGATGTCAAAGTGCTTCAGCGCCGCGTCAAACTGCTGCGTTTGAAGCTCCGTCATGTTGGAGCGGCCGACCAACTCAAAGACCTTGGCGTCCTGCTCGAACTCGACCACATCCTGGGCATCAAGCGTCAGGCGCCACGGCTCGTCTTCATCACACTGGCCGCCCACACACGCAAAGACAAAGCCGTCGTCAATCAGCGCCACGGGGGTCAACTGGCCGTGCTCAAAGACGCCACCGACCTGGGCGTCTCCCACAAAGAACTCGATCCAGATGTAGCGCGCCTCAAAGAATCCAGGCTCGGGCTCAGCGTCATCGGTGATGATCTCGTGGATGGCGATGGTCTGATCCTGGATGAACTCAAAGACGGTCACCCGCTTGTTCATGCCCCGATGATACGCCGTCCCGTGCGGGATAAAGATGCTCTCATCAAGCCCCATCCACGCCAGATGCACACTGGCCAGGAAGGCAAACTGTTCTTTTTGAACCTCGGACCACTCGTACCACGCAGGATCCTCCCAGGACACAATCCCCACACCATCTTCAGCAAAGCGGGGCAGCGTCCGGAGTTGATATCCCTGGTCCACCACAGACCAGCCTTCGATCTGACACATCTTCACATCATCGCCGATGCCTTCGACGTCGCATCCCCAGTACTCCGTGTCATTGATCATGCCCACCACTTCCAAGGTGTCCCGCTTGAAGATCAGAGATTTTTCAAAGCCAAAGTGGTAGAAGGCGATGACATCCAAACTCGCACCGCCCTCGTCGACCCGGTAGTAGTCCACCTGGCCGCCATCGGCTTCGTCGAGCACCTCACCCAGGCTCCCCTCACCAAGCCCAAAGAGAGAAGAGGTGATGAGGATCTGTTGAGCGCGCACAGGGGATATGCGCATGCTGGCCAGCTCCTCCTTCAGATGAACCTCGTAAGTGATGGTCTTGAGGACCGCAAAGATGTCCACCAACGGAACCGTGTGCTCTGGAGTGCACAGCGCACCCTCAATAAAGGGCTCGCTGTACTCCAGAAGACCGCAGTCAGGGTCAAAGAACGCACACTCTACGTCCTGCTCACAAACGCCATTGGCATAGAGACCTTTCTGCTCACACACGTCGGTCAGGTCATCGCCCTTGCCACCGCGCACATCGCCGACCGCGTCGCCCGATGACCCCTCCTGTGCGTCTTGAACGTCACCACCACAAGCCTGCGAGGCAAACACCATCAGCCCCAACACCAACATCATCATCCAATTCTTCATCGGCCTCGCCTCTGGGTTCAGAACCAAACGCGAACAACGTTCGCAAATATGGAAAACGATGTAACCCATAACCCCACGCAAAGCCAAGCAAAACAGCGAACATCATTCGCTTTTTATTCTTTTTTCTTGTCCCAACCCCCTGAAACAAGCCCTCAAACACAAAAACGGCGCCTCTCAATGAGAGACACCGTCGTTCAAACCCCAAAATCGGCCTATGGCGTCAGGCAATGGCCACACTCAAGCCGTCGCCCAGAGCATGCGCATATCCGCGCGCTCGACAAACGGCCCATGCGCTCATCGCGCGATCATTTGTTGGCCACGTGGTCGAGGAAGAGCGTGGCCGCTTTGATGCCGCCGTAGAAGGAGGTCAGGTTGTACTTCTCGTTGGGGGAGTGCAGACGATCGTCGGGCAGGCCAAAGCCCATCAACACCGTGGGCACGCCCAGGATGTTGCTGAAGTCGGCCACGACCGGGATCGAGCCGCCGCCGCGGATGAAGACGGCCTCGGCCCCAAAGGCGTCGCTGAGCGCCTGGCGCGCGGCCTGAACGGCAGGAGAGTCGGTGTTGACGATCACGGGCTGGCCACCGTGCATGGGGGTGACGGTCAGGCGCGTGCCTTCGGGCACGGAGGCCTTGAGGTGGGCCTCGATGCGGGCGGTGATGACCTCGGGCTCCTGATCGGGCACCAGACGGCAGGAGAACTTGGCGGTGGCTTTGCTGGGCAGGACCGTCTTGGCGCCCTGGCCGGTGAAGCCGCCGATGATGCCGTTGCAATCAAGCGTGGGCCGTCCCCAGCGGCGCTCCAGGGTCGTAAAGCCCTCTTCACCCACCAGCGCTTCGGCGCCGATGGAGCTCTGGAAGCCCTCTTCATCAAAGGGCAGCTTCTTCCAGGCCTCGCGCTCGGCGTCGGTCAGCTCGCGGACCTCGTCGTAGAAGCCGGGGATGGTGATCTTGCCGTTTTCGTCTTTGAGCCCAGCGATGATCTGGCACAGCGAGTTGATGGGGTTGGCCACGGCGCCGCCGTAGAGCCCCGAGTGCAGGTCGTGGTCGGGGCCTTCGACGGTGATCTCAAAGTAGGTCAGCCCGCGCAGGCCGTAGACGATGGCGGGCACACCTTCGGCAAACATGGAGGTGTCCGAGATGACCACCACGTCGGCCGCCAGTTGGTCTTTGTGGGCCTTGATGTAAGGGGCCAGGTTGGGGCTGCCGATCTCCTCTTCGCCTTCGATGAGGAACTTGAGGTTGACGGGCAACTTGCCGCGGACCTTCATGTGGGCCTCGGCGGCCTTGAGGTGGGCAAAGAACTGGCCTTTGTCGTCGGTGGCGCCGCGGGCAAAGATTTTGCCGTCGCGCACGGTGGGCTCAAACGGCCCAGTCTCCCACAGATCCAGCGGATCGGGCGGCTGGACATCGTAGTGGCCGTAGACCAGCACGGTCGGCGCGTCGGGTCCGGCGTCGAGCCACTGGGCGTACACAACGGGGTGACGCTCGGTCTCGTGGATGTGCGCCTCCAGGCCCATGGACACAAACTGGTCGTGCACCCAGTTGGCGGCGCGGCGCACATCGCCCTCATGCTCGGCCGAGGTCGACACGCTGGGGATGCTCAGCAGATCCTTCAACTCGTTCAGATACCGGTCTTTGTTCTGCGCCAGATAACCCTTCAGATCTTCCACGCTCTGTGCTCCTTGCTCTCTTGTCATCGGCAGTGACCGCGCCGCCAGGGTCCACGCCCGGCGGCGTCGGGTTCACACCTTGAAGTCTTTTATCGTCTCAATCACCTGCTGCGGCGTCATGGCCAACACCGCGGCATCAAAATCGTCGTATTGGGCCTTGAAGGCCTTGATGAAGTCGCCCAGCGCCGCGCCTTGAAGCTCTGGGCGCAGCGACATCACCAGGCGCCCGTTGAAGCGCTCCTGAACCTGCCGCGCGACCTCTTCCAGACGGCGCTCGTGGGCGATCTGCCCCAGCAAGTCGGCCTGAGGGAAAGCTTCATGGACCTGTGCCAGGAGGGCCTCGGCGTCACCTTCTGGCTCATAGTTCTGCGCCACGCCGTGCTCGTCCAGCCAGGCCACAAAGCGCTCCATGGTCTGGCGGCGACGCTTGCGTCGGCGCGTGGTGGCGCTCTGGTCGCGGTAGGGGGCCACAGAGAAGAACGGCGAGCGCGTCACCCAGGAGAAGATCGCCTCCAGGTTGTCGAAGCCCGCCTCCCAGGGGGCGATCTCCAGGCCCAGGAAGCCAAAGATCTGCGCCGGGTCGCGGCTGACGATCAGGTCCTTCTTGTAATGATTGTCATCGCGCCGAAAGACGTACATCAGGCCCTTCTCCCCATACTTGAGGTTGAAGCGCCTGTAGATCTTGCCCACGATGTTGCCCAGATCGTTGAAGGACATGAAGTTGTGCGTGGTCAGGAACTCGTCGTGGGACTTGATGAAGTAATCGACCTGAAAGTCCTGGTAGACGGTCGAAAAAACCCCGCCCTGGGCGCGAGTGCGCTCCAACCCCAGATCCGCCACGATGCTCTCACGCAGCGCCTCCCAGGAGGTCTCTTCTGCCAAGAGCTGGTCCGAGAGGATCACGTCCATGTCCCCAAAATCGGCCTTGTCCCCGTAATAACGGGGGATGCGGTAGAGGTCCCCAAACTTCTGCTCGAAGTAGACCCGCATCTGGGCCTCCAGCGCCAGGTACTCCTGACGCGGCAGCCTTCCCAGCTTAAAGAGGTTGCCTCCCATCGCCCACGCTCCGTCTTGATCCGTCACTCACACAGCCCGCGCTGACCGTCACCACAGCGCCGACCGCCGCACAGTCTTGCGCCCCACACGTCGCCCGTCAATGCCGCTGCTCAGTCCAGCCACCAATCATCAACAAAATTAGAACGTGCAGAGCCAATCATACCGATGGACGCAACGAAACTCTCGAACTATACCTTGCCCATCACAACAAACCGGGTCGCCAACGTGTGACCGATGACATTGTCCTGAGAAGAAGTTGTTCAAAGAGGTACAGGAAATGAAAAACATGAAGTGGGTTGCGCTCTTTTGTGTGATGGTGCTGGCTGGCTGCGCCCAGCAAGAAGATCAGTCGTCGGTTGGCGCTGAAGCTGGCCCGGTGGACGCTCAGACCGAAGAGATCTCGGTGGAAGGCAAAGCCGACGGCTCCCAGATCAACGTGCGCTCGGCGCGCGGCTTTGATTTGGTGGAGCTTTACGGCGAAGCGGCCCAGGCCTACTACGAAGCGATGGACGCCTCGGGGCTCTTCCAGAAGCTCAACCGCCGCGGCCTTGAGTACCGCTACGGCACCTACACCCTGTGCGTGACCAACGGCGCCGACTACGCCTGCAACCTCTACGCTTCGGTCGCCCAGGCGGGCAACTCGGCCGACTTTGACCTCATCACCCAGGGCCCACGTCTGCGCTCGGCCAGCAGCGAGCTTTTTGCCGCCGTGGCCACCGCCTCGGGTCAGTCTGCGCGCCGCGTCAACACCGCCCAGTTTGGTCGCCTTGTCTGCCAGAAAGACGCCCGCAACGTGGCCTGCGGCCTGAGCGTCAAGGCCACCACCCCCGATCAGCCCGACGGCGCGGTCCTGGAGTTGGTCTTTGACGGCCTGGAGCCGGTCGGCCCCGACTACGTCTACGAAGGCTGGCTGATCACCAGCGACGGCCCGGTCACCAGCGGCCGCTTTGACGTCGAGGGCGACGGCAGCATCAACTTTGAGTTGGACGCCGAGCTGGCCGCCGACAGCAGCCTCTTTGTCCTGACCATCGAGCCCGCCGTGGGCGACGACCCGGCCCCGGCCCCCACCCACATCCTGGCGGGCGCCTTTGTGGACGGCGTGGCCGAGTTGACCATCGAGCACCCCGCTGCGCTGGGCACCGACTTTGCCCAGGCCGCTGGCGGCTACATCCTGGAGACCCCCACGACGGCCTCCATCGCCGACGACTACGACCAGGGTGTGTGGTTCCTCAACCCCGCCGCTGGCCCCGGCGCTGGCTTTGACCTGCCCCAGCTTCCCAACGGCTGGGTCTATGAGGGCTGGGTCGTGGGTGAGTTTGGCCCCATCTCCACCGGCACCTTCCGCAGCGTCACCGGCCCCGACTCCGACGGCGCTGGCGCCACCGCCGGCCCCGACGGCGCCCCGCCCTTCCCCGGCCAGGACTTCATCGACCCGGCCATGATCCTGACCGACGGCTTCGCGGTGGTCCTGAGCGTCGAGCCCAGCCCCGACAACAGCCCCGCGCCCTTCACCATCAAGCCCCTGGTGGACCCCAACGTGGACGCGGTCGGCCCGGCGGTCTTCCAGACCATGGAAAACCAGCGCGGCGCCTCGCACCCCACCGGGATGGCCTTCCTGCACTGAGGAGCACCTGAGAACGAGACAACTTAAGCAGCCTCTTTAAAATCCCATGAACGCCGACACAATCGGCGTCCATGGGATTTTGTCGTTTGGAGAAAGCAAAAGATGAAAAGCACAAAATACACACTATTTATAGCAGCCATCCTGGCTCTTGGCGCCTGCGCCGATGTCGCGCCAGGTCAAAACAACACCCCACCACAGCTCTCACCGCTGCCAGCCTCCATCCAGGCCCAGGCCGGCACGGCGGTTCAGTGGACCCTCTCGGCCTCCGACGCAGAGGGTGACCGCGTCTTTTTGACCCTCATCCGAGGCCCCGAAGGCGCCCGCTTCATCTCTCCGGGGGGTTTGGGGCGCTTTCACTGGGTCCCCGAGGCCAACGACGTGGGCCAACACGAGGTCGTCATCCTGGCCGAGGATGCCCGGGGGGCCTCGACCGCGCTGCGGGTCTTGATTGAGGTCAACGCGAGCAACGGCGAGCCGCGCTTCAACCTCGGACCCCAGTCGATCCTCGATTTGAGCACGCAAGACTCCATGATCGTGGATTTTGACATCATCGACGGCGACACCACCGAAGTGCCCGTCTCTTTTGAGTTTGCCCCCGATGGGATGGAGTTGATCCGCCACGGCAAAGGCGCCTGGACGCTGGCCTGGACCCCCAACCCCACCCAGATCACCCAGCAATTGGTCTGGGAAGCGCGGCTGGTGGCCGACGACGGGGTCCATCGGCCCGTTTACCACGACTTGACCGTGGTTCTGTTGGACAAGGATCCCTGCGCCGCCCGCGGCGACGTCTGCGCCTGCGCCCCGCCGCAGATCTCACATCTGGCGCTGGCCGACAGCCAGAGCGTGGAAGACTTTGAGGTCGCCGCCTGGATCACCGACGCCGAGAGCGCCATCACCAACCCCGTGATGCTCTGGACCACCGGCGACCCCAACGACCTGCAAAGCTTTCAGTCCGTGGACATGATCGACGACGGCCAGGGCCGCTTCGCCGCCACCATCCCCAATCCGCTGCTGGACCCGGGCAAAAGCGCCGTCGTCAGCTACATCGTCTGCGCCGGAGACAACGACGACGCCGAAGGCGACACCTGCGACAACTACTTCTGCCTGCCCAAGCGCGACACCTTCCAGTTCACCGTCTCCAACCCCGGCATGGACCCCGACCCTGAGCCGGAACCTGAACCGGAACCCGAACCAGAGCCCGACCCTGAGCCCGAGCCAGACCCCGAACCGGAGCCTGAACCCGACCCTGAGCCTGAGCCCGATCCGGACCCCGAACCAGAGCCTGATCCTGAACCGGAGCCCGAGCCAGACCCCGAGCCGGAACCCGAACCCGGCCCCTTTGTCTGCGAACCCGACAGCGCTGAGCCCAACAACAGCCCCGCCCAGGCCCCGCTGCTGGGCATCGACATGAGCCCCTTTGCCTTCACTGGCTGCACCGGCGACAACGACTACTACCGCGTCCAACTCGACGCCGGGCAGACCCTCACCGTCAGCCTCAGCTCAACGCTGGAGAGCGCCGATCTGGATCTGGTCGTCATCGACCCCGACGCCGCCTTCATCCTGGGCCTGTCCCAAAACGCCGACAGCAACGAGACCGTCACCATCGAGGCCACCGTCTCCGGCCCGCACCTGATCAAGGTCTTCCCCTACGAAACCGCCGAAGGCCCCTACCAGCTTCAACTCCAACTCGGAGCCCCGTGACGCCGTGAAACGCTGGCCCTTCATCATCTTTATGGCCCTGCTGGGCGCCTGCGCCGACCCATCCTCGCAGCTCGCAGACCCCACCCCCCAGCCCGACGCCAACCTGCTGCCCCTCCAGGTCACCCTCCAGGACTCGCTCCTGGTCCAGGGCGGCACGCTGGTCATCCACGTCGACGGCGCCCCGCTGCTGGTCCCCGAAGGCGCCGAGGTCCAACTGGCCGGCGATGTCTTTGGAGAACCCGTCAACGCCACCTTCGAAGCCTTCGCCCAACCCACCGAAGACGGCGCCTTCAGCCTCCAGGTCTCCGCCGAAGACCTCCAAAACCGCCTGGCCCCCGGCCAAACGCGCTGGATCTTCCAAGGCACCCTTCGCTGCACCCTCAACGACGCCTCCGGCCAGCTCAGCGCCCGAGGCGATCTGCGCGATGCTCGCCTCACCATCGTCGACACACTCACCCCGACCCTCTCCGTCCCCCCCCGAATCGACACCCACCTTGGCCAAGACCACACCTGGACCGCCGAAGGCATCCTGCGCCTTGGCGAAGGCCAATCCTGGCTGGAACTCGAAGGCCAGCTCCACGGCCCCGACGGGCAAACCCGCCCCATCGCGTCCGTCACCCCCATCGAAGTGGGCCCGGGCGGCCGCCATCAAGCCCGCTTGCGCTGGCAACCGGCCCTGACCGGCATCGAACCCGGCCGCTTTGAAGGCCAGGCCCGCGTCGTCAACCAACAAGGCACCCAATACACCGAAGGCCTCTGGCAACCGCTCACCACCCAAATCGCCCCCACCACCCTCCAAGGCCTCCAACCCCGGCGGATCAGCCGAGGCCAAAAGCTGCTGGCCATCGGCAAAGGCCTCATCAACCCCGGCAACGACGTCGCCATGTACTTTGAACTGGCCGGGCGCTTCGTCCCCCTGAGCGGCCCCCAGGAAGACGTCATCTGGCTGTGGAACCCCGAAGCCGTCGACAACCACGAAGAAGCCTCACTGGCCCTGCGCACCGACACCGAAGAGCATAACGGCCGTACAGTCCTCAAAGGCATGTCCTCGCGCACCGGCACCTTCATCGGCCAAATCACCCCCATCCTCCTCAACGGCCCCCAAGAGGTCCGAGGCCTGCCCTGGGACGGTCGACTCACGCTCGCCCCGACCCACCAGGTGGTCTTTGTCCGCTTCCTGCCCGGCTACCTGGAGGCCCTGGAGACCTTTGGCCTGCGCAACCTCGAACCCGAAGTCCGCGCCTGGGTCTTTGACACCCTGCGCAGCCACTACGGCGGCCTGAACATCTCTTTTGTCGACCAACCCCCCACCGAAGACTGGCTCGAATACACCACCATCGAAGTCTCCGGCCGGGATCCCAACGGCGCAGGCCTGCTGGGCCTCGACAACAGCGACTCCAAGGACGTGGGCAACCTGCGCCTTGACGACGTCATCGGCGGCGTCAACGCCCAGGCCTACGACCAGGGCTACCACGCCTTCGGCGGCGTCTTTGTCGCCTCCTTCGAAGCCTTCAGCCCCGCCCTGTGGCCCAACTCACCGCTGGCCAGTGAGCGTTTTGACCAACTCTTTGCACCCATCACCCCGGCGCTCGGCGGCAGCCCCGTCCTGCCCGGCGACGGACGCGGCCTGCGCGCCGCTGAAGCCATGGGCAACCTCATCGGCCACACCCTCACCCATGAACTGGGCCACGCCCTGGGGCTGGCCCTGCGCGAAGACGGCACCGCCGACCCTGACCACCACCACAACATCGCCGACCAACCCGGCGCCCTCATGGACGAAGGCCAAAACCGACCCTTTGAAGAGCGCTGCGGCCTGCTGCCTGACCACCCCACCGGCTTCAACGCCACCCACCGCCGCTACCTCGAATCCATCCTCCCCATCCAACCCCAATAACCGGGCTCATCCACCACTGGCCCTTGCCTCTGCGGCCTACAAGGCCAATCCTGACACGTGCAGGAAGTCCCCCAGACCGTGGGACGTTGCCCCAAAGCACCCAAACGCTGCGCCGCAGTGCGCTCAAAAGCCCGTGGTGCGTTCAAACCCCCAGGGCAAACCTCCCAAAAGAGGCCATTGGAGCAGTTCTTTGAGTTCGAAACGCTCAAAACCAGGCGTCAGAGCCCCGCAAAGGATCAAAGAGGTCCGGTCTGCGCCCGCACCCGACCAGATCCCCACGATCAACGCCCCATACACTCTGGAAAAGTGCCTCGACACCACGCTGAAGGTCTGGAGAGCACGCCGAGACACCGATGGACGGCCCGTGGTGGTGGTCCTGACCCACGTCGAACAATGGAAGTGGTCCCACAAAGCCCCCAAAGAACTCCTCCAGGACCGATTGCCACACGTTCCACCGGTTCTGGAAGCCACCGAAGGCTGGATCGTCTACGATTTGCCCACCCAGGTCACCGGACTGCTCACCACTCGGCTCGAAGCCGACGAAGCACAACTGGCCACGCTCCTCTACCGCATCGCCCTGGGCACCCAACACGCCGCCGACATCGCCATCCAAAGGGCGCCAGCGGAATCCTGGCGCCCCGGCCGCGATGATCACATCCACCCGTCCACATGGACCGGTCACCACATCCTCATCGACGACGCGCTCAACCCATGGGTCGTGGCCCACGGGCTGGGGCTGCCGCCCGACGCCCCTTTTGAGAGTCGCCCGTGGTGGTGTGGCCTCAATCGTGGCAACCCGTTGACGCCAGAGCTGCGTTCGATGGCGCTGCTGATCCATTGGCTCAAAACGGGCCAGTGGCCCACCGCGTCTGCGATGGTTTACGTGACCGAACTCTTTGAAGATGAGGGCACACCGCAGACCATCGGCCCGCTGGTTCATAGAGCCATGCCAGAAATCCTCTGGCATGGGGGTCAATCGCTGATGTGGGACCCCAAAACAGACCGCAGCGCCCTTGAGCACATGGCGTTGACCCCAAAAGACACCACGTGGCTCTTAAAACTCCACGCCGCCAGCTTCGAAGACAGCCCCCTGATTGCGGGGTTGGACACGATGGACGCCTCTGCGCTCGTCACCTGGCTGCGCCAACGCGCCCACGACCACGATATGGAGGCCGCCACGACCCTTTTGTTGGCCCGGGACGACCTCCATACGTTGCCAGGGGTCTGCGATTACCTCTGGGACCACTTTGAAGGGGCGCTGATGTGGCCTTTGGAGGCAGGGCTCCCCATCCCCACCACGATGGCCCACGTCCTCAAGGCCCACGCCCCCGCCAAAACGCGTGTGACAGCCCTGGCCACAGCCTCGGACACTGGCGATGAAAGCCGCCGAAACGCGCTGCACATCCTGCGCAGGCCACTGCCCACCCAGACCAGTGGTCCCGAGCGTTCACTGAACGCCGAGGCGTGCTTTCACGAGCCCCCCCCCGCTGACATGACCCGCAACGAGCGCCGCGGCATGTACTTTGACATGGCACAAGACGTCCCGTTCCACATCGGCTCTGATTCAGCCCAATCCCACCTTGTCCACAAATCGCTCCATCCCCACCACGCCACCTTAAACCCCTACGCGCCGGACAAGATCGAAGTCCTGGCCGTCGATGGCCCAGTGGCCGCCGAGAGTGTCCCGGTCCAACGCTTGAGCATGGCGCGCGTTGGGCACGTGACCTTGGGGCCAATGACCCTCGAAGCCGACGAAGAACAACCCGTTCTGGTGGCCCGGGTTCCTCCAACAGCCCCTGCCTATCAAGCCGACGAAAACCACCAGACTGAAGACGAGAGCGCCACAGAACTCGCCGGAGACCCACCGCCAGTTGCACAAAACGCCACGGTGTGGTCACGCTTGAAGGACATCTTGATGCCCTGGACCAAGCCCTGAGTTGAGCCCGATGGGATCTGTGCGCTCTGTGAACGGACAAGCCCATTGGCGTTCAGCATTCTGCAAGGGTGGTCTGTCACCAAACGCCTTGCGGCCAAAACCAAACAACACCCTATGAAAGCTTATGTGATCCGTGCCCCCGGCGAGGTGGGGGCTTTGGAGTTGGAGCAGTTGCCGACGCCTGAGGTGAGGCCTGGTTGGGTGTTGATCAAGGTCAGGGCCTTTGGCCTGAACCGGGCGGAGATCATGACGCGTCAAGGGCACTCGGGGGACGCGGTGGTGTGGCCCAGGGTCATTGGGATTGAGTGCGTCGGTGAGGTGGCGGACGCCTCGGACAGTGGTTTGGAGGTCGGTCAGACAGTGGCCACGGCGATGGGGGGTTTGGGGCGCGCCCACGATGGCAGCTACGCGCAGTATACGCTGGTGCCCGCGTCCCAGGTGATGCCTTTGGAGACGTCGCTGGATTGGGCGCAGCTTGGCGCCATCCCGGAGACCTATTTGACGGCCTGGGGCGTGGTCATTGAGGCCATGGACGTGCAGCCGGGGCAGACCATCATGGTGCGGGCGGCCAGTTCTTCGGTGGGGCGAGCGGCGGTGGATATTTTGAAGGACATTGGGTGTGGGGTGATTGCGACGACGCGTAGCCTGGATAAGGTCCAGGGACTGCGCGAGGCGGGGGCAGATCATGTGATCGTGACGCAGACCGAGAGCGCGGGTGCGGTGCGGGAGATTGTGGATGGGGGCGTGAACGGGGTGGTGGAGTTGGTGGGGACGCGGGAGACCATCATGGACTCGTTGGCGGCCTGTGGCAGGCGCGGGAACGTGGGGATTGTGGGCTTTTTGGGCTATGAGTGGGACTACAATTGGTTTCCCTGGATGCCCTCTACGGTGCGCTTGACCATGTACAACTCGGAGACCCTGACGGGCGCCTGGGCCACCCCGGTCTTGCAGGAGATTGTGCGGCGCGTGGAGCAGGGGCGATACGGCGCCAACATCTTCAGGACCTTTGGGTTTGACGCGCTCCATGACGCGCACCGCCTGATGGAGTCCAACAAGGCCAACGGCAAGCTGGTGGTGACAGTGCCTTGAGATGGTTGCCGGGGCAGTTGGGCGTCCTTTTCAGTGATAAAGGCATCTGTTAAGTTTCGGCCCATCACTGTCCAGGCGTTCAATCGAGGTCCCCCATGTCCAACAAAACCAAATCTCTTGAAGATCGTGGTCTGCTCAGCGGCGTCCACAACCCAATATGGGTGATTCTGTACGGGCTTGGCATGATGGTGGCCAGCGCTGTCCTGGTCTTCAACCTGGTCTACCTCAGCTACGGTTCTTACGGCCTGGAGCTGACCCATATGGACGTGGAGTCCCACCGGCGCTATCTGGACGCCAAGCTGACGGGCCTGTTGATTGTGCTGGGGGCCGGCGGCGTGGCCGGGGCCTGTGCGCTCATCATGAAGCTCTACAAGAAGATCATCACAGCTTTCATCATCCCCGTGGTGGTCATGGCGGGCGTCTACATCTACAACCACCAGAATCTTCAGGCCCACATCGAACTCTACGAAGCCAAGGCCGCCGCCGACAAGGCCTACCGCGAGGCCGTCAGCGCCACCTCAAAGCACTTTGAAGGGTTTTGCGACAATCCCCAGGGGGACTCCAAGGCCAAGGCCTTCAAAAAGAGCGCCTCCAGAGGCCACCGAATGGCCTCTTACGGCAGCTACCTGAGCGACAAAGAGCCCTGGATCTCTGCCCGCGTCAAAGACACCGAGTTGGTCCTGTGCATGAACCTGGATAAACGCGTCATGGACAGTTGTGTTTATGAAGGCGGCGTGTCGCTGAGCGTCATCAACGAACACATGGACGTAAAGCTCTACGCTGCACGCACTGGAGAGCTTTTGCTGGATCAGCGCCTGAGCCCCAACAACCCAAGCACGACCTGCCCTGGCATGGTCACCAGCTACAACTACAACAACCCCGGCGACATCGTCTCCAGTTACGACCGTAAAGAGCTCATCGCGGCGCTGGATCCATTCCTGGGCGCCGAGCCCGAACGGACCAAGATCGAGCCAAAGAAGAAGCGCAAGAAGAAGAAGGACAAGAAGAAGTCCAGCAAGAAGAAGAAAGGCAAAAAGAAGAAGGACAAGAAGAAAAAGAAGAAGTCATCAAAAGACGACTGAGTCCGTGTCCTTCAGAACGCCCACCCAATCGCCGTGTGCAGCGCGATCAGCGGCCCTTTGTCAGGGCCAAACCCTGCGATCCTGTAGTTCAAATACTGCGCCCCAGCCCCTCCCGAAAGCACCAGACCGCTGTCCAGAATGGCCGTGTACCCCACCAACGCGCTGATGTAGCCGCCAAAAGCCGTCTGAGAGGTCGGCTCATCGGTGCTCAAGTGCGCCGCCACGCCCCGCACCAGGACCCAGCCCCCCTCGGGAGCATCCCCGGTGAAAAACCACCGCACGCCGCCCTCCACACCCAGCCCCAGGAAGGGCTCGTCGCCCTCGGTCAAGATGCCGTTGAAGAAACGGGCGTGCGGCGAGAGGTAGAGCGAGAAGCTGGAGCCCAGCGAGCGCTCCACTTGCAGGTGGACAAAGCCAATGGCCGTCGTCAACGGATCGAGCTGAATGGTCCACTCGCGCTCGGACTGCACAGGCATCGGGGGCTCCAGCGCCTGCGACGTCGAAGGCATGGCCAGGAGACAAACCAACGCGGTCAACGCGCTGAAGACAAAGCGATGGGTGTGTTGAAGCTGCATGGGATGATCCGGGACTTGCGTTGTGGGTGGGTTTGTTGAACCTTTTCTTGCGCTGATCTTGCGCCGATGGAGCGCTCACCACACTACCACAGCCCAATACACCACCAAGTCACCATTTATGAGCACTTATGGGCCAGATATGAACACAACACCGGGTCAGACATGGCCTTCGCCCCAGCTTGTGCATCCATAATCACAGATGGACACGCGCCCACAGCCGTGCCCAGGCCCCAAAGCTTAACACCACCCGGGAGAGCCCATGCGCCTAGCACTCTGCATCCTCCTTGCGTCACTGATGGCGGCCTGCACCGCCCACACCCCAGCCAAAGACACCCCCAAGGACACCATGACCGACCCCAAAACCCCCCAGCCCCCCACGGCGCGCACCGAAGACAAGGCGCTGACCATCCACGACGACACCCGCAACGACCCCTACTACTGGATGCGCGACGATGAGCGCGACGATCCCGAGGTGCTGGCCTACCTGGAAGCCGAAAACGCCTACACGCAGGCCGTGCTCGAACCCGTCAAAGGCCTCCAGGACCGCCTCTTTGAAGAGATCAAGGGCCGGATCAAAGAAGACGACAGCTCCGTGCCCTACCTCTTCAACGGCCACTGGTATTACACGCGCTACGAAGAGGGCAAAGAGTACCCCATCTACTGCCGCCGCAAAGGCACCATGGAGGCCGAAGAGCAAGTCCTGCTCAACGCCAACGCCGAATCCGAAGGCCACACCTTCTACCAGGCCCGCTCCCTGAGCGTCAGCGACAACAACACCATCCTGGCCTGGGGAGAGGACACCCTGGGGCGCCGGATCTACACGCTGCGCTTCAAAGACCTGGCCACCGGAAAAGCCCTGCCCGACGTCATTGAAAACACCAGCGGAGGGTTGGTCTGGGCCGCCGACAACAGCCACGTCTTCTACGTCCGGCGCCAGGAAGGCACCCTGCGCGACTACCAGGTCTGGCGCCACAAGCTCGGCACCGACCCCGCCACCGACGCCCTCATCTACGAAGAAAAAGACGAGACCTACTACATCGGCCTCGACCGCACCAAGTCGCGCCGTTACCTCATCATCCACAGCGGCACGACCCTGGCCGACGAGGTCCGCTTCCTGCCCGCCGACAAACCCCTGGATGACTTCAAGGTCTTCTTGCCCCGCGAGCGCGGCCATGAGTACGGCGTCGACCACGCAGGCGACCGCTTCTACATCCGCACCAACAAGGACGCCCTGAACTTCCGCTTGATGTCGGTCACCCCCGACAAAACCAACGACCTGTCCGCCTGGAAAGAGGTCGTGCCCCACTCCGACGACGTCTTCCTGATCTCCCTGGAGGTCTTCAAGGACTTCCTGGTGGTCGCCGAGCGCCGCGAGGCCCAGTCCGAGCTGCGCATCATCCCGTGGAAAACCCCCGAAGACGCCCACACCATCGCCTTCCCCGAGAAGGTTTACCACAACTGGCTGGGCTTCAACCCCGAGTTCGACACCAAGACCCTGCGCCTTGGCTACACCTCGCTGACCACCCCCAACTCGGTCTACGACTACGACATGACCGCCAAGACCCTCGACCTCAAAAAACGCCAGGAGGTCCTGGGCACCTTCAACCCCGAAGACTACGTCGCCGAGCGCATCTACGTCACCGCGCGCGACGGCGTCAAAGTCCCCGTCTCGCTGGTCCACCGCAAAGACCTCGACCGCTCCAAACCCGCCCCCCTCTACCAGTACGCCTACGGCTCCTACGGCCACTCCATGACCACCCGCTTCAGCATCACCCGGCTGAGCCTGCTTGACCGAGGCTTCATCTACGCCGTGGCCCACATCCGAGGCGGCCAGGAGTACGGACGGCGCTGGTATGAAGACGGCAAGCTCCTGAAGAAGAAAAACACCTTCACCGACTTCATCGACTGCTCCAAACACCTCGTCAAAGAGGGCTACACCACCAGCGACACGCTGGTCGCCACCGGCGGCAGCGCCGGCGGACTGCTCATGGGCGCCGTCATGAACATGGAGCCCGACCTCTACCAGACCATCGTGGCCGACGTGCCCTTTGTCGACGTCGTCACCACCATGCTCGACGAGACCATCCCCCTGACCACCTTCGAGTACGACGAGTGGGGCAACCCCAACGACAAAGCCTACTACGACTACATGCTCTCCTACTCGCCCTACGACAACGTCACCGCCCAGGACTACCCCAACGTCATGATCACCAGCGGCCTGCACGACTCCCAGGTCCAGTACTGGGAGCCCACCAAGTGGGCCGCCAAGCTGCGCGCCACCAAGACCGACGACAACCTCCTGGTCCTGCACACCAACATGGAAGCAGGGCACGGCGGCGCGTCGGGACGCTTCCAGCGCTACCAGGAGATGGCCCGCGAATACGCCTTCATCCTCCTGACCCTGGGCATGACCGAGTGACACCAAGGCCAGCGCGAACTCCCACTCCATGAAGGGGCAAATTTTGCCCCTCTGCCCCTCCCGATGGGCAGAATCTGCCCCTCCAAACACCTCACAACCCCATCAAAGCTCCGCGCAGACCCATTTGCGCCGTCACTGCCGAGATCCACTGCTTTTCATCGCAATGTGGCACGCTCCTGGCTATCGAGGTCGTCCAGCGGCGCGGATCAATGGTGATTCGACCACTACGGCGGCGGTCCCTGGTTGCGTGGGATCGATGGCCGATGCCCTCACAGCTTTGATGAGGCCCATATCGGGTCGCTGTGGGGCTCAACCAACCCACCACTGTGATGATGGGAGGTGCAACATGCAACAACTCAGAGGAACGGCCCTGCGCATGGGCAGCCGTGGCAACAAAGTGGAACTGCTCCAAGAGATGCTCGATGAGCTGGGCTACGACCCTGGCTACATCACCGGCATCTTTGGTCCACAGACTGAAGCGGCCGTCCTGGCATTCCAAGACGACTGTGGCCTGACCACTGATGGCGTCGTGGATGATGACGACATGCAGGCCCTCAACGCCACCTTTGAAGACGAAGAAGACGATTTCGACTACGACGACGATGACCAGTGGTAGGCGCGCAAAGCCTCACGCGATAAACACCCAGACCAAGGCACATAAGACCATGAACAACATCTCCTGGCGCGCGCTTGTGGCCGCAGCCATCATCATCACCCTGGCTGCATGCAGCCGCCCCAAACCACAACCCGCGCCTGCGGAGGAGTCATTGACTGAGCGCCCCTCGGCGCAGGCCGTCGAGCCCGACCGCCAGAACCCCCCGCCAGTGCTCCCCGTCGCTGAAGACATGGACGACGAAGAGGACGACGACGAGGACAACGGCGAGGCCGACGACGAGATCGATGAGTACGCCGAGGGACCCAGTGAGCCGCTGCCCAACTCGCCCCAGGGCGAGGAGGGCGACAATGAACCCATGGACGACTTGGGTGACGAAGAAGGCGACGACAGCGCCCCCGCTGACGATGACCCCGGCGAAGAGTTTGAAGAGGGGGATGACGAGGGCTTCGGCGACGAAGATCAGGACCCTGAGCCCTCTGGCGAGGAGTGAGCCTCTGCCGCTTGAGCATACTGGCGCAGCTTGTAACGCACCTTGCGGACGCTGATGTCCAGAACCTTGGCGGTCTGCGCGGTGCTGCCACCAACGGCCTCGTAGGTGCGTAAAATCGCGTACCGCTCAAGCTCCTCAAGCGTGGCTCCAGGGATGGGAGGGGCAGAGGCCGCCCCTCTCAACCCTATGCCGCGGATCTCCACCGGCAAGAGCGACGGCTCCAAACGCCCCGAACGCATCAATACCACCGCGCGCTCCATTACGTTCTCCAGTTCGCGCACGTTGCCCGGCCAGGGGTGCTCCTTTAAAAGCCGAACCACCTGCGGGTCAATGTCCACAAGCTCTTTGTTGTTGTCCGCGCAAGACCGGGCCAGGAAATGCTTCATGAGCAGTTCAATGTCATCGGGGCGCTGACGCAACGGCGGCGTCTCAATGCAAATGACGTTGAGGCGATAATAGAGGTCTTCTCTAAAACGACCTGCCTTGACCTCGGCCATCAAGTTGCGATGGGTCGCAGCCACCAAGCGGACATCCACGCTGATGGTCTTGTTCCCCCCCACCCTCTCAAACTGACGCTGCTGCAAAAAACGCAGGAGCTTGACCTGCATGGTCAGCGAAAGCTCGCCGATCTCATCCAAAAAAAGCGTGCCGCCGTGGGCCAACTCAAAACGCCCCACCCGCTGCGCCGAAGCCCCCGTAAACGCCCCGCGCTCATGACCAAAAAGCTCGCTCTCCAGCACTGACTCGGCCAACGCCGCGCAGTGCAAGACCACAAACGGCGCCCCCTTGCGCTGGCTGCGTTCGTGGATGAGCCTGGCCACCAACTCCTTGCCTGTTCCCGACTCTCCCATGATCAGCACTGAGGCCTTGGAAGAAGCAACCTGTTCAATCATGTCGCGCAACTCCTCCACCGCCGCGCTCTGTCCTATGATCTGTGTCTGTGAACCCAACACTTCTGGCAAAACGTGGTGGCGCAGGTGGTGCAACTGAGCGCGCAAAGCGCGGCGCTCAAACGCACGCTTCACAGAGAGGACCACCGTCCCCAAACTCGTCGAACGCGTGACAAAGCCCGCCGCACCCCGCTCCATCGCGTCAAGCGCAGCGTCGCTGTCGTCCTGCTCCACCAACACCAAACAGCTCGGAGCGTGGGGACGACGCGTCAAGCGCTCGATCACCTTCAAACCATCCATCAACGGCAACTGCCTGGCCACCAACACCACGCCACAAGGCCACTGCCCCAAGAGCCCCGCAGCCTTGAACCCATCGTCGACACCACGAACCTTGAAGCCCGCCTCGACCAACGCCGCCACCACCAAACCACGATGGTTTTGCTGTGCATCGATCACCAGCACTCGCCGTTCAGGCTCGTCGAGAGGCAACCCCTCCAAGCCCAATCGCTGCTCTGACATCCCACAATCTCCTCAAAGGCCAACACGCTCGCGTGAAAACATGCACTCCCCCCAAAAACCACACAACTCTCCAACCACAAATCCGCCCAAAGACAGCCCCCAGCAATCCGCCAACGCAAAAAAGATCCTTTTTTGCGCAACTGAGCGCGCCAGCGCCCGATAACCCCTGTCCCGCAACGTCGCCAGCACCCTGCTGGCCCAAGCCGGGGACAGAAGATGACCAGCCAGCCACTGCACGCCGCCCAGACCACCGACCCCTCCCTGTGTCCCCAGCAAGAGCGCTGCCTGCTGGCGCTCCACCTGGCCGCCTCTCGCGGCGACACCCGTGCCTGGGAAGGCCACTTTGGCCACCTCGTCGAACTCCAAACGGCCCAAAACCAGACCCAAGACCTCAACGCCGCCCAGATGTCCGCCGCCCTGGGCACCGCCGCCCGCACGCTCCTTGGCCTCTGGCTCCAAAACCGCCCCCAAACCCCCGCTGACGCCCCCCACACCCCTTCTACCTTCACCGCCCCCCAACCCCCACCCGAGCGCCGCGCCGAACTCCAATGTGCCCGTCTGGTCGCCCTGGCCACCGCCGACGACCAGCCCATCGGCGCGCTGGCCGGGCGCTTTGGCCTCGACGCGCTGGAGATCTGCCTCCTGACGCTGACCTGGCTCATCCAGACCGACCCCGAGTTGGCCCGCGCCTGCGCCTACGCCGTCGAAGAAGACCCCCAGGACGCCGCCCAGACCTCGCTGCTGATGGGCATGATCCTGGGCGCCCGAGGGCCGCTTTGGGCGCTGACGCGCCTGCGGCTGCACCCCATGGCCCCGCTGCGCCACTTTGAGCTGCTGACCACCGACAACCCCGAGCGCTGCACCGACGGCGCCCTGCGCCTGAGCGAGAGCGCCGCCCTGGCCATGGACGGCTGCCTGGTCCCTGCCCCCGAACTGGTGGGCGCTGCCAGGTGGCTCCCCCCCACCGACCAACACCCCCCACACGACCCGCACACCGCACAGTCACTCACCCACCAACTCCACACCCGCGGCAAAGTCACTCGCCCCATTCTGGTCGGACCGGCCGAATCCAGCCGCACCACGCTTGTCCACGCCGCAGCCAGCGCCCAGGGGCGCTCCACGCTGGCCCTCGACGGGCGACACCTGGAGGGCCAAACCCCACGGGCGCTGCGTCGCCTGATCTCTGTCGCCATGCGCGAAGCCAGGCTCCACAACGCCGTGCTCTACATCGACCTGCCCGACCCCCAAAGCACCGAAGACGGCGCCCACACCGCCCTGCCGCTCTCAGGACTCATCCAAAACCTCAACCAACACCACGACCGCTGTGTCCTGGGCGTCCACCCCGACCAGGCCCCCTCGCTGGTGGGCCTCAAAGGCCGCAGCCCCCTGATGGTCCCCGGCCTGACCCGCACCGAACGCGTGACCCTCTGGCAATACGCCCTGGAACAAGAGGGTTTGGGCACAGTCTCACCAGAAACCCTGGAGCGCGTGGCCTCTCGCTTCCCCCTGCCGCACCAGACCATCATCGAAGGCGCCGCCGAAGTCGCCCGAGGCCTCCACACACACACGCAAGAAGGCCTTGACCGAGCCCTGGAAGAGGTCGCGGCGCGGATCTCCGTGGGGCGCTCGTCGTCTCTGGCCGAAAGATTGGAGACTTCGCTCGGTTGGGGGGACGTGGTGCTGCCCGATCAGACCTTTGAGGCGCTCATGGAGATCATCACTTTTGCCCGCTACCGCGCTCAGGTCATGGATCAGTGGGGGTTTCGGCGCAAACTCCCCTACGGACGCGCCCTGAGCGCCCTCTTTTATGGCCCGCCCGGCACTGGCAAGACCATGGTCGCCGGCATCATCGCCCGAGAACTCAATCAAGAGCTGCTGAGGGTCGATGTCTCCCAGATTGTCAGCAAGTGGCTGGGCGAAACCGAGAAAAACATCGCCCGACTCTTTGAAGAAGCTCGCCGCAACAACGCCGTGCTCCTCTTTGATGAAGCCGACAGCCTCTTTGGCAAGCGCACCGAGGTCAAAAGCTCCAACGACCGCCACGCCAACATGAACGTCAACTACCTGCTCCAGGCCATGGAGTCCTTTGAAGGGGTGGTGCTGATGACGACCAACTTTGAAGGCTCCATCGACGAGGCCTTCAAACGCCGCATCCGCTTCCACATCGGCTTTGAGTTCCCCGACGAGACGCTGCGCGGCCACCTCTGGCGCTCACTGCTGCCCCGACAAGCCCCCAAGGCCCAGCACATCGACTTTGATGCCCTGGGAGAGACCTTTGAAATGAGCGGCGGCTACATCAAGGACGCCGTGCTGCGGGCCGCGTTCATGGCCGCCGAACAAGGCCGCCCCATCGACACCGAGATGCTCATGGAGGCCGGACACCGAATTTACAAGGAGCTGGGCCACCTCATCCGCTGGTAAACCGCTTTAGTCGTCCCAAACCAGGTCGGAGAACCTCACAAAGAGGCCCCAAACCACCTCAAACCTCACCCAACACCGTCTTGCGCCGCATCCCCAAGCGGTTTGACCGTCAAAAAGAGCGCCAAACGTCCTCGCCCACCCACGCAAGAGGCCTTTGGGGCACCACAAAGCCAGGAAAACGCCCCATGGCCGACGCAAAGACCCTCAACAAACGCAAAAACCGCCGCAAAGCCGCCAAAGAAGCCCCCAAAGAACCCGCCAAGGAAGCCAAAGCGCGCCGCAACAAGCGCAAAGAGCGCAAGAAAGGCCCCAAAACCCCCAAAGCACGCCAGCAAGAACGTGACGCCGACTCAAAAGGGGCACAAAAAGAGCGGGACACCCAGACAGAAGACCAGGAACAAGCCCCCAAACAAGCGCAAACTCCCGCAACCCCTCAAGCTGACGCAGGCCGAGAGGCCACAGACCAGGACAAAGACCCATCCAAGGCCAATGCGAAGGGTCCACAAGACCCCCAAAACAACACAAATGTCTTCGGAGTCGATCCCAAAGAGCCCTTTGGCCCCATCGCAGGCCCGCTAACCGCTGGCCAAGAGGCCGTTGATAAGCTCACAGAGCGCATTTTTGAAGGTCCGCCGGTCGCTCAAGCTGAATCCATGAGCACGGACGTCCCCACCCAATACGTCCTGCACAAACAATGGCAACAAACCCCATTGGGCCAGGGCGCAGGGGACTACTCCACCTACGGCGAAGCCTTCTCACCTGAGCGCCTTCACGCCGCGGTGGAGACCGTCGCCAATACCATACAATCCAAAGCTCCCTCAGCCGCAGTGACATTCACCGTAGGCCTCGCCCTGCAGTTTGCCCCCGACGTGCTCAAAGCCATTCCTGGCCTGGGTGATGTCATTGGGATTTTGGATGGGGTGCTCACCCTGGGCAACTTTGACATTGGGGCCATGCTCGGGCGCGGCAGCACAATTTTGAACACAGAAGCATGGGACGATGACCCGTGGGGCACGATGGCCGATGCATTCATGCTGACCAGAGACGGGCTGACTGTCCTGGGCGGTATCATCGACCTTACTGGCGGCATTTTGGGCGTGCTCAAACGACTTATCGATGCCCCAGTTGCTGCTGCGGGGAGTGTTGCTGCGGCAGTGCCTGAAGCCACAGTATCCAAGGGGGCTGCAGCCGCCGCTGCTGGATACATCGCCACCACAGAGATGCCGTTGATTGCCTTGGATGCACTCAAGCTCAGCATCTCGCTGGCCAAAGTGGGCTGCGCTGGCGCAGCCGCATCCTGCCGCATCATCAGCACATTGACCCAGGACGGCGACGCACAGCAGATCGCCCAAACACTGGACAAACTCGAAGGCGACACTGGCGCTCTTGTTGGAGACGCCGGGCTGGCCCTCATGAGCACGATCTCAAACTTCAGAAAGTACGCCACATCCGGCACCAAAGACGCCCCCAAAGACAAAACACCATCGCCCACAAAGCGGCTCGCCCCCCTGCCCGCCAAGCTGTCCAAACTCTCGCTGCCGCAGGGCGACGCCAGCGGAGCTGGCACTGCACAACGCGTGGGCCGATGGGCTCAGGCCGAGGACACCCGAAATAAGACGTGGTCGATTTTTGGGACCTGGTCCCACAACATCCTCAATGACCAACCATCCATGCCCTTTGTCGAGTCGTTCAAACACCTCCCAGAGTCACCACACGAGCCAGCCCATATCGACTCCAAACGCGCCGAACTTCACCACCTCGAAGGACAAAAAGAAGAACTTCAACTCTGGCTTCCTCAAATCCATCAAAAAGAAGCCGAAGCCGAGCAACACAAAGCCATTTCGGCGACTGCTGCCGCCAAAGGGCTCCAACACCAACAAGCCTTGGAGCCTGTCGACCAACAGTTGCAGGCCAAACAACAAGCCCAAAACAAAGCCAAATCGGTCCTGGCGACCTCTGAGGCCGATCAAGCAAAAGCCGCAGACTCATCAAAAACCCAAGCCGAGGTCATGGCACAGCTTAAGAAATTCCTTGCCTTTGCAGACAGCGTCCCTGCGGTGTTGATCCCGGCGCGCATCGCAGGAGACCTCAAAAAGGTCAAAGGGCTGGTGGCCGGGCAAAACGGCGAGCAAAACACCACAGACACCAAAGGAGAGAAGAGCAAGGGCAAAGCGCAGATGGAGCGATCAGCGCAGTCCCTTGACCAGGCGCAACAACAAAGCGCCAAAGAGCACCAACGCGGCAAAGACCTCCAAACCGACGCAGAACAACTCAACACCCAGGCCCAAACTCGCCAGACCGCTTTGGCCCAACAGAAACAAAAGGCCGAGGCAGATACCAAGGCCGTCAAGACCAGGATCGAACAACTCAACTCTGAGGTGAAAGAAGCCGAGCAGAGCATGGAGGCCTGGGCCAACGTCCATGAAGCCACCGCGGCCCAAAACGATCTCATCGCTGACGTGCTGATTGACGGCGCAGAGATCAGAGACGATGGCACTCAACAAACCCTCTCACAAACCCAGGAGTCACACATTCGAGCCGCCATGGACGACACCAGCGATTGCATCATGTTTTGCCGCCGATGCCTGAGCGAAGGGGCGACGCTGGTCAACGATCGGTCTGGGGGGCTGCTGGAAGGCATCGAACGTGTCAAAGGCCAAGGTCTTCTGGGGCTTCCCGCCGGACTCGGACGCGGGGCTGCGGGGGTGGCCACCGAAGGGATTGAGGACCTAGAGGCCATCCGCGCCGAATTGTCCCAGATCACGCCCGAGAACTACGCCGAGGTCCTGGGCAAGGCCTTTGACACCACCGGGCGCATCAGAAAGCGTTTGAAGCTCAGGCCCAAGGCAGACAAAGGCTTTGGTGACATCAAGCTGCCCACGCCCGAAATCCCCGATCCCACGCCAGAGGAGCCCAAGCCGGCCCCCAAACCCCCTGCCCCCGCACCCACTGCGGTCTTCTTCTCCCACAACCAGCCCACGCCAGGTGTGGGCAAAGGCCCGGTTCTGGCACCCGAGAAGGCCGGACAATCCAAGAAGGCGCTGCAGGACTACACCGCGTACTTCAGCCAGGGACGCGGCGGCAGCGTCAACATGGTCGGCTTTGCCAGCGTCGAGGGCAGCAAGGCCCACAACGAGCAGCTCGCCGCGCGCCGCATCGACTTTGTCGAGGGCTCGCTGACGGGAGCCGATGTGCAAACCAACCGCTCACTGTCGGTCTCGGCGCTGGTGGAGGGCGAGGGCAGTGTGAATGAGCCAGGGACACCGGCCTTTGATGAGGCCGACGGTGGGGGGTACGAGCACAGCTTCTGGCGCAAAGTCACCCTGGAAGTGGGCCAGGAGCCTGAGTTTGAGAAGGAGGCGGCGTCAGAGACATCGGAGGTGGGCTGAAAAGAAGCGCCAAAGGGGTGTAAGCTGGGCCAAAAGACCCCGTTGGTTCAACGTGCGGCAGTTTTGGGCGACCAACGCCCACGCTCAGGCCTTGTCTGACCATTGCAAGACAAAGCCTCAATGATGTTGATCCACGAATGCCTCAGAGAGTCCCCAATGAAACGCTTTTCGATCTTGTTCCTGTCCATGGCCTCGGTCTTCGCTGTGATGATTGGCCTGATGGCGTGCTCCAGCCCTCAAAACCCCGGCGCTGCAAACACCGCCAACCCCACCCAAAGCGACGACGCGCCAGACCAAAGCGTGGAACCCGCCAGCGATGAGCCCATGTCCAGGCCCGCCGCGCCGGTGGCCAAAGATCCCTTCGCCGACCAGGCATGCCCCACACCCAAACCAATCCCCGCCTGCGACCCTGCCGACACAAAAGACCTCGTCGCGGCCGTCGACATCGCCAACGACGTCAAGGGCTTCATGGGCAAGGTCGTGCGCATCAAGGACACGCTCTTGCCCAGCACGATGGTCTGCACCGAGATGGAATGCGGCCCCGAAAACCCCTGCTGCAACTCATGCGGCGGCGGTGTCGGCTTTCCCGCCCTGCCAGACATCGGCATCGACAACGTCCAGGACCCTGGGCGCTTCTCCTGCCATAGCCTGGGCTGCAAGACGTGCTGCGGCATCCCCATGGACCACAAAGAGCTCATCGTCACCGCCAAGGTCACCGATCAATCCGGCTTCCTGATCCTGGCCGAGGCCACCGTCTGCGACCCCAACCCCTGAGGGTTTTGACAAAACGCCTTGGGGCTGGCCTTCCTACCGATGCGATGCGCTTGCATCCGCACCCATGACCCGGTTTGAAGGCCAGACCAAGGCCAAAAGGCGCACCTGCGACCCTTTGCACGGCGGCCCGGCACGAAAGGAGACAGCCCCATGAAATCGCTCTTGCTCAACATCGCCCTGGCCATCGCCCTGACCGCGCTCTGCCTGGCCTGCGGCGGCCCCCAAAAAACCACCGATGAAGGCGATAACAACGCCGCCAAACCCGAGGCAGCCCCCGAAAGCGCGCCCGACGCCCCACCCGCACCCAAAGCGGGCGGACAATCGGCGCCCGCGCCCAAAACCCCGGCCCTGCACGACGGTGAAGGCAAAGTCTGCGCTCCCAAAGACCCCCTGCCTGCCTGCGCCGCTGGCGCCGACAAGGACGCCATCGACGGCGCCGAGTTGGACAAACAAAAAGAGTCTCTCGCAGGCAAGGCCGTCAAAGTCCGCGACGCGTTGATTCAGGGGATCTCCACCTGCACCGCCAAAGGTTGCAGCCCCCAGGTCCCCTGCTGCAACGCCTGCAGCGCCAGCGTCTCTCTGGCCAGCGCCTCCAAGATCACCCTCGACAACCGCGCTGACGACGGGCGCTTTGGGTGCAGCGGCGACAACTGCACCATGTGCTGCGGCGTCAACGCCGACGACATGAACAAAAACGCCCTCATCACCGGCACGCTGACCAAGACCGACCTGGGCATCTACACCATCGGCAGCCCCACCGTCTGCCTCTTGCCTTAAGACCAAACCCCACAACCAGGGCGCACACCATGATGTCCACCGCCTCCAAAACCCTCGGCAGCGCCCTGATGCTCATCGCGACCTGTGCCGCATTCATCGGCTGCGGAGGCTCCCAACCCACCGCCAACAAAGGCGGCCGGGTCTGCCCACCTCCGGCCCCGTTGCCCACCTGCACAGACACCACCGACACCATCGAGGCCAGCGCCCTGACCCAAGACCTGGAAAACCACCACAACCAACAAGTGCGCATCACAGGCACACTCATCCAAAGGGGCGCCGACTGCACTCGCCGTGGCTGCAGCGACGCCAACCCCTGCTGCAACACTTGTGGCGGTCTCATTGAATTCAAAGACGCACTGGGGCTGGAGTTGCGCGACCTCAAAGACCCCCTGCGCTTTGGCTGCCAAGGCGATGAATGCACCATGTGCTGCGGCATCGACGTCTCCAACCCCACAAAGCGCGTCATCCTCACCGGCACCGTCCAACGCACCAGCGCCGTCGCCTACCGCATCCAATACAAGGACCTCTGCCAACTGCCCTGACCCCACACACACCATCGCCTACACCGTTCCACTATTGAGACGAACTCGTCAGTTCTCACCCCACTAAAACCAAGGACCTCTTACCTCCGCTGGCATATTTCGATACCGGCCAACCCCGTAACCACCGGTTTCGAAGCCTTAATTTCTCCTACCATTCAAAATCACGTTCCAAAGACGTTTTCCTTTGTGAACAAGGGTCACATTGTCTAATATTTGGAACCAGCCAATCTCCTCGACGCAAGGATGATGGCCTCACAGAAGGCCCTAAAAGCAGTATTTATGTCAGAACGCCACGACCTTATTGAGCGCATAGAAACGCTCACAGACGACTTCAGAGAAATCGCCTCCAAAGACTCCGTCACCATTATGAAAGCCTGCCTGGGTGACGCATTACGAACCATCGGCACCGAACTTAAAAGCTCACTGATGGACCTCGGTGAACTGGAATTGCAGCGGCAAAGGGAGGAGGTGCTCTTTTTGCTGGCCGAGAACGCGCTCAAGTCCCACTCGCAAAACCCCGCGCGCTCGGCCGCAACGCCCCGGCTGGCCAAACCCGAGCCCAAACCCGCAGCGCCAACGCCCCAAACCGCCCCAGAACCGCGCGAGCCGGTCGCCTACGACCCCGAAGCGCTCCAGGCCAGCATGCGCGACACCGTGGGGCAAAGCGGCCAAAGCGGCGTGCTCCTGCCCGCCTGCCACCAATGGGTCAAACGCGTCGAGGCCTTTGTCTACGACGACGTCGAGCAACCCGGCCCCAACGACGCCGCCACCTTCCTGGAGCTGGTCACAGATCTGGGCGAGCACAGCGCGGGGCTCAGCAACGACCTGCGCAACAAAGCGCTGCTGGCGCTCATCGCCCGCGCCCGCGACCTCCAGGAGCGCAACCCCTCGCTGGCCCAGAGCTACGGCGCCATCGCCCAGGGTTTCTCCAAGGTCAGCACCTTCCAGAAAGAAGAAGGCGGCCGAGGCTACATCTACGGCCTGAGCCTCGACCACACCCCCGAGTCCACCACCTGGGAGCGCGACGCCTTCAAGGCCATGGGCGAGTTTGAGCGACGCCACTATGGCGAAGAGCACCTGAAGATGGATCCGGGCACCGCCGCCCACCGCGTCGAAGCCCTGCTCGACCAGGAACTGACCGCCGAAGCCCTTCAAAACGCCCTGCGCGACCTGCTGGCCGCCGGCATGCAGCCCAACCAACGCATCTGCAACCTCCTGCTGCCCCACATCGACGCCCTCAAAGCCCCCAGGCTGCGCCGCCTGCGCAAAGCCGTCCGCGACCAACTCACCCAGGAAGAAGCCGAAGCCGTCCGCGACCAAACCATCCTTGACGGCTGGGAAGGCCTCGACTTCACCCACAACAAACACGCCATCGTCATCGGCGGCCTCAACCGCCGCCAAATGCTCGACCGCATCCAAGAGGCCTTCGGCTTCAAAGACGTCGAACACATCCACCTCGACCACCTGCGCAAAGTCCAAAGCGTCGCCTACAACCGCATGGGCGACCAGGACGCCATCATCTTCGTCATGACCCGCTTCGTCTCCCACAAAGCCACCAACCTCATCTGGGACGGCTACCAACCCGACGGCGCCACCGTCATCAACGTCGATCGCGGCTTCGGCATCACCTCCTTCCACCGCTGCCTCAACGACTCGGCGCCTTGGCTTTTAAGGGCTCGTTGAGCCCTTTGCGCTTTGGCGCGGTTCGCGGCGCCGGCGCTGCGCTTGGCTTGCTTTCGGTTCGCGGCGCTGCGCTTGCTTTTGGTTCGGTCGCTCGCTGCGCTCGCTTCCTTGTGGTGCGGTCGCTGCGCTCCCTTGTAGCATTTGCGATGGGTGGGTTCTTGGCTTCGCCGGGTGGTGTCGTCATTTCGTCGCAATTGGTTCGTTTTTGGAGGTCGGATGGG